>JBGCDH010000050.1:0-18682 GCA_045105235.1 Planctomycetota bacterium | reverse complement strand
GCCTACTTCGACGAGGCGCTGACCGGCCTCGAAAAGGGCTCTTCGGTGAAGTTCCGAGGCGTCACGGTTGGGGTCGTTGAGCGCATTCGTTTTGCCAGCGACAAAAAGCACCTCGAAGTCCAGGCCGTGCTTTTTGACGACACGCTGAACGATCTCGGGCTGTCGGCAGAAAACCTCGAGAGCGAAAACGGCTTGCTGCAGCGACTGCGCGCGCAGGTCGTGATGTCGTGGGTGACGAGCACGGCTTTCATCCAGGTCGACTATTTTCCGGATCCTCCGCGCGGCTCCCAGCAGCTGCCGTTTGCCGTGCCCGGCGATGGCCCAACGCTGCGCACGGTGCCGAGCACCGCCAAGAGCCTGGAATCCTCGGTCCGGGATCTGCTGCGCGAGCTGCCGGCGGTGGCGTCTGCCGCCCGCGAGGTCGTCGATCTTGTCCGCACGGAGCTGGCCGCGGCGCGCCTGCCCGAAGTTTCGCGCCGGGCGCAGACGCTGCTGGCCAAGGTCGAACGCCAGTTCGATATGCTTGAGCAGCAAGGCACGATCGCAGCGGCGACGGCGGCCGTGAAGTCGGTGGGCGCGACGGCTGCTGCCTTGGGCAGCGAACAGCCTGGGCTGCACGAACTGCTGGCGCAGTGGCGCGATTTGGCCCGTGATGCGCGTGCTGCCATCGACAGCGTCGACGCGGCCGGTTTGGGCGCGCAGGTGAGGGGTAGCGCCGGTGCGGTCGCCACCAGTATGCAGGGCATCGAGCGGGATCTGCGCCAGGAGCTGCTGCAGCTGCACCGCACGCTGCAGTCCGTAGAACGGCTGGCCAACCTGCTTGAGCGCGATCCCGCGGCCTTGCTGCGCGGCCGATCTGGCGGCGCGACCGATTCGCCGCTGCGCCGTTCCGGCCGTTAGAGTCTGCGGGCATGCGAACGTCGAAACGACACGCGGCTGCCCTGTGCATCTGCCTAGCCTGTGCCTCGTCGTGCTTGGCCACGGGTTCGCCTGCTGAGCCGGTGCGCTGGTTCGATCCGCTGGAGATGGCCAACGAAGGTGCCGGCGCGGAGCCTTCGGCCGCGGCCGGGGCGGGCGCGACCATCACCGGCGTGGTGGCGGCTGCGCACGTGCGCCAAGACATGCAGCTGCGAATCGAGGCGCGCGAGGTGCGCTTTGACGAAGACCACCGCTGGCTGCGCGAACCGGCCGAACTGGTGCGCGTCGCGCTGGAGCGCGGCGGTTTTTCCAATGCTGGACGCATCGGCCAAGTACGCGTGGAGCTGACGGCGTTCGAGCTGGTCCTGCCGCAGAGTAGCGCGCCGCCGATGGCGCGCATTGCGGTTGAGCTTGCGCCGGCCGCGCCGTCCGAGCTGCCGATCCGCGAGCCGCGGGTCGAGGTCGTGCAAGCGGCGACCGACGACAGCATCGAAGCGCTGGTGGCTGCGATGGCGATGGCGCTGTCGGCTTTGCCCGACCGCGTGCGCGCCGCTCTCGATCGTTGAGCGTTGTGCCTCGCAGTGTTTCTTGGCGGCCGTGTTATCGGCGGCCGTGTTCTTGGCCGCGCTAGCGTAGCGCCTGGCGCACAACCTCCGGGGCGCGCGGGTCGGCTTCTGCCAGCACGACAGCCTTGCGCCAGGCGCGCAGGGCCGTGGCGACGTGTTCTGGACGTGCGTCCGCTGCCTGCAGCTGTTCGAGCACGGCTCGCTGCGCGCCTGCATGGCCGGCGCGCAGCAGCGCCGTCCAGTGGGCCGGGTGGTTCGGCAGCGTCGCGGGGCTTTGTAGCAGGCGTCGCAGTTCGGTCGGCTCGGCTTCGGTGCGCTGCAGGGCGCGAGCGATCGATGCCAGCTCGGCGGCGTCGTCTTCGCCGCAGCTGCGGAACAGGTCGCGCAGCAGCGGCACGGCCCGGCTGGGTGCACCGCGTGCCACCAATCGAGCGGCGGCGGCGCGGGTCCTCAGCGGCATCGCTGCGTCGATGGCCAGCTTCACGCAGTGTGACAGCAGCTCGGGCGTCGGCGGGGCCGCGAAGGCGTCGAGTAGGGCGGCCTTCTTGAGCACGTTCTTCTCCTGACGAACGTGTTGCGCCAGCGCTCCTCTCGCGCTTGCTCCGCCGATGGCGAAAATCGTTGTGAGACCCTGCGCGCATTCGGCCGGGCTCTGCCGACGGAGCGAGCGAGCGGCAAGGTCGAGTGCCGGCAGGTATCCGATCCGGGTGAGCGCACGCAGCGCACGGGTGCGGATTCGGGAGTCTTGATCGCGTTTGGCGATCCCGACCAGCATCTCGCGCAGATCCTCGTTGGGCGGGCTGCTTGCTGGCTGCGTTGGCTGCGGTGGGGGGCGCCGTGCGAGCCAGTTGAGCACGGCGAGCTGCTCTTGTTCGCTGCCGCGTCGCAGGGTGTTGCAGAGTTCGTCGGCAGACCACGAGCTGTCGATCGGCAGCATCAGGTCGAGCAGCAGCCCGCGCACCGCGGGCGCGCGGTTGGCATCGTTGTCGAACAGGCGCCGCAGCGAGCCGAGTTCGCCGCGTGCGTTCTCGCGAATGACCCCGGTGTGTGCGAGGCCCAGCAGGAGCGCCGTCAGAGCGTCATGCTGCTTTTTCCAGCTGCCGCGCGGAAACAGCGACAGCGTGCGAGCCGGGCCGGTGCCGGCACGCGCGGGATCGGCCATGCCGAGTGCGTAGGCGGCCAGCACACCGCTGTCGCTGCTGCGGCCCGCGACGGTGTGGAGGATGTTTTCGAGATGCTGGATGGCGGCCGGTGAGCCGAACAAGCCCAGGGCGATCAGGGCGCGGTGGCGAGCCTCGGGTTCGGGCTGGCGGGCCATCTCCAGCAGAAGCTGCTCCTGCGCCGCGTCAAAGCCAGTGGACCTGGCGGCGGCGCCCGCTGCGAAGCCCGTCGAGTCCGCGTGCGATTCGGCGGCGGCTGCGGCGCCGACCAGCAGCGCGGCTTCGCCTCGGATCGTCGGATCGCGATCCTGCAGGCGGGCTGCGGCGTCGTTGGTGATCAACTGTTCGATAGCGCTCGCCGGACCGCGCTGCGCGCAAACGCTCGGTGCGAGGGCGACATGAAGCACCGCAAGCATCAGGGGCGCGGCCAAGGCGGCAGCCGCGCGGGCCCCGGCTTTGGCAATCCTGCTCTTGGCCACCTGCCATGTGTTGCCAGGCAACCAGATCCAGAGCGGTGGGTGGTCGTTGGCAGTGGGGAGGGGCATAACAGGTCGTCTCTTGGAGGTTGTCTAGGGAGTGTAGTATGCGATAGGCCGTAGAGCGCGGGCCGATGCTGGCAAACGCGTGGGGGTCCGCGGTAGAACACCGCGCAGCGACACCGCTCGAACGGATCGATCGTCGGCTTCACACCGGGATTTGGTCCGTTGGCGAGCCGCCGCATTCCATCTGTCGCAAAGCGCGTCCCGCGAACAGCAAAGCGCGTTCCGCGCTGGCTACTTTTCTCCGCCTGACTTTCAACTTGCCGAGTTCCCGCCATGCGAATTGCTGTTCTTGATGCCTGGTCGGGGGTCGCTGGCGATATGTGGGTCGGGGCGATGCTCGATGCGGGGGCGCCGTTTGAGCCGCTCGTCGACGCGGTTTCGTCACTGGCCTTGCCCGGCGTGAAGATCCGGCGGAAAGGCGTGCTGCGGTCGAGTCTGCGCGGCACGCACTTCCAGGTCGAAGTGGGCGGCGTGCCCGACGAGGGCCGATTTGAATTGCTCGACGTGGGCCAGCATGCGGGCGTGCGGCTGGCGGCGGGGGGCGATGGCGGTCACGAGCACCGTCGGCTCCGCGACATCGAACGCATTGTTGCGGGGGCGAGCCTGCCGGACGCCGTACGCGAGCGCTGCATGGCCGTCTACCGCGCCATCGCCGAAGTCGAAGCCGATGCGCACGGGGCCACGATCGACGACGTGCATTTTCATGAAGTGGGCGCTGCCGACACCATCGTCGACGTCGTCTGCGCATGCCTGGCGACGCATCTGCTCGGCATCGAACGGCTCTACGCCAACGGCATCGCCGTCGGTTCGGGAACCGTCCAGGCTGCGCACGGCCTGCTGCCCGTGCCGGCTCCGGCGACCGCGAAGCTCCTGCGCGGCATTCCGGTTCGTTCGGGTGGACTGCGCGGCGAGCGAACGACGCCGACCGGTGCCGCCCTCCTGAAGGTCTTCGGCGATGGCTTCGATCAGCCGCTCGAGATGGTGGCGGAGTCGATTGGCTACGGCGCCGGCACGCGCGACGATGCGCAGGTGCCGAACTTGCTGCGCGTCACGCTCGGAGAACAGGTCGGTGCAGCGGCTGGGTCGACGTCGTCCCCGACCGATCTCATCGAGCTCTCGTGCCAGCTCGACACGGCAACGGGGGAACAGGTCGGCTGGCTGTTGGAGGCCGCGCTGGCGCGTGGTGCCGTCGACGCGTTCGCCACGCCAGTCACCATGAAGAAGGGGCGGCCCGGGCTGCTCGTGACCGTGCTCTGCGACGATGCGCGCAGCGCGGCTCTGACCAAGCTGCTGCTCGAGGACTCCTCCTCGCTCGGCGTGAGGCGCCATCGCGTGACCCGAAGCGTGCTCGAGCGCTGGAGCGAAGTGCGTGAGACGGCCATGGGCCAGGTGCGCTACAAGGTTGCCCGACTGCCGAGCGGTGCCGTAGCGGCCCGCCCCGAGGACGACGAACTGCGCCGGCTGGCAGCTGCCCACGGGCTTGGCCGTGCGGAAGTCCTGCGGCGTCTCGGCCCGTCGTAGTTCCGGCGGTCCGGGAGCCGGCCCAATGCGCCGCTGTTAGGGGCTGTTCGGAAAAGTTGCGAGAACGACGCAACGCAGCGCCGAACGGCGCGTAGGACGCGCGACTCCATCGAACGTTGCGGTTTGCTCAGGCCGGTCCATGCCCGATTCGCAGGTTTCCTTTTCGGCAATCTCGCGGCTCGAACCGGCTAGCCGCCGTAACCTTCGGCCTGCTCCGCACTGCCTCCACACGACTGTCCCCACACGACCCTATGCGCATTCGTTTCCTACCGCTGCTCGTCAGCAGTCTTCTCGCAGCGCCCGCCTTTGCCCAAGAGGGCACGGCCACCTACCGCCTGACGTTCCAAAGCACCTGGAGCGTCCAGACGCACCCAAGCCAGTTTCCGTTCAACCCGCACTACTCGCCGTTTGTCGGCGGGACGCATTCTGACAGCGTTGTATTCTGGGAGCCGGGCGGACTCGCTAGCTCCGGCATCGAGCAGATGGCCGAGACCGGCGGCACGTCGCTGCTCGTCAACGAAGTCAACCAGCAGATTGCGGCTGGCAACGCCGACCAGGCGCTCAACTTTGGCGGCGCCGGCGCCCTCGCCAACTCCCCGGGCCAGCTCAGCGTCACCTTTACGGTCGACGCCGCGTTCCCGCAGCTTTCGCTCGTCACCATGGTTGCGCCGAGCCCCGATTGGTTTGTTGGTGTGCACGGTCTCGAGCTGATCCAGAACGACGCCTGGGTCGACGGCCTGACGCTGCCCGCCGTCGTCTACGACTCGGGAACCGACAGCGGGGTTTCCTACAACTCCTCCAACCAAAACACGTCGCCACAGGATCCGATCGCCATGGTCGCCACGGCGGCTGGCCCGTTCGCGTTTGGCCCGACGACGATCGGCACGTTCACGATCGAACGTCTTCGCGGCACCCTCGCCTACGGCTGCCAAAACCCGGCCCAGTCCCTTGCCGTGAGCGGCACTCCCCGCCTCGGCCAAACGCTGCAGTTTGCCATCGACGACCCAACCGGCCTGTTTCCGACGCCCGCGCTGACGGGCCTCGCCATGTCGACGAGCCCCGATGCGGCGTATCCGTGCGGCACCGCGCTGCCGAACTTTGGCATGGTCGCCGGCATGCCCGGTGAGGTGCTGCTGGGCACGATCGACGGCCTGCTTACCGGTCCCGTCTTCGCCGGTAGCGCCGCGACCATCGCTTTGACCTTGCCCGTGCAGAGCAACCTCATTGGGCAGGACTTCTACTTCCAGGGCTTGCTCGCCGAGTCGCGTATCGGTTTGACGCGCGCGCAAGCCGTCCGAGTCGGCCAGTAGGAAGTCGGCCATTAGGGAGGTCGGCTGGCAGTCAGGTCGGCTGGCAGTCGCGCGGCCGCCAGCCCAGTGGCCCAGCGGCTCGGCAGCCCGCCCAGTGGCCCGGCAGCCCAGTGGCCCGGTAACCCAGTGGCGCGGTAACCCAGTGGCGCGCCTCCCTTCGCGGCTAGTTGGCGATCAGGGCGCGCCCGCCGCGGGTTGCGCCCGACAGGTTCAGGGTCGCATCCAGCGTCAGCCCCTGCACGTAGACGGACGAAAACAGCAGCGACGGCGAGAACGGAATTGCCAGCGCGTAGTTGACGCTGCCGCTGGCTGCGGGCGCCAGATCGGTGAAGTCGGCGCTGGCCAGCAGGCCGCACCCCGGCAGTCCAAAGGCCCCTAGGTCCAGTGGCAGGGGCGCGCCGTTGAATGTCTGATCCGATAGGCCAAGCGTGACCAAGACGCCGAACGACGTGCCCAAGTTGCCGATCGAGAGGGCGAGAGTCTGCCCGATGGTCGGGGACGTGCCGCTGAGGCTCGGCTCATCGGTGCCGCCGATCAGGCAGGGTTGGCCGTAGAGGCTGAAGAGGCCGCCCGGGTCGCCCGTGTATTCCCACGTATCCTTGTTGAACGAGCTGCCGAAGCCGCCAAAGACGACGGTGACGCCGCGCTGCGGGTCGTAGGCGTGGTAGTTCTCGGTGACGTTGGTCGGGGGAGTCGTGGCGTTGACTTCGATCCACTGGCCGCTCAGCAGCTCGAACGTTTCGTCAAACGTGTTGGTGTTGTCGTAGCCACCAAAGTAGACCGAGCGACTCCGGTCGCTGTCGTAGACCATGGCGCCACGGAAGCGCGGCGACGGCCCCGTTGGCGGGGAGGCGTCGACCCAGTTGTTGCCATCGTAGGTCCAGGTGTCGCCGTAGACCGTGCCGGTGTCGGCGTCGCAGCCGCCGAACAGGATGACGGTGCCGGCCTGCTCGTCGAACACCATGCCCATCTCCTCGCGCGGCGCGGGATTGCTGCCGGGAGTCGCTTGCGTCCAGTCGGTGCCGTCAAACTCCCAGGTCTCGTTGTTCACGCCGGTCGCGGTGCGCCCGCCGAACAGCACCACGACATCGCGGTTGGAGTCGTAGGCCATGCCGTACAGAAAGCGTGGGCTCGGGGCACTGGTGGTGGCGATGGGCGACCAGCTCGCGCCGTCCCACTCCTGCAGGTCGTTGGCGAGGCTGCCGAGAGTTGGCGATCGACCGCCGAAGGTCAGGATGCGGCTGTTGGTGGTGTCCGTGACCATCGTGTGGCCCCAGCGTCCGGGCGCCGTGCTGGCGACGGGAATCCAGATACCGTTGTAGGCCCAGCACTCGGACAGGATCTGGCCGGGGGTTGCCCGGATGCCGCCGTAGATCATCAGGCGATTGGTGGCGGGGTCGAACGCCATGGCGCCTGCGCGACGCATGCCGGGAGCGAGGGTCGGGGTCTGCTCTGCCCACTGGGCCAGCAGGCCGCCAGAAGGAGCTAGAACGGAGAGAGCCAAGGCCGCGAGGTAGGATGTTTTGCGCATCGAATCGTTGGAGAGAGGGGCTGTATCGGCACGTTAGCCCGGGAAATGTCGTTGGTATCGAGGAATCTGGTCCGGGCATGGCGCGCGGGGCCACTTGCTCGGCAGAATGGGCGCATGGTCGAAACCGACTCCTCCATTCAGGTCACCCTGTGCTGCTTCGCTGCCGTGCGCGAGACGCTCGGTAGCGAACGGCTTACGATGACGTTGCCGAGCGGCACCACCGTAGACGGCATGCGGCAGAAGCTGGGTGAGCAGCACGAGAAGCTGCTGCGCATTCCGGTCGCGTTCGCGGTCAATCGGGACTATGCGCGCCCGGAGACCGAGCTCCAGGATGGCGACGAAGTGGCCTTCATCCCGCCGATCAGCGGGGGGTCGGGCAGCCGCGAGCTCTACCGGTTCGATCTGGTGCACGACGTCATCGATCCGCGGGCGCTCGAGGAGGAGTGCCGCACCGATCGCGATGGGGCCGTCGTGACGTTTGCCGGCACGACCCGCAACCACAACGAAGGCAAGCAAGTGGTTTCGCTCAGCTACGAGACCTACACGGAGATGGCGCAGCGCGTCATGTGCGGCTTGTTCGAAGAGGCCATCCGCCGCTTTCCCATCACGCGGGCGCGCGTCGTGCATCGTCTCGGTGAAGTGCCGGTGGGCGAGGCGACGGTTGTTGTTGTGGTGGCGTCTCCGCACCGCGGTCCGGCGTTCGATGCGTGTCGTTTCTTGATGGATCGCCTCAAGGATGAGGTCCCGATTTGGAAACGCGAGAAGCTGGTCGATGGCGAAGGCGAGCGCTGGGTCGGGGAGCTGCCCAAATCGGGAGAGAACCAGTCGGCAGAGAACAAGTCAGGAGAGAACAAGTCGGCCGCTTCGGACGGCCCGAGCGGCGAATAGCTCGGGGGATGCAAGGAGCCTGTCGGCTTGGCTCGCCGGCGTTTGCCGAGGGTTGGCGGGCGGCCTTCGCGCAGTGTGCGTTGGTGTTGGCGCGGTTCGGGCGCTAAAAAAGTGCGCCTATGAAGCTTCGCCATGCCGGTGCTGCGACTGCCAGTCGCGGCGACGCCGTTTTTGTGCTCGTTCCTGATGGCCGCTACGACGCGGGGGATGCAGTCGCCGCGGCGCTGCAGGCCGCAAAGGCTACGGGCGACCTCAAGTCCGGATTTCGGGCCGCCGCCGTCTTCCACCAGCCAAAGGGCTCGAAGTTCCGTCGGCTGGGCACGGTCGGTCTTGGCAAAGCGGCCGACATCGATTCGGAAAAACTGCGCCGCGCTGCGGCGGTTGCGCAGTCGCGCGCGGCCGCTCACGAGGTTGGCGAGTTCGCGCTGATCGTGCCGGCAACCGCCATCAAGGAAGCGGGGCCACTCAAGGCCGGCATGGCGATCGCCGAAGGGCTCGTGCTCGGCGCCTACCGCTATGAAAAGCCGGCGCAGAAGCGGCCGGAAAAGCGCAAGGCCGAGCGCGCGGTGGTTGCGGCACATGGTCTCGATAAGCGTGCGGACGCCGAGTTCGCACGCGGACTCAAGCTCGGCGCTCTGGGGGCGGAGGGCACGCGATTCGCGCGCGACCTTGAGAACAAGCCGGCCAACCTGCTGACGCCGACCACCATGGCGCAGGCCGCCAAGCGCCTGGCCGGCGGTCGGCTCGCGGTCAAGGTGCTCGACGAAGCCAAGATGAAGCAGCTAAAGATGGGCTCGCTGCTCGGCGTGTCGCGCGGCAGCAAGCAGCCAGCCAAGCTGATCGTGTTTGAATACAAGACGCCAGGAGCCAAGGGCAACGTCGCCGTCATCGGCAAAGGCCTGACCTTCGATAGCGGCGGCATCAGCATCAAGCCAGCCGGGCGCATGGATGAGATGCGCTACGACATGTGCGGCGCGGGTGCCGTGATGGGGCTCTTCCACGCGTTGAAGCACGGCGCGATCGGCTCGCATAAGCCAAAGAAGAACATCATCGGCGTGATCGCCGCCGCCGAGAACATGCCCGACGCGGATGCTCAGCGGCCAGGCGATGTGGTCACGGCGATGGATGGACAGACCATCGAAGTGCTCAACACCGACGCCGAAGGCCGGCTCGTGTTGGCCGATGCGATCTGCTACGCCAAAAAGCAGTACGCGCCCGAACAGATGTGCGATTTGGCGACGTTGACCGGCGCCGTGGTCGTTGCGCTTGGCCACGAGATGGCGGGCATCATGGGCAACAACCAGGACGTGATCGATGCTCTGATCGACTGCGGTGACGCCGCCGACGAGCCGCTCTGGCAGCTGCCGCTGTGGCAGTGTCACAAGGATCAGGTGAAGAGCAAGTTTGCCGACCTGGCGAACATCAATTCGCCCGCGCACGGCAATGGTTCGACGGCCGGGGGTGCCTTCCTCAGCTACTTCGCCGGCGACACGCCGTGGGCACACCTCGATATCGCGGGCGCTTCCTATGGCTGCCTGGCCAAGGACTACTACACCAGCGGCGCCAGCGGCACTGCCGTCCGCACGCTGCTCAACTGGGTGCGCTCCTTCTAGCGCGCCCGGCCTGACCGAGCGCGCGATCGATCGCGCGCGCCGCCGCCCGCTCGACGCTGTTGGTCTCGAGTGGACCGTCTTCCTGCCCGGGCCCATTCCTCTTTCGCTCTTCACCATAAGGCTATGGCCGACTCCATTGTTCCCGCCAAAGAGCACGTCGCGCGCCGCGCGCACGTGCGCTCGTTTGAGCACTACCAGCAGATCTACCGGGAGTCGTTGGAGGACCCTTCGGGCTTTTGGCGGCGGCAGGCGGGGCGCTTGGACTGGTTTCACGGATTCGAACGCGCGCAGCGTGTCGACTTCGACCAGGCCGAGATCGCGTGGTTTCTCGGCGGCAAACTCAACGCCGCGCACAACTGCATCGATCGTCACCTGACGGATCGTGCCGAGCAGACGGCGCTGCTTTGGGTGCAGGACGAGCCCGGCAACTACGAACACATCACCTACCGGCAGCTGCACGAGCATGTTTGCCGGCTTGCCAATGTGTTGAAGAAGTTTGGCGTCCGCAAGGGCGATCGCGTCTGCATCTACCTGCCGATGATGCCCGAGGCCGTCTACGCCATGCTTGCTTGTGCGCGCATTGGTGCGGTGCATTCGGTGGTCTTCGCCGGATTCTCCGCCGAAGCGCTGCGTGATCGCATCGTCGATGCGGACTGTCGGGTGGTCTTGACGGCCAACGAGGGGCTGCGCGGCGGCAAGACGATTCCGCTCAAGCCAACCGTGGATGCGGCCACTGCCGACATCGATTCGGTGCATACGGTCTTGGTCGCACAGCGCACCGAGACGGCCGTCGACATGCGTGCCGGGCGCGATCACTGGCTGCACGAAGAACTGGTGCGGCAGCGGGCGTTCTGTCCCGCGGAGTGGATGGATAGCGAGGATGCGCTATTCGTGCTCTACACGTCGGGCTCAACCGGCAAGCCCAAAGGCCAGGTGCATACGACCGGCGGCTACCTGACCTACGCGTCCTACACGCACGAGCTGGTCTTTGACTGGCACGATGGCGACGTGCACTTTTGCGCCGCCGACGTCGGCTGGATTACCGGCCATAGCTACATCGTCTACGGTCCGTTGTGCAATGGCGCCACGACCGTGCTGTTCGAGTCGACGCCTCTCTATCCAGACGCCAGTCGCTACTGGCAGGTTTGCGATGATGTGCAGGCATCGATTTTCTACACGGCACCAACGGCGCTGCGCGCCTTGATTCGACTTGGCGATGAGCCGGTTCGGAAGCACAAGCGCGACAGCATCCGCGTGCTCGGTTCGGTTGGCGAGCCGATCAATCCAGAGGTCTGGCAGTGGTACCACGACGTCGTTGGCGAAGGCCGATGCCCGATTGTCGATACGTGGTGGCAGACGGAGACGGGCGGTATTCTGATGTCGCCGCTACCCGGCGCCACGCCGTGCAAGCCGGGCTCGGCGACGTTCCCGCTGCCTGGCGTGCGGCCGGTGCTCGTCGACGATCAGGGCCAAGAGCTGCACGGCAACGACGTCAGCGGCAACCTGTGCCTTGCCGGCAGCTGGCCGGGGCAGGCGCGCACGATCTACGACGACCACGCGCGCTTCCACCAGACCTACTTCTCGATGTATCCGGGCCTCTACTTCACCGGCGACGGCTGCCGCCGTGACGCGGACGGCTACTACTGGATCACGGGGCGTGTTGACGACGTGCTCAACGTGTCGGGCCACCGCTTGGGCACCGCCGAGATTGAGTCCGCGTTGGTTGCGCATGAGTTTTGTGCCGAAGCGGCCGTGGTCGGCTTTCCGCACGACATCAAGGGGCAGGGCGTCTACGCCTACGTCATCGCCGGGCAGCCCGCCGATGGCGTCGCGGCAGAAGAAGTCGAAGCGGTTCTCAAGCAGCAGGTGCGCCGTGTGATCAGCCCGATCGCGGCACCCGATCTGGTGCAGGTCGTGAGCGGGCTGCCAAAGACGCGCAGCGGCAAGATCATGCGCCGGATCTTGCGCAAGGTTGCCGAAGGGCAGCTCGATCAGCTCGGCGACACTTCGACGCTTGCCGAACCGCAGGTCGTTGACGCGATCGTCGCCGGTCGCAAGCAGGCGTGAGCGCGCTGCAGCCGCGGCGCCGCGAGGGCGTGTTCGCCGTCGTGTCGGTGCAAGGCGGGCCGCTGGCTCTCGACTGCGAGGCTCTCGCAGTCGAGGCGATGGTCCGCGAAGCGGAGGGCTGGACGCTGGTGATGCCGCTGGAGCGCGCCCAAGCTGCGGGCCTGTCGGTCTTGCTCGAGTGCGCTTGGCTCACGCTGGGGCTCGAGACCTCGCTCGAGGCCATTGGCATTACCGCTCGCGTTGCCGGCAAGCTCGCCGCGCACGGCATCGCATGCAACGTGCTGGCAGGTGCGTGCCATGACCACATCCTGGTGCCGGTGGCTCGTGCGGCGGAGGCCCAAGAGGCCATCGCGACAATCGTTTTGTTCGACGCCTAGCCGGACCGTGGCCGCCGCAGCATCGAGCGCTTGCTCAGCCCTCGTCGAGCAAGCGTTCGATGGTGCCGAGCAGCAGGTTGGGATCGAGCGGTTTGGCCAGCACGGCGTGCGCGCCGAGGCGCATCGCCCGCTGATGATTGTCGGCGGAATGCTCTGCCGTCACCACGATGATGCGGCTGTCCTGTTCGTGCATGCGAAGCTGGTGCAGCACCTTGTGGCCGTGCATGCCCGGCAGGCCGAGATCTAGCAGCAGGACATCAGGAGCATCCTGGACCACCTCTTCGAATCCCTGCCGGCCATCGGAGGAAGACCGCACCGTGTAGCCGTAGTGCCGCAGGAACACCCGCCAGCCTTCCTGGAGATCTTCGTCGTCCTCCATGATCAGAACGCTGGGCGGCGTCGAAGACTGCCAATGACGAAGACCGCGTAGGTCGAGTTCGTTCGGTGAAGTTTGCGTGGCGCTCGCTGCCGCCGCCCCGTTTTCAAGCAGTGCCGTCATAACCTGTCTCAGGTGCTTTCGGTTCTGCCGACTTCGTTCCTCTCCCGCCTTGCGTCGGTCTATCGATCGCTGGCGACACCCGCTGGAGCACACGTCCACACCTGCGTCTCGCGAAGAGACGAGCCAGCTGCGGACGAAGGCATGTTCCATACTGTTTGCCGGGGAGCCTGTCTGCCGGGGAGCCTGTCTGCCGAGGAGCCTGTCTGCCGAGGAGCAGCGACGCCGCGACGGGCGTCTTCGTGCCCGCAGAATGCCGCGCATATCAGATGCACTACACGAGACTAGACCGTTTCGCTAACGGCGCGCACCGCGTCCAGCAGGCGAGTGCGGCCGATCGGCTTCTCTAGGTAGAGTGCCGCCCCGTGGTGCATTGCCTCCGGCGAGCATCGCGCCTCGTCAAACGCGCTCAGCACGACGATCTTGGATTTGGGGGCGACGCGCTGGAGATCTGGGAGGATCTGCAGGCCGCCTTTTCCCGGTAGGCCAAGGTCGAGCAAAACGACGTCCGGTTGCGCGAGTCTAGCGGCGCGCGATGCTTCTTCGCCGTCGGATGCGAGGTACACGAAATGGCCGGCGGCCATCAGGCTGATTTGCAGCGCATTGCGCGTGTCATCGTCGTCTTCGACAATGAGAACGCTGCCAAGGGCGCTAGCTTGCCTTGTCGGCGCCGTCAGCATGGGCGGCATCAGATCACCGCCAGCACGCTTTCTACGAGCTGTGCGTCCGAAGCGGGTTTCTGCAGGAAGTCGTTGGCGCCAGCGCGCAGCGCCTTGGTTTTTGCCGTCGTGGGCTCCTGCGCACTCAGCACGATCCCCGGGGTCTCGTGCAGGTCCGCGCTGGAGCGCATGCGCTCCAGCACCGTGTAGCCATCGCCGCATGGAATGCTGAGATCGAGCACGACCAGGTCCGGCTTGAGCTTGCGCGCCTGCACCAGTGCCGACGTGCCGTCTGACGTTTCCGCAACCGAGAAGTCGAGGGCCCGAAGCCGCACGGCGAGCGCTTCTCGCACGTCTTGGTCGTCTTCGACGATCAAGACCTGGCGGTGCGCCTTGCGCGGTCCGGCGACCATGTCGCGCAGCGACTCGTGCAGCGTCTCGAGGCGCATGGGCTTTTGGAACGCCTTTTGGGCGCCCGCCGCCAGGGCCTTTTCCTTGAAGCTGGCATCGCGCCCGCTGCAAACGAGTACGGGCGTATCGGCCAACTCCGGGATGTCGCGCAGGCGCTGCAAGAACTGCAGCCCGTCGCCTCCCGGGAGCCCGAGGTCGAGCACGATGGCGTCGGGCTGAAGCTGTCGTGCCATTTGCAGGCCGCTGATGCTGTCTTCTGCCTGCACGCAATCAAAGCTGCGTTTTAAGTAGAGGGACCAGCCGAGACGGATGTCCGGGTCGTCTTCGAGAATCAGAACGCGAGGCTTGGGGTTCATACGGTCTCTCCTTGGCTGAATGTCTCGATGGCTTGCGCGATCGCGGCGGGGGTGCCTGCGCCTGCGCCGGCAGCATCGGATCCGGTTTCGTTCGGGCTGGCGGGGTCGAGGCCAGCGCTTGCGCGGGACTGCGGATGCCAGTGGCTGCGCAGCTCGCAGCTGGCGCCCGATCGTCGGATCTCTGGCTGGTCCGCTAGATCGCGGGTCAAGCGCTGTACGATCCGGGTGGTGTCGGCCGTCGATCCGAGCGTGAGGCCGACGATCGCCAAGTTGTCGCGATCGAACCGGCGCACCGGCAGCACGCAGTCATAAGGTCCGTCGAGGCTGTCGGCGACGACGTCGATGGCTTGCTGCAGGATGTGTTCGAGGCCTTTGGCGCGCGCCAAGCTGGCCGTTGCGCGCAGCGTCAGGACGATCGCGCCAATGCCCTGCGGGTTGGAATCGTCATGTGCTTGTGGCAGGCAGGCATGCATGCGCTGCACGCGTCGAGCCAGCTGGTAGGCCGGCACGGTTGCCACAAAGCGGGTGCCGTTGGGCTGGCGGCGTTCGGCGTGGATGCTGCCACCGTGGAGTTCGAGAATCTCGCGACAGATGTGCAGCCCGAGGCCGAGGCCCTGCCGGCTGATGTCACGGCGGTCATCTTGGAACAGCCGATCAAAGACCTTGTTGAGCTGGTCTTCGGCAACGCCGCAGCCTTCGTCTTCGACGGTGATGCAGAGCGCTTCGTCGCTTTCGGGAGACGCGCCGAGGTGCACGCGAACGGCCTGCCCCTTTGGCGTAAATTTAATGGCGTTCTCCAGCAGGTTGACGATGACCTGTTCCATGCGGCCGGCGTCGGCGATGGCATCGGGTAGGCCGGCTTCGGCCTGCCAGGACAGCGCGACGCCCTTGCCTTGGGCCTTGCCTTCGAGGTTGGTGACGGCGCTTTCGATTACCTGCTCCAAACGCGTGCGTGTGGGCATGCAGCGCAGCTTGCCGTGCTGGCAGCGAGTTGCGTCCATCAGCGTGCTGATCATGCGCTTCAGCTGTTCGCTGTTGCGATGCACGATGTCCAGGTAGCGCGCCTGGTCGTCGTTGACCTCGCCGGCGAGGCCGTCTCGCAGGATCGTGACGAACTGCAGGATGGCGGTCAGCGGGGTGCGCATCTCGTGGCTGACGTGCGACAAGAAGCGATCCTTCAGCTGGTTTTCCTGCTCGTGCGCGCGGCGCAGGTCCTGGCGAAGGCGCGCTCGTTCGGTCGCGAGCTTGAGCGCATTGACGAGCATGCGCGGCGAGCAGTCGTCCTTGAGCAGGTAGTCCTCGGCTCCGAGCCGGGTGGCTTCGATGGCGACATGCTCGTCGATGTTGCCAGTCAGGCAGACGATCGGCGTTTCGGGCGCCGTCGCGAGGCAGCGTTCGACGAGCTTGGCTCCGCTGCCATCTGGAAGGCTGAGGTCGAGCAATACCGCGTCATAGTTGCGCTGGGAGAACTCCCATTCCGCGGCCTGTAGGCTGTCGACCCGCTGCACGGCGAAGACGCCGTATGCCTGCGTGCGCAGGTTTCGTTCGACGATCTTGGCGTCGACAAACTCGTCTTCAATGAGCAACACCGAGAGCTTGCGCTCTGCGCGTGTCGGATCGGCTGGTGGCGTGGCTAGCTGCACGGGTCTCCTCCTGGGCAAGGAGCGCAATCGTCGCCATTGCCGGCATGGCTTGAGGTCTCCTTCGTGCGCGCCGCCGGTGTGCGTTCGTTGCACGCTGGATCAACCCCAGTCGCCGTAGGGTTCGCACCTACGGCGACCTGGAGCCGGTGCGCAGGGTGCCCGGCTGATCGGCGTCACCGCGCTGCGACGAGGCGCGCGTAAGTGCCTGTGCCCTCGGGCGGACTCGATGCGGCGTATGCCGAGCGGCCGGGCACCGTCAGGCACATTGCCTAGGGAGCGCTGCGGATGTGGGCAACCCGCGCGATGTGCGCCCTCGATGTCGTCCCCGCAAGATCCCAGTCTGCGACCATGGGGGGCGGTTTGCTGCCGGGAGAAGCATCGCCGGGTGTGTTTCTCCGACGATTTGGGCCGCGCTCAGCGAAGCGTTGCGAGGCTTCTTGGCTGAGTCTGTCGGACCAGGCTCAACCATGGAGGTCTAGAACGACGTCGACATGCCGAACTCGAAAATGATCTCCACGGTGTCGCCTCCGTTGAGGTTCTCGTTGTTGTCGCCGAGCACCAGCAGGTGCAGGCCGGCATGGCCCTGCCACGGGCCCATCGCCGCGGGCAGGAAGTTGAGCGGTGCGTCCACGACCGCGCCGGCCTGCAGGAAGCCGAGCACGTCGCTGTCGCCGCCCACGCCCGGGCGCTCGTAGTAGTCCTTGAGGCCGAGGCCGATGCGAGCGGGCACCGACAGGGTGACCGGTGCTTCGGCGAGTTCGGTGATCTGCCATTCGGGCTTGATGCCGAGCTCCAGATAGACGCCGTCGTCGTTGCCGAAGTCGCGCTGGCCGCTGGCCTCGATCGCGAGCAGGGCGTAGGGCTGCAGGCTGAAGTCCTCGCTGAACAGTCCCGTGTCGTCAAAGCGGGTCGTGAACTGCCACTCGGTGATGTTGCGGGCCCCGGCACCCGGCACCGAAATCAGGCCAGCACCGTTGGGGTTGGCGTAGAAGTTGAGTCGCACGCCGGCGTACCAGCGCTCGGCGAGCCGGCTCTCAAGGCCTGCGTAGAAGCGGCTCTCGTACCAGACGGCGCCAGCTGGAGCGCTCGGGCCGTTGTGCGTGCTGTTCCACTGCCCGAAGACCAAGCGCAGGTCCTGCTCTTCGTCTTCGCTTTGCCAGATGTCGGCGCCGAGCTCGATCCAAGGCTGAAAGATCAGGCCCTGGTTCTCTTGCTGGATGCCGCGGAAAAAGTACTGGCTCGCCACGTCGAAGCCGAGTTTGCCGTAGAGCACGCTGTCGCGCGCTGCCATTCGATCCTCAAAGCTCGGGCTGTCTTGGTAGCGAGATTCTTCCTGGAAGTTTGAGCCTTCTTGCGCTAGCAGCGGGGCGGCGAGGAACGAGCTGAGGGTGACCGCGAGGAGCGAAACGGTGGGGGTATTCTGCATGGTGGGGGTGGACCAATGTCCAGCAACAAGGGTAGTGGGCTGTTGCCGCGAACTCTAGGGGTGTGATTCCGACAGATGCAGGCTGATGCGTGAGTCTGCCCGCGGGGAGGCTCGCGGAGCTGCTTATGGCTCGGCATCTGGGGTTGCCGTGTCCGCTGCCGACGACGGTTCCGAAGTGGGGGCGCTTCGCCGCCAATCGATGGATACGGGATCGCCGACATAGTCGTTGCCGACCGACTTGAGCACCCGGAAGAACGAACGCGCGCTTTGCTGCGAACGGTCAAAGTAGAGGTGCAGCACGTTGTCGAAGCCGACCAGATACTGCGAGGGGTCGAAGGCAGTGCCGAGTTCGCCGCCGGTCGGCGGGGTCATATCGACAAGCAGCGGCGTGATGCCCTCGTAGCGCAGCATGTCGAGCAGGGCGGCGATCAGGAACCGCTGGTCTTGGATCAGCGGGAAACGATCGCGCAGTCGAAAGATGTTGTCGAACGCCAGACGTGCCACCGGCTGCGCCGCGTCATCGTGCGTGTGCCCGCCCTGCGCGAGCCGGATCAGATCCCACGTGAACTTGCCCGGTGCGATGAACTCCGGGTGCAGATAGACGACGCGGAAGCCGTCGGCGAAGCGACCGTTCTGGTCGAGGCAGATGGCAAGCTCCGGCTCGCGCTGGCAAATGCGGCGGATGGCGTCGCGGTCTTCGCGCGTCGAGACGAACAGCGCCCGCTCGCCGCGGCTCAGTCCTTTGGCCAGGAAGCGCAGCGCCAGGAACGTTGCGCGGGTGCCGGGTTCGGCCAGCAGGATCGTCGAGGAATGGCGCGTCGGGCCGCTGCCGTCGAGAAACGCGCGGTCCAGGTCGGGGTGGCCGAGCTCGATGGGGCGGTCGCCGCGCGAGGGCACGGCAAACTGGGCATGGTCGCGTGCCATCGACAGCTGCGCTGCCACCGAGGGGTAGATGTGGATGCCGGGGCCACGTTCGTTGCGGGCGCCCAAGTAGACGTCGCGCGTGATGCCGCGGCCGGCGATCGAGAAGTGATGGGTGCCGCGGTAGTAGTACTGATGGCGCGCCTTGCTGATCTCGATGGCGCGCACCTTGAAGTCGACGGCTTCTTCGCGAAACGACAGATGCAGCATCAGGTCGGTCGAGAACTCCTCGGCCGACGGCAGTCGCAGATCGCGCGGGGGCGCCTCTGCCATCACA
>JBGCDH010000049.1:0-7832 GCA_045105235.1 Planctomycetota bacterium | reverse complement strand
GCCGTGCTCGTCACCCACGACATCACGACCTGTGCGCGCAGTCGCTGCAGCAAGCCGTCTTCGCTCTCCAAGTTTTCTGCCGACAGCCCGAGATCGTTCAGCGTGTCGTCAAAGAGCGCAGCCTGCACTTCGAGGTGCTTTTTGTCGCTGGCAAAACGAATGCGCTCAACGACCCCAACCGTGACGCCTCGGAACTTCACCGAAGAGCCCTTTTCGAGGCCGGTCAGCGCCTCGTCGAAGTAGGCATAGGCCGTGCGGGTTGCTTGGCGCAGCTCACGGGCGCCGAGAAACAGCAGGCCAAAAACACCGATCGCCATGCCGCCAACGACAAACAGGCCGAGCTTCCAACGGCCGCCGGGTCCGCTGCCGAACCCCGACTTGCCACTTGGACCGAGACCGCCGCCGCTTACGACTCGCCGGGACGGCATCAGGAGAGCCTCCGAGCCTTTGGCATCCGGCGAAAGAACGCCTGCACGCGGGCATCGCTCGATTCGGCCAGCGCCCGAGGGGCCCCGCGCGCGATGATCCCAGCCGCATCACGATCAAGCATGATGCACTGGTCGGAAACCTTGTGGATGCTCGGCAGTTCGTGCGTCACGAGCACGATCGTAACCTGGAGGCCGCGTGCAAGCGTCAGGATCCACTCGTCGAGTTCGGCAGAAACCGTCGGATCGAGTCCCGCCGACGGCTCGTCGAGGAACAGGATCGGTGGATCCAGCGCCAGCGCCCTGGCAATGCCGGCGCGCTTCTTCATGCCACCGGACACTTCTGCGGGCAGGTGGTGCGCATAGCGCGCGAGGCCGACCAAACGCAGCCGCGCGAGGGCAACTTCGCCGGCGGCCTCGCGGCCAAGGTCCGTCCATTTCGACAAAGGCAGCAGCACGTTTTCGAGCAGCGTCAAGGAGCCGAACAGCGCCGCCGACTGGAACACCACGCCAAAGCGCGGCGGCTGCAGCGCGGCGCTGGGCGGACCAATGCCGGTGAAGTGCACGCGCCCCGCCAGCGGTGGCTGCAGTCCGATCAGCGTACGCAGCAGGGTCGACTTGCCGCACCCCAACGACCCGAGAATCGAAAACACCTGGCCGCGGTCCACGTCGAACGTCAGTTCATCGAGCAGCGTCTCGCCGCCATAGCCAATCGCCAGATCTCGAACGTGCAGCACTCCGCGCATGATTCGCTACCAGCCCAGTTGGGCAAAGACCCAGGTAAACAGCGCGTCGAACACCACCAGCGTAAACAGCGACGCCACCACCGCCGACGTCGTGGCGCGGCCGACGCCGTCGGCACCGCCGCGGGTGCGCAGGCCGCGCTGGCATGCGATCAGCGCAATGGCGGCCGCGAAGCCGAGCGATTTGAGCAAACCGGTAAAGACGTCCTCGAGCTCGATGGCCGACTGCAGCGAACGCAGGTAGACGATTGGCAGCTGGTCGAGGTAGCTGACCGCGATCGTCAGACCACCGAGCATGCCGACCAAGTTGCCAAGCAGCGTCATCAGAGGCACGACCAGAATCAGCGTCAGGATGCGCGGCAGCACCAAGAAACGGTGCGGGTCTTGCCCGAGCGTACGCAGCGCGTCGACCTCTTCGTTGACGGTCATCGTGCCCAGCTCCGCTGCGTAGGCGGCACCGCTCCGGCCGGTGACCAGGATCGCCGTCATCAGCGGTCCGGGCTCGCGCACGCCCGAGAGTCCGACCAGATCGGCCAGCAGCTGATCGCCCCCAAACCGGTGCAGCTGGATGGCCCCCTGCAAACCGAGGATCGCGCCGACCAGGTAGTTGATCAGCAGCACAATCGGCAGACCGTCGGCGCCGGCCCGTTCGAGCAGGCTGCCAAACTGGCCAAAGTGCACCGTGCGCGGGCGTCGCATAGCCTGGCCGATGGCTACGGTCAGATCGCCGAAAAACGCGAGCATCGCGCGCATGCCGGAGCCTGCGTTGGCGAGGGCGTTGCCGACCTCCGTGAACATGCCCGGATGGCGGCGAACGCGCGCGTCCTCAACGACGAGCCCGGCGGCAGAGCCACCCGAGTAGGCTTCGACCGGGATGGCGTAGAGTTCGAGCATGCGCGCCGTGTCGCGCGACGCGCCGACAACCTCGACCGCGTGCCCAAGCGCGCGATGACGCGCGATCGCAGCAGCCAGCAGCGCCGCCGAACCGCCGTCGAGGAGCAGCACGCCGCCGACGTCGACGCTGGCGTCGCTGCCGGCGGCCTCCGCTTGCGCAAAGCACCGCGCCAGCTCGCGCCACAGACGGCGGCCGTCCGCAAGCGTGAGCGCGCCGGCGATTTCGATACGGCGCGGCCCGCCCGAATCCGCCGTCTCGCTGGCCACGCGGAGCGCGGCCTCGGTCTGGTCCTGCAGCTCGCTCAGAGGTCCCTCAGGCCTTGCGGCGCGTGCGGCTGTTGGCTGGCTTCGAGGCGGCTGAGGACTTGGCGGCCGAAGACTTGGCGGCTGGAGACTTAGCGGCCGACGACTTAGCAGCCGCGGACTTCTTTGCGGTCGCCCCCGCGCTGGCAGCGGCACCCGCACTGGCGACCTTGCTACGCGCCTTGCTTGGCACCGTCGCCTTGCTCGAGCGCGGCTTTGCCTTGCTGCGCGCAGCCGAACCCACAGCAGCAAAATCGCGGGCGCCGCTGCGCGGCTCGCCGACCGAAGCCAGCGTTTCCAACACACTCTTGGCGGCGAGCGCCGCCGGGCGCGCCTTGCTTACCTGAACCAGATCATTGCTCGACAGCACGCCGACCAAAACGCCGCGCGTGTCCACGACCGGCAGCCGTCGCACCTGGCGATCCGACATGGTCTTCATCGCGTCCTTCAGATCCGAATCCGGCGTCGTGGTCGCGAGTTCACGGGCCATCGCGGCCAGCACCGGCACTTCGGCCAGGGCCTTGCCCTGCGTGTAACTCGCCATGCACAAATCGCGGTCGGTCAGCGCGCCCACCAGCACGCCGGCGCCGTCGACAACGGGCACGAAACCACAGTCCTGCTCCCAAAGTACGCGCGCAGCGGCATCCAGGCGGTCCCCCATGCGGACCACGCACGCTTCCTTACTCATCGCATCCGATACATTCATGCCCAGATCGTCGCCGCGCAGCGCAGGCGACGCACGCGTTTTCCCGCGAGAGGCAGACGCCGGGCGCTCGAAGCGGCACACTGCCGACATGGTCGATGGTCCCCTCGCCGACAGCCGCACCGCGCCGCAAGCGCCCGCAACGGGCCAGCCCCCCGATCCCGGCGCAAGTCCAAAGGGCCCCTTTGGCGCCCGGCCGGCGATCTCCTGGGTGCTCTACGACTTTGCCAATACCGTCTACATCGCGACGGTGACGTTCGTCTTCACGCCATACGCCGAGCAGCTGCTCGGCGGCCTCAAGTGGCACGGCATCGTCAACTTTCTGTCCATGGCGGCGGCAGCGCTGCTGGTGCCGTTCTTCGGCGCGCTCGCCGACACCACCGGACGCTCGCGCGGCTACCTGACGATCTCGACGCTGGCCTGCATCGCGGCACTCGGCTGCTGGCACTTCGACCTCGGCGGCAGCTGGCTGCTGGTGCTCTTCTTCCTCGCCAACCTTAGCTACAACGTCGCCCTGCTCTTCTACAACGCTCTGCTGACTTCCGTCGCGCGGCCCGAGCACACGGGACGCATCAGCGCGATCGGCGTCGGCATCGGCTACCTCGGCACGATTTTGGTGGCCTTGGTCGGCATTGCGCTGGCGCCGTCCCCCCGGACCATGTTCTTGATCGCGGCAGGCGTCTTCTTGGCCCTGTCGCTGCCGTGCATGCTGTGGGTTCGCGATCGCCGCCAGCCGGCGCTTGCCGGCCAACGCCTGCCGCCGCTCAAGGCCATGCGCACCGCCAACGGCGCGCTGCTAGAGACGCTTCGCAGCCTGCCGCAGCACCGCCCGCTGATGTGGTTTCTCGTCGGCAATTTCTGCCTCGCCGACGTGCTCAACACGGCCGTCGTCTACTTCGCCGCGTTCACCAAGAAGGTCTTCGCCGAGCAGGCCGCGGCCACGACCGGCATTCCTTTTTTCGGCACGACGCTGGTCGGTGACGAAGGCCTCGACACGTTTTTTTACACGGCTGCGCTCGGCCTCAACGTGCTCGCCATGATCTTTGGCCTCTGCGTCGGACGCTGGGTCGAACGCTCGCCGCTGACCGTGATGCGGGTCGCCGCGATCGCGCTGCTGTTCGCCCTGCTCGGCGGCGCCTACTTTGGCGGCAAAAGCGCGCACGGCTACCTGGCAACTCTGGTCGCACTCGGCGCCTTTGGCCTGACCTGCATTTGGTCCGCTGGCCGCAAGGTCGTCGTGCTGCTGGCACCGCCCGATCAGATCGGGCGCTACTTCGGCCTGTATGGCATTACCGTCAAGCTGTCCGTGTTCGGCGGCGTCGTCTACGGGCTCGTCAACGACGCCTACGGCAGCAAACCGGCGATGCTCGCGCAGACCACGCAATTGCTGTTCGGGCTTGTGTGCCTTTTCATGGTGCGCGTAGATAGTCCGTCGCGAACGACCGCCAGATGAGCCGCACCGACAGCCCAGAGCCACAAGACGAACCAGCCGAGCAGCCGCCGCGCGAAGCCCTGTGGCAGCGCGTCGTCGTCGGCATCGTCTCGGGAGTGATTTGGTTCGTCTCGATCCTGCCGAGCTGGCTGGCCTACGCGATCGGCGACCTGCTGGCCGTGCCGTGGTTCTTGTTCTGGCTGGTCAAGGACCGCCGCGGCCGCAGCTCGAGCGGCTACTGGCGCAACACGCGCATCGGCTTCCGCGAAGGCTCGCAGCTGGGCGCCCCCAAGCCGCGGCGTCATCTGTGGCAGTGGTCGCGCCACATCGCGTGGATCTCGGTCGACTTCTGCAGGATGTCGCGGATCACGCGCGAGAACATGCACGCGCACTGCGACCTCGAAGAGTATCCCCAGCTGCAGGATCTCTACGACGAAGGCAATGGACTGATCTTTGCCACCGGCCATGTCGGCGTGTGGGATGTCTCCGGCTACTGCGCCGGCTTGCTGGGTCTTCCGATCACTTCGGTGTTTCGGCCGAGCCCGCTGCCGGCCCTCAACCGGCTGATTGAACGCTTGCGCACCACGACCGGCCAAACCGTCGTCGCGCGCAAGAAGGTCATGTGGACGCTGAAGAAGACGCTCGCCGACAAACAGGTCATTGGCCTGCTCGCAGATGGCGGCGGCAAGCACAGCGCCGTGCTCGCACCGTTTCTCGGCACCACCGCGCGAACGGTTGCCACCCCCGCACTGCTGCATCTCGCCAGCGGTGCGCCGATCGCGGTGGTCGCCGTGCTGCGCACCGGCCGCATGCAGTATCGCCTGCGCGTTTTCGATGTGATCCGGCCCGAAACCGTTCAGCCGGATGCAAACCAAGCGCAGCCGACGGCCGCTGTTGGCAAGGCGCGGGAACAAGCCCTGATCGACATCACGACGCGCGTCAACGCCGCCTTGGGGCAAGGCATCGTCGAAGCGCCCGAACAGTGGTTCTGGCAAAGCCGGCGCTTTCGGCATCGCCCGCCAGGCGAGCAGCCGGGAGCCGATGGCCTGCCGCCGCTTGCCGGCGCGAGCGGGGACGGACCGGCGGCCACCGTCACGACGGGCCGACATCGTTCCAAGCCGAAATCGCAAGCGCGCCCGCTGGCGTAGGGGCGGGCCAGCAGGCTGGCTGGATGGCTGGCAAGCTGGGCTGGCACGCTGGGCTGGCCGCAGACGCCATGCCGATGAATGGCCCGGCGGCGTGCCGCGACTGTGAAGATTCCGAGAAGGGCTCGTTAGGAGTCCCGCAACACCCGCGGCTCGCGCCGGAGCGCATCGATCGACAACGAAGGTCTAGCTGGCTTTTGGCGGCCATATCCGACCTCGCCAGAGGCTGTGACATCAGGCCCTGGATATCTTCATCTTTCATTGCCTGCAGCCGGACTCCGGGAAAACTCGGGGAAGCCCGGCGCGAGTTCGTGACGCCTCAACGGCGCCCCTCACCGGCGCGGCAACTTTGCAGATTCTTCATGCTCAGCAAACGATCTCCTCGCATGAGGGGACGACCATGCGCGTAATCCAGTGATCAAGAAACTACTGCTACCTGCTCTCTTCGCCGTCTCCCTCGCGACCCTGCCGAGCTGCGGCTCCGGCGCCAAGGAAATCGAAAACGACGGCTCGAACACGATGCTCGTCGTGGCGACGGCGCTCGCCGAGATCTACCACGAGCAACACCCGGAGATCGTGATCTCGGTTTCCGGCAATGGCTCGGGCACCGGCATCGCCAGCCTGATTGCCGGCGACGTCGACATCGCCAACGCCAGCCGGCCGATGAAGCCGGAAGAAATCGCAGCCGCCAAGAAGAACGGCCAGGATCCCGTCGAGCACATTGTCGGCTACGACGGCATCGCGATCTACGCGCACAAAGACAACCCGATTGAGTCGCTGACGCTCGATCAGCTCAAGGCCATCTTTGGCACCGGCGGCAGCGCTGCGTCGTGGAAGGACCTCGGCATCGACCTGGGCAGCGACAGCGCCAACGAGATCGCGGCTCTTAGCCGCCAGAGCAGCAGCGGCACCTACGAGTGCTTCCGCAACATCGTGCTCGGCGGCAAGAAGGCGAGCTTCAAGCAAAACTGCCGCCTGCTGAACGGCAGCAAGGAAGTGGTCGAGTTCTGCGCCAAGACCAAGAGCGCCATCGGCTACAGCGGCCTCGCCTACGCTACGCCCGACGTCAAGATCGTGCCCGTGCGCAAGTCGAAGTCGGATCCGGCCGTGCTGCCAACCAACGACACCGTGCTCGACAAGAGGTACGCCATCGCGCGCCCGCTCTACATGTACACCAACGGCGAGCCGCAGGGTGACATCAAGGCCTACGTCGATTGGATCAAGAGCCCCGAAGGCCAGGGCGTGCTGCTGAAGAAGAAGTATGTGCCGATGCGCAAAACCGACTGAGCGCAGTGCCTGCCCCCGCCCTTGCGGCATCTTCGCTGGCGACGCTTCGGCGCCGCCGGCGCCCCCGCATCCCTCCAAGCAACAGACCGGACCACGGCCTTGAGCAACCACTACGAACAGCGCCTGCAGCAGGATCTTGACTGGATCGGCGAACTGATCGAGCGCGTCGGCGAGCAGCTCGTCACGACTCTCAGCAAAGCAGTCGAATGCGTGCTGCAGACCGATCCGCAGCTCGCTGCGCAGACGATCCTGTCGGACTACACGATCAACCGGCAGACACGCGAGCTCGACCGGCTGTGCCACGCGTTTGTAGCGCGGCACCTGCCGAGTGCTGGTCACCTGCGCTACGTCTCGTCGGCGCTGCGGCTCAACATCGCCCTGGAACGCATCGGCGACTATGCGACGACCATCGCGCGCACGGCAGCCCACCTGAGCGAGCCGCCGCCTCAGGCCGTCTACCGCGACATCGAGATGATGGCCGAACAGGCCCGGCGCATGCTGGCCGACAGCCTGGCGGCGTTTAGCGGCCGCGACGAAAGCCGAGCGGCGACGACGATCCGCGCCGCCAACCAGTTTGCGCCCTACTTCGACCGCGTCTTCAACGACCTCGTCGAGGCCGGCGAGGAACAGAGCCGACCGGTCAAAGACCTCTACGGCCTGATCGCAACGTTCAAGCGGCTCGAACGGGTGATCCACCAAGCCAAGAACATCTGCGAAGAAACCGTCTTCGTCGTCACCGGCACGCCCAAGGGTGAGAAGCGGTTCCACATCCTGTTCGTCGACGAAAAGAACGACGGCGCCAGCCAGCTGGCCGAGCACTTCACGCGCAAGGCGTTCCCCAACAGCGGCACCTATGAGAGCGCTGGCTGGGCGCCGGCCGACGAGATCCGGCCGGAGTTT
>JBGCDH010000048.1:0-36630 GCA_045105235.1 Planctomycetota bacterium | reverse complement strand
CTTTGGCTGTGACAACAGCCAGGCGCAGCGCCTGCTGACGAGCAAAGACGCCAGCCAGTCCAAGAAAAGCCTGCTGATGTCGGCGTTCGCCAAGGTGCCGATGCAGGGCTTTGTGCTGCTGCTCGGCGTGCTGATGTGGCTGTTCTACGCCACGCACACGCAGCCGCTGCTCTACAAGCCGGACCACATCGCGGCCGCCCAAAGCGTCGAGCTGGCGCCACAGGTTCGCGAACTCGAAACCGCCTTTGCCACCGCGCACGCCGAACGCAAAGAAGCGCTGCTCGTGTTGACGGCCCTGCCGGGCGATATCGACGTCGACCATGCCGAGGAGCTACAGCGCTACCAGCGGGCCGTTCAGGCCGTTGAAGCCGTACGCAAGCAAGCGCGCACGCTGGTCGGCGGCGCTACCGACAGCGAAGGCCGCCCCAAGGACGACCGCGACACCAACAACATCTTCTGTCGCTACATCCTCGACGAGATGCCGCCGGTGCTGTTGGGGCTGATTCTCGCGGCCATCTTTGCGGCCGCAATGTCGAGCATCGACTCGGTGCTCAACGCGCTGTCTGGGGCCACGGTGATCGACTTCTACCGCCGCTGGCTGCGCCCCAACTGCAGCGAGCAGCACGCGCTGCGCGCCGGCAAAGTCGTGACGCTGTTTTGGGGTGCCATCGCGACGATGACGGCGCTGTTTTTGGGCAAGGGCGGCTCGATCATCGAAACGATCAACAAGATCGGCTCGTGGTTCTACGGCAGCCTGCTGGGCATCTTCGCGATGGCGCTGTTCATGCGTCGCGCTGGCGACCTGGCCGGCGCACTGGGCCTGTGCGGCGGCATGGCAGCGGTCGTCGTCGTGCACAACAGCTACAAGGTGCAGTTTCTCTGGTACAACGTTGTCGGCTTGGCCGGAGTGCTGGTCGTGGGCGGTCTGGTTGCCATCGTGGTGCCGCGCAAGCGCTGACGCTGTGCACGGCCGCGGAGGCGGAGGCGGCTCCCGTCTGCCCCAGGCGCGCGCGAAAAACGTGCGTTACCGCTCATCTCGCGCTGCATATCTGGAGCCATGAAGAATGAGACTAGCCGCATAGGCAACCGTCGGCTGCCGCGCATCGGCGCCAGGGCCCTCGCCTGCATCGCACCGTTTCTTGCGACGGCGGCGACCGCATCGGCGCAGTGCGATCCGATCGAGTCGACGGGATTCGGTCCGCCCGGCACCGATGACTTTGTGCGCGCAAGCCACCGATGGGATCCAGACGGCCCTGGCCCCCTCCCCGAGCAGCTTCTGATCGCCGGCGAGTTCCACCAGGCGGGCCCACGCGGCGTGTCGTTGATCGCCGCGATGGACCCGGTCACCGGCACCTACGATCAGCTGCCGAACAGCGCGTTCACCGGCACAGCGATCTACGACCTGGCCACGCTGCCCAACGGCCGGCTGGTTGCGTGCGGCGCACTCGGCACCAACGGCGGCACCGCTCAGCTGCGGGTGGCCCAGTTCGACGGGCAGCAGTGGTCGGGCCTAGGAGCTTTCCCGGGGACACTACCGCAAGCGCTAGCCGTGCTGGCCAATGGCGACCTGGTCGTCGGTAGCGGGCAGACGATCAGTAGCGATGCGCTGCTGCATCGCTGGGACGGCAGCCAGTGGAGCGTGCTCGCCACCTTTGGCGGCACAACGGCAACCCAGATCCAGGCTCTGCACATAGAGCCAGGTGGCGACCTGATCGTCGGCGGCTTCTTCTCGGATGTGAACGGTACTGCGGCCGCCAACGTCGCGCGCTTCGACGGCACGACGTGGAGCAGCTTTGGCAGCGGCACCAACGCCCCGGTGCTCGCCATCGCCAACGACACCACCACCGGCAGCCTGATCCTCGCCGGCCAGTTCACCAACATCGACGGCGTACCGTGCGGCCTGATCGCGCAGCAGAGCGGCTCGACATGGACAGCCCTCTTCCCTCCGGCACCGGCGTTTTTTGCCGGCAGCATCCGAGCCATCCAGGTGCTCTCCGCCAGCGGCAACATCGTCGCAACCGGAGATTGGACGCTATTCGAAGGTCGCGGTATCGGCATCTACGGGGGCCCTAGCCAGGGCTGGCGCTCGCCCGGCGAAGGCTTGCGGCCGCAGGCCTACGCCATCGGCAACACCATGACGGAGCTGGCCGACGGCCGGGTCCTGGTCGCAGGCAAGTTCCAGGAGGCGGGCGGGGTCGCGTGCCGACACGTCGCCGTGCTCGACCACAACAGCGATAGCTTTGAGGCTGTAGGCAGCGGCACCAACGGCCGCATCGACACGCTCGTGCGCGGCGCGACCACGGGTGCCATCTACGCAGGCGGCAACTTCGAACAGATCGAAGGCGCCGACATTCGCTATCTCGCGCGACGCGCGCCAGGCGCCAGCAGCGCTGGCTGGCAATCGTTCGCTCCAGCTCCCAACAGCAGCGTGCACGCCATCCTCGAGATGCCCAACGGCGACGTCATCATCGGCGGCTCGTTCACCAGCGTCGGCAGCGTGCTCGCCAGCTCCATTGCGCTCTGGGACGGCAGCCAGTGGCAGCCCGTGGGCAACGGTTTCGTTCTCAACGTGTCGAGCCTCGTGCTCTCCCCCACCGGGGAAGCCATTGTCACGGGCATCATCCCAGGAGTAAACGGCTCAGCCTTCTGGAACGGGACCTCATGGAGCCCATTTGGCTTTGGCCAGTCCGTGCTCGGCGCCAACGCCACCATCGAGCTCATCGGCAGCGTGCAGCGCTTCGCCAACGGCGACTTGGCGGCCATCGCGACGCTCGCACAGCCGGGCATTCCGAACACGAGGGCCATCGTTCGCTACGACGGCCAATCCTGGAGCCTCGTGGCCCCTTGGCCGGGCGGCTACGGAGCGCTGATGTTGCTGCAGGGCGACGAGCTGCTGGCTGGTGACACGCAGATCGGCATCCAGCGCTGGGACGGCACTGCATGGCTGCAGGTACCCGCACTCTTCGGCCGGGCGACTTTCGCGGCGGCACCGCGTGCCGATGGCCAGAACTGGCTCGCGGTGCGAGAAAGCACAACGCGCGGGCAGATCTTTGCCGGCAGCGGCGACAGCTGGCAACTCATCGCCGATAGCAACGCCAAGACGCTGCTCGCACTCGAAGACGGCAGCCTTTTGTGCGGCGGCTCGCAGCATCGCGGCGCGGCCGGCAGCTTTCTGACGCGCATCGAGCCAACGTGCCCAGCGCTGACAACGGCCTACGGCGCGGGCTGCGCCGGCGCCGGCGGCATCGTATCGCTGCAGGCCGACGGCGGAGCATGGACTGGCGGCACGGCGGTGGCGAATGCCGACGGCATGCTGCCCGGCTCGCTGGCGCTGCCCACCCTCGGCCTCTCGCCGCAGAACACGCCGCTGACCGCCTTGCTCGCCGAGGCCTATCCAGGCTGCGCACTGTGGCACAGCACCGACCTGCTGCTGGCACCCCTCGCCGCCCCCAACGGCACGGCGAGCTCCCGCATCAACATCCCGGCAGCGCCAGCGCTCGCGGGCCAGACGTTCCGGTCCCAGGTCGCTTCGCTCGAGTTTGACCCGAACGGCATCGCCGGCATCGCAACGTCCAACGGCCTGCTTTGGGTCATCGGGTCGTTTTAGGTGTATGATGCCGATTCAGGGGAGCCGGCACGCGATCTCGATCGCGGCGGCGCGAGTCAGCTGAATCGGCACGGGACATACGCGGCAGTGCCAGTGACGCAGCGAACACCGCGACCGGCGATACGCCGGCAAGCGGTCCTGCATCCAACCAACACTGCCGCCTTTGCTAGCACCTATGCACATTCGCGAACATCTCGCGGCGATCCCCGCACTTCCCCACGCTGCCGTGGGTCTACTCCTAGCGTTCTCGCTGCACGCACAGTGTGATCTGGTCGAGCCACCGGGCGTCGGAGTTCCAGGCACGAGCCACAGCGTATGGGCCAGCCACCGCTGGGATCCTGATGGCGCCGGACCGCTCCCCGAGCTCCTCCTGGTTGGCGGCAGGTTTCATCAGGCGGGCACAACGTCCGCTACGATCATCGCAGCAGTCGACGTAACGCAAGGCACCTACACGGCGCTGCCAAACAGCCAGTTCGAAGGCGGTGAAATTCGTGCCTTGGCAACGATGGCCAACGGCATGCTCGTTGCTTGCGGTGCGATTGTCCTCCCCGGAACGGGGCAGCCCGCGCTCATCGCCGTCTATGACGGGCAACAGTGGTCTGCCCTCGACCCCAGCTCACCGGCTCCCGGCGGGCTCGTCGAACCGACAGCGCTCGCGGTGCTGCCCAACGGCGACCTGCTCGCCGGCGGCAGATCCACCCAGAGCACGACGCTGTCGCGCTGGAACGGCTCGCAGTGGAGCATCGATGCGACGTTTACGGATCCATCCTTCGTCACGATCCATGCAATCCATTTGCCAGCCAATGGCGACATCGTCGTCGGCGGCGAGTTTTCGGCGGTCGAAGGCATCCCCGCCAGCAATCTAGCGCTCTTCGACGGCGGCCCGTCCGGCAGCAACCAGTGGCTCGCCCTCGGCAGCGGCACGGACCGCGACGTCCGCGCCATCACGTCCAATCAGGCAGGCGACCTCATTGTTGCCGGAGACTTCCGAAGCATTGCTGGTGTGCCTTGCGGCATGATTGCGCAGCAAAGCGGCGCGACGTGGACCGCACTCCAGCCACAGCCGCAGCTGCCAATCGGCCGCATCTACGCGCTCTCGGTGCTCGCATCGGGCGAGTTGGCCGCAACCGGATCCTGGAATTTCTTCGGAGGCACCGGCGTCGGCATCTACGACGGCAGCGCCTGGCGATCTCCCGCGATCGGGCTCCGTCCGCGAAGCATCGGCACCGGCCTTGCCCTCACCGAACTCGCCAGCGGCGAAGTGCTCGTCAGCGGCGATTTCCAACAGGCCGACGCTGCTCCGGTGCGAAACGTCGCGCTGCTCGACCCCGCCACCGACTCGCTGCGCGCGATCGGCACCGGCACCAACGCACGCGTACTGGCGTTGACTCGTGGCCCCTCGGGCGCCGTTTATGCCGGTGGCGAATTCACACAAATCGAAGGCGTCACGGCAGACTACCTGGTGCGCCGTATGCCCGCTGGAGGCGGCTGGCAGAGCTTTGCCCCAACGCCCAATGGCGCCGTCCACGCGGTGCTCGAACTCGCCAACGGCGACGTCGTGATCGCGGGCGCGTTCACTGCCGTCGGCGGCCTGCCGGCCGCGAAGGTAGCCCGCTGGGACGGCAGCCAGTGGAACGCCATGGACGTCGGCCCCATTGCCGCAGTCACCGATCTGTGGCTCGACCCAAACGGTCAGATCGTCACCGAAAGCTACTTCAACGGTGTGGAGACCATCGCGCGCTGGGACGGCAGTGGCTGGGATTCGTTTGCCGTCGGAGCATCGCTGGCAGGCCAGCCCGGCACGCTGGGACAGGTTCGCAGCGCCGGACAGCTTGCGAACGGGGACCTCGTCGGCATCAGCATGGTGTCGGGCACAGGACCAACCGGTGCTCGAGTGGTCGCTCGCTGGGACGGCCAAACATGGAGCATGATGCTGCCCCTGCCGCAACCAACCTACCTCGACGAGCTGTTCGTCTTGGCCGGCGACACGCTGCAATACGACAACCACCGATGGAACGGGGCGAACTGGCAACCGTTTTCCGGTCTGGGTTTCGCTGTGACCCAGGCGACAGCGATACGGGCCGACGGCCAGAACTGGCTCGCGGGCCGGAAGGACTTGGAAACGGGCCAGCTCTTTGTCGACAACGGCACCAATCCCGGGAATCCCTCTATGGGAGCGTGGCAGCAGGTCCTCCCAGAAGGCAAGGGCTTCATCCATTGCTTGCTAAGCAACCCCGACGGCAGCCTTTTGTGCGGCGGCTCGCAGCAGCGCGGCGCGGCCGGCAGCTTTCTGACGCGCATCGAGCCAACGTGCCCGGCGCTGACGACGGCCTACGGCTCGGGCTGCGCCGGCGCCGGCGGCATCGTATCGCTGCAGGCCGACGGCGGAGCATGGACTGGCGGCACGGCGGTGGCGAATGCCGACGGCATGCTGCCCGGCTCGCTGGCGCTGCCCACCATCGGCCTCTCGCCGCAGAACACGCCGCTGACCGCCTTGCTCGCCGAGGCCTATCCAGGCTGCGCACTGTGGCACAGCACCGACCTGCTGCTGGCACCCATCGCCGCCCCCAACGGCACGGCCAGCACCGGCATCAACATCCCGGCAGCGCCAGCTCTCGCGGGCCAGACGTTCCGGTCCCAGGTCGCTTCGCTCGAGTTTGACCCGAACGGCATCGCCGGCATCGCAACGTCCAACGGCCTGCTTTGGGTCATCGGGTCGTTTTAGGCCGCCGGAGATTGCCCGAGTTCACCCGCTGCAGCGCCGCATCGAGGTCCGCGAGTAGATCGGCGACGTGCTCGATGCCGACACTCAAGCGCACCAGCCCCGGACCGATGCCGGCGGCTGCGCGTGCGTCTGCCGACATCGCGGCGTGCGTCATCGTCGCCGGATGCGCGACGAGGCTCTCGACGCCACCCAGCGACTCCGCCAGCTGGAAGCACGACAAGCCGTCGACGAAGGCGCGCACCGCGGCTTCGTCCTGCAGCTCAAAGCTCAGCATGCCGCCAAAGCCACGCTGCTGACGGCACGCAAGTGCGTGGTCGGGGTGGCTGGTAAGCCCGGGGTAGTGCACGGCCTGCACGGCGCCGTGGGCCGAAAGACGTGCGGCGATCTGCGCGGCGCTTTCTTCGTGCTGCCGCATGCGCAGCGCCAACGTGCGCAAACCGCGCAGCGCCAGCCAGCTGTCAAACGGTGCCCCCGTCACGCCCAAACAGTTTGCCCACCAGGCGATGTCCTCGTGCAGCGCCCGCTCGCGCGCAAGCACCGCGCCGCCGACGACGTCACTGTGGCCGTTGATGTACTTCGTCGTCGAATGCACCACGAGGTCCGCGCCGAGCGGCAGCGGATTCTGAAGCACCGGCGAACAAAACGTGTTGTCGACGGCCAACGTCGCGCCCACCTCGCGGCAGCTCTGCGCGAGACGTTCCAGATCCACAAGCCGCAGCAGCGGGTTGCTCGGCGTCTCCGCCCATACCAGCCGCGGTCGCCGGGCTAGCACACGGGCAACCGCCGCAGCATCGCGCTGGTCGACGAACGCAACGTCGAGATGGCCCTTTTGCTGCAGGGCATACGCAAGCCGCCACGTGCCGCCGTAGCAATCGTGTGGCAGCACGACGAGATCGCCGGGCTCCAGCCGATGCAGCACGACCGCAATGGCCGACATGCCGCTCGACGTGATGACGCAGCCGGCCGCGCCTTCGATCTCGGTGAGAGCCGCCGCGAACTCGTCGCGCGTCGGGTTGCCGCTGCGCGTGTAGTCGTAGCGCCGTGGCGCACCGATGCCTGCAAACGTGTAGTTGGCCGACAGCTGCAGCGGCGGCGTCACGGCGCCGTGCGCCGTATCCGTGCCGATGCCGCTCTGGACCATGGCCGTATGCTGAGAACGACTCATCGCAGAGCCTCCTCGACGAACGCCGTCACCGCTTTGGTTTCTTTGAGGAAAGCATCGTGGCCGTAGCGAGAACGCACTTCGCGATGGCTGCGCAGATCCGGCAGCTGCAGCGCGAAGTCGCGGATCTGCGTCGTAGGCACCAGCTGATCGGTGTCGAATGCGCAGACAAACGTCGGCGAGGTGATCTGCGCAGGATCGATGCGGTGGGCGTCAATCGAACGATTGAGGCACAAGAAGCTCTCCGCATGCCAGCGGTCGACGAAGTCCGCGCCGCGCGCATCCAGCCAGCCGCCTAGCTCAGCATCGTGCAGTCCGCCCTCGAAGCGTTCGTGCAGCTCGACCGGCGAACGGTATATCGTCATTGCAAGCTGCCGCGCGAGCGCCAGCGACTCGCGGGCGAAGCCCGCGTTGCGGCCAAACTCGACAAACTGGCGCTGCACGCGCCGCCAGGCGCTGGCCTGCGGATGCGCGCGGTGCGCAGTGGCGAACAGCACCAGGCGCTCGATGCGCGCAGGTGCTAGCGCCGCCAGATGCTGCGCCACCATGCCGCCATAGCTACAGCCGATCACCGCGTGCAGACGGTCGATGCGCAGCTCACGGCACAGCAGCCAGAGGGCGCGCGCCTGGTCCGCGGCATCGATCGCAGCAAACGACTCGCCCTCTGCGGGCGCCGTTGAGTTGCCCGCAGCTCCAAGCCAATCCACGGACAAAACCTGAAAGCGGCTGGTATCGATGGCGAGCCCTTCGCCCGCGATCTCAGGCCACCAGCCGCCGTTGCCAGCAACCCGGCGGTGTGCCGAGATGCCGCCGAGCACGACGACGACCGGCGCGGCCCCCGGTCCATAGCTCGGCGCAGAGCCCGAGTAAGCCCGTTCAAATGCCAGCGCTGCGCCGTGCAGCGACTCACCAGAATGCAGCCGAAACGGCGACGGCAGATGGAACAACTCAACGCCCTTGGGCACGGTGATGGTGGCACTCATTGCGTCACCTCGCGGCCTGCGGCCTGCGAAGCCCCGCTGGCGATCTGCGCCGCGACGTCGCGCCACAACGCCTCCGCCGTGCGCTCGTAGCCAACGCCAAGCCCGGTGTGCACGCGCAGCCCCGACGCCAGCTCATAGCCGTAGACCACGCGGTCGGCGGGTGCCGCCAGCGGCGAGCCCGTCGGCAGCTCTTCGAAGCGCACCGTCAGCTTGCCGCCAGCGCCCGGCCGCGTCGCGCGCGCGACCAGTCGCGTCGTGGCGCAGCGCTCAGCCCGCTCGCGCAGTGTCGCCGGATCGAGTTCGGAGACGTGTTCACGCAGCACGGATTCCAGCGACGGGGTGCGCACCCAGGACTCGCCAAACACCGCGCCAAAGACGCACAGCAGCTTGGTTGCGGCATCGCTGCCGTCGAGATCGAGACGGGCACTCGGCTCGAGAAAGCCCAGTCGCTCGGCCTCGGCAATGCCCTCCGCCAGCGTCGCGCCGGCTTCGATCGCGGTCACGATGGCCGTCGTGGTGACGTTGCCGACAATCGCCAGTCCCCGGCAGTCGCGCCGCAGCTCGTCGAGCTCGGCAACGAGCTGCGCGCCCGTGCCGCCGAGCACGGCGTTGCAGCCGATGCGTGCCCGCGTGCCGGCGGCAAGCCACCGGCACGCCGAGCGGCTGAGACCGTTCTTGCTGCACAGCGCCAGCGCGGCACCGCACTGCAGCGCCGCCTGGCCGCGACGGACGGCGGCCTCGGTCTGCTCCGCATCGGACGGGGTCGCGTCGACCACGACATCGGCAGCGACCAGCTGGATCGCGAGCTCGGTCGGAATCGCTTCGGCTCGCGGCAGCTCAAGCGCAGCGCCGCCGCCTTCCTTGTGGGCCAGCAGCACCAGCGGATCGAAGCCGTCGACGTCATAGGCCGTGCCCGAACGATCGCTGACGGCGACCAGGCGGAACGCGTCGCGGTCGGCGCGCTGCGCCAGCTGCCGCAAGAACGCGCGGCCGACTTGACCCGGGCCGAACAGATGCAGGCGCGCGGGCGTGTCGTCGCCGTGCGGGCCAGAGCCTCCGCCAGATACGGCGCCAGGGCTTTGCCCTGAAGACAGGTAGCCGTCGCTCGAGCTGGCCGCCGTTGGTAGCTGCCGGCCGCCGGACGCGGCAGCGGCAGCGCCTGGTGAAAGGCCGAGTGCTGCGGCGGATCGAGACGAATCGGGACCGCGGGAATCGACCCGCTTGGAATCAGACGGTTGGGAACAAGACAGTTTGGAATCAGACACGGCAATCCTCAGGGGCCCGTAGCCAGATTCGCGCGGCCGTGAGCCCGCCGCGGCGCCTCTCCCATCGCGCCGCGCCTACCGGAGCCGCGCTCCAGCAGGCACAACGCAAGAGCGGCGTGCTGCAGACTCATCTTTCGGCCACCTTGTCCACCTTGGACACGATGACGGCCGCGGGAATTGGCACCTGCTCCCCGGCCAATACCTGGCGCGGCTCGTGGTTGCCTCAGCGTCGTCGGGCCCGTCCCTCGGCTGAATCTGGATGAATCTTTGGCCCTAGCTATCGGCTGCGCGCGCTGCCGTCAAGAGCCCGAAGTTCGGTTCTTGGCCGCGTTCGGAGGCTGGGTCTACGCCCTGCCTCCCCAGCTCAGCCGCCAAGCCGCTGCTGGATTCTGTGCAGCAGCATCGCCGCTCCGCGGTTGTTGCCATCCACTGCGAGCACCTGCTCGACCAATAGCTTGGCAGACTCGAGGTTGTCGCCGCGCAGCGCCCAGTAGCGCGCCAGCATCAGCTTGGACTCGACGAAGAACAGGTCTTCGCGCTGTTCATAGAGCTGTTCGAGCTGGGTTGCGGCATCGGCGTCGCGGCCGGTCACGCCCAACAGCATGCCGCGCACCTCCAGCAGCTGCGGGTCGGGCACGAGCGCCCACGACTTGGCCTCATCAGCGAGCGCCAGCGCGGACTGCGCCTCCGACAGCACAAACGTGTCGCGGCCATACATGCGCGCCTGCACCGGCGCGCGGCCGGCAGCGACCGCCGCATCACGCTTCTGCTTGCCTATCGACGTATGCGCAGCAAAACCCACCCACAGCACGCTTAGCACCAGCGCCGCAAGGCCGACGCCGCGGAACGAGCCGCCCTGGCGCAGCACCGTGCTCTGGAACGTGACGTCGCGCCTGCTCATCAAGCGCACCGCGAGCAGCGCAAAGACCGCCGTGATCACCCCGAGCCCAACCGCCATCAGCAGCGGCACCGACTCGGCAAACCACGCGCCGCGAAAGGCCCATTGCGTTGCCCATACGGCCACGCCCGCCAGCAAGAGTTCTTCCCACCACGCAAAGTCCGCACGCGCGCGGATGCGCTGCTGGCTGATCGCAAACGGCTTCGGCGCGGCCAAGCCAAACGACAGCGCTTCCGTTGGGCACGACGAAACGCAGTCCATGCACTTCATGCAGCCGGGGTCGACCACCTTGCCGTATTTTGCGACCTCTTCGTGCACGCGCACGTTGCTGGTGCAGACGCTGGTGCAGTGGCCGCACGCTTCGCACAGATCCTTGTCGACCTTGATGCGCATCGGCGAGAGCCGGTCGGCCGTCGCGAAGAACGCGCCGTAGGGACAGCCGTAGGTGCAAAAGCCCTTGGCCCCAAGCCACCACACGACCAAGAATCCGACGACCACAAACGTGCCAACCGCCATGATCGGCCCGGGGAACGTCTGCCACAGCTCCTGCGTCGTCAGCTCCCAGCGCCACTCCGCAACGCCCGGCAGCTCGGCACGCTCCGGCCACTCATAGGTGCGCCACAGCCACGCCTTGGCCATCGGCCACAAGAACATGTAGCCGCCGACAACCCACGGCGTGAACACGAGCAGCCGCGAACGAACCGGTTTGGGCCGGAAGCCGACCTTACCGAGCAGCCAGGCCGACAGGTCCTGCAGGGCGACCACGTGGCACGCCCAGCCGCAGAACCACCGGCCAAACAGCAGCGTCGTCGCAATCAAGCTGAGGAACAGCAGGAAGCCCGCGTTGATGCGGCCAAGCTCCACCGTCTGCATCGCCTCGGACGGCTCGACCGGCGTGATCGACTCGCCGGTCGCCAGCCAGTGCCAGATGTGCAGGCCGATCGCGACGTGCACGAGAATCAGCACGATGGCGCGCCAGCGGGAGGAGCCGGACGGCTTGACGTCCCCCTTGGGCTTGTGCCGATCGAGACGCGGCAGCGAAGCCAGCGGGTTTCGGGAAGCAGCCGCCCCAGGAGCGCCGCCGGCACCATCACCTGAAGACGCAGGGCTCGGCGAGCCTGCGCGATTGCGTTCGGTCGATTGCGTCGCCATCAGTTCGACAGCATAGCGCGGAACGGATCGGGCCCGCGATTGCATTGCTGGAGGTCCGCGGCGATCGTGCAGGCCAAGCGACGCATACTGATGGCCAACGAATCCAACGAACCCGCTCCCGACACCGCCAAGGACTTCATCCGCGAGCGGATCCAGCAGGATCTCGCCGACGGCAAGGTGCAGTCGATCGTGACGCGGTTCCCGCCGGAGCCCAACGGCTACCTGCACATCGGCCATGCCAAGGCGATCACGCTGTCGTTCTCGGTCGCCCAGGAGTTTGGCGGCCGCTGCAACCTGCGCATGGACGACACCACCCCGGACAAGGAGGCGCCGGAATCCGTCGACGCGATCCAGGAGGACGTGCGCTGGCTCGGCTTTGGCTGGGACGGCGAGCTGCGATTCGCATCGGACTACTTTGGCCAGCTCTACGACTGGGCCCAAAAGTTGATCCGCGAGGGCAAGGCCTACGTCGACGACCAAACCGCCGAAGACATCGCTGCCAACCGCGGCACGGTGCGCACGCCCGGCACCAACAGCCCCCACCGCGAGCGCTCCGTCGACGACAACCTCGATCTGTTTGCGCGCATGAAGGCCGGCGAGTTCGCCGACGGCAGCAAGGTCCTGCGCGCCAAGATCGACATGGCGCACGACAACCTCAACCTGCGCGACCCAGTCATGTATCGCGTGCGCAACCTGCACCACCAGCGGACCGGCGACGAATGGTGCATCTATCCGATGTACGACTGGGCGCACGGCCAGAGTGATTCGATCGAAGGTGTGACCCACTCGCTGTGCACGCTCGAGTTTGAAGACCACCGGCCGCTCTACGATTGGTACGTGCAGGCGCTCGGCATCCACCATCCGCAGCAGATCGAGTTTGCCCGGCTCAACGTCGAATACATGCTGACCAGCAAGCGCAAGCTGCTGCGCCTGGTCGAGGACGGTCACGTCGATGGCTGGGACGACCCGCGCATGCCGACCATCCGCGGCCTGCGCCGGCGCGGCGTGCCGCCCGAAGCCCTGGTTGCGTTCTGCCGCGAGGTCGGCGTCGCCAAGGTCAATGGCACACACGAGCTAGCGCTGCTCGACTACTTCACCCGCGACTGGCTCAACAAGCATGCGCCGCGCTACAGCGCCGTGCTGGATCCGGTCAAGCTCGTCATCGAGAACTGGCCCGAAGGCCACGTCGAGTGGCGCGAGCTCGAGAACAACCCAGAAGACGAAACCGCCGGCACGCGCAAGGTGCCGTGCACGGGCGAGCTCTACATCCAGCGCGACGACTTCATGGAAGACCCGCCGAAGAAGTTCTTCCGGCTCGGTCCCGATCGCGAAGTACGGCTGCGCTTTGGCTACGTGGTCAAATGCACCGGCTACGACAAGGATGCCGATGGCAACGTCACCGAGATCCGCTGCACCTACGACAAGGACACGGCCAACGGCAAGCCGCCGGAAGGCCGCAAGGTCAAGGGCGTGATCCACTGGGTCTCGGCGGAGCACGCGGTAGCGGCCGACGTGCACCTTCTAGAGCCGCTCTTTACCGACCCGGATCCGGCCAAGGCCGACGACGAGGCGTTTGCGGCGATGTTGCGCCCGGACAGCCGCAAGATCGTGCAGGCCATGTGTGAGCCTGGACTAGGCGAGGCCGAAGGCGGCCAGTCGTTCCAGTTTGTGCGGGTCGGCTACTTCTACTGCGATCCGCAGAACAGCCAGGCCGGTCGTCCCGTATTCCACCGGACGGTGACGCTGAAGGACGCCTGGAAGAAGGCGCAGAAGCGCGGCTAGTGATGTGATTCGGACAGATGCAGGCTGATGCGTGATCCGCCGCCTGCAGATTTCTGCCCGCGCGGGGTCGGCTTCGTCAGTTTGACAAGCGTTCGACCGCCTCGTCGACATCGCCCTTGCTGCCCAAGAACAGCGGCGTGCGCTGGTGCAGTTCGGTCGGCACGATGTCGAGGATCGACTGCTTGCCGTCGCTGCCGCCGCCGCCGGCGCGCTCACACAAGTAGGCGAGCGGCGCGTTCTCGTAGAGCAGGCGCAGCTTGCCCTGCGGCTTTTGCACCTCGCCGGGATACATGTAGATGCCGCCCTTGAGCAGCGTGCGGTGGAAGTCCCCGACGAGAGCCCCGGCGTAGCGTGCCGAACGCTTGCCGACGCGCGCCTGCTGCTGGCGGAAAGCCGCAACCATCGCGCGGGTCTTGTCGTCCCACTTGGGCTCGTTGGCTTCGTTGACCGAGTAGGCGCCGGCGCCTTCCGGAATCGTCAGGTTTGGGTGCGTCAGGAAGAACGTGCCAATCGAGCGATCCAGCGTGAAGCCGTTGACCGGCCCACCAGCCGAATACACCATCATCGTGCACGGGCCGTAGAGCACGTAGCCCGCGGCCACCAGGTTGCGGCCCGGCTGGTAGAACTCTTCGACCTTGACCGGCGTGCCGACTTCCGGGCGGCGGTAGATGCCAAAGATCGTGCCCATTTGCCCGGCAACATCGACGTTGCCCGAGCCATCGAGCGGGTCGATCGCAATCAGGTACTTGCCGTTTTCGCCGCCGGAAAGCACGTGCATGTCTTCCATTTCTTCGCTGGCGATCGCCGCCGCCATCGGCACGTTTTCGAAAACCTGCAGGGTCGTGTCGTTGGCGATGATGTCGAGAGCGCGCACCTCTTCGTCCTGGACGTTCGTCGTGCCCGTGTAGCCGAGCTTGCCGACGAAGCCGGCCCGCATGATCTCGCTGGCCAGCATCCGGGCGACGAGACTGAGACGGTTGAGCACCGTAGACAAGCCGCCAGTCGCCGACGACTGGGCTTGATCACGGAAGAACTGTTCACTGAGGGTCGAGCGGTTCATTGTCTTACATAGTTGAGCGCAAGGAGACGCCTGGGCCAAGTTTGGCCATCGGCAACTGGCAGCGGTTGGCGCATCGCGGCGCGCGTGCCAAGCCGGCAAGGGGCGGTGCTACCGGACGTCAGCTGCGCCGCGGGCGGCCGCGGTCCCAACGCGGCACGAACTCATTTTTCGCGGATGGCAAGTCGGCCCGCAGCCAGCTGCCCATCGACGAGAACCTGGCCCGGCAGCTCGAGCACAACGGTCGTATCGCATTCGACGTCGGCGACGAGCACGCCGCCGGCACCGGGCACGCCGTCAAGAGCGAGACTCTGGCCCGCCCGCGCCCCCCAGATCACCACGGGGGGCCGCGCAATGCCGTCGACCTCGCAGGCTGGCAACAGACGCACTTCGCCGGTGGCGACCGCGGCCGCCGGCTGCGGGCCGCGGCCGCGCCGCCAGTAGAGCCGCATGCTGTCGCCGGCAGGCGTCGAACCGTGCACAAACGGCACGTCAAAGCGCGCCACTTCAACGAGGTCGGCCTCTGCGTCAAAGTCCTCGGCGAAGAAGCGGCCGCAGGCGTGCGGCTGCGTCGCATCGCGCGAAAACTGCACCGGGTTGTCGAGCAAGAAGCGCACGCCCTGCGCGTCCAGCCAGCTCGACAGGCGCCCTTCGCGCAACGCCGCGAAGCTGCGGTGGTCGACGACACCGTCGAGATTGACAATGCCGCGACGGCTGCCGCCAGACGCCAGCACATCGGCCCAGTAGGTCACCAGGCCACTGTTGAAGCAGCCGACGCGTTCGCTAGCGGGCAGAACCTCATGCAGCAGGCTGCCGGCCAGCTGCATTTCGCGCTGCCCGCGCAGCGGCTCTGGACGGATGCGCCAGCTGTCTTGGACCTGGGCGACGGCGAACACCAACAGCAGCGGCCGCAGGCGTGCAAACCGGCCCAACGCGGCAAACGCAACGACCACCAGCGGACACAAGTAGTAGTCGCGCGGGTACCAGCGCAGCGGCCAGTGCAGCGCGACGATGGCGACAATCCCGAGCACGACCGCCAATCGTTCGGCCGACATCCGGCGCACGCGCAGCGCCGGAAACAGCGCCAGCAGCAGCGCACACCAGCCGGGCACGAGCAGGCTGCGCGCCCCGAGCGCACTGGCGCAGCCAACAAGCAGAGCCGGCACGGCGCGCAGCGCCACCGGCCACCACGGCCGAATCAGCATGAACGCGACCACGCCGAAGCCAAACGCGGAGGCTGTTGAAAACGGCCCGCCCAGCAGCAGAGGCCGCGCAAACCACCACTGCTGCTGCCAGAAGCCGCCAGCGGCCTCGTCGCCGAGGCCGCCAAGGCCCGCGGCCGGTTGCGACAGGTTCTCATGAAACAGCCACGACATCGGCATCGCGGAGTCCGGCATCAGCCCCCCGCCCAGCAGAGCATTGGCGCCGAGCGGAACCACGACCAGGCATGCGACGACCGCAACCGTGTGCCAGGAGTAGCCGCGTCGCCGGCCGCGGACCAGCGCCAACAGCACGGCAAGCGCCGCGAGGTCGCTGCGCGCCAGCACCGCGAGCAGAGAGACCGGCAGATAGAAGCGGTCACGAGCATTGCGCAGACCAAAGACGGCCGTCGCAAGCAGCGTCGCAAGCGCCGTCTCCTGTCCGTTTTGCGCTTCGCGAAGCAGCAGCGGATGGCCGAGCCAACAGAGTGCCAGGCAAGCGCCAGCAATGCGGCCGCGGCCGAGCAGATACCAGACCCCGGCGTTGAGGACATGCAGCAGCAGTCCCAGCGCACTGGCCAGGCTCGGCAAGGCGGCCGGCCCAAAGATCGCCGCAATCGGCACCAGCAGCGAGGACCAGAGCAGCTGCACGCCGCTCGTCGTCGTGCCATCGCTAACCGTTGGGCCCCGCCCCGCTGCGACGTTGGCCGCCCACGCAAACTCGTAGAAGGCATCGTCGCGCAGACGCGTCGTCTCGTCCGGCTGCCAAAGCACCCAGTGCCAGAGACCCCATGCAGCTGCAAACGTCGCAGCAACAACGGCGGCGTAGGAGAGCCAAGGCGAGTAGCGAGGGGGCGCCAAGTGTAGGCAGGACCATAACACGCACGCGGTCTCGCAATGACAACTCATTGGACCGATCACGATTTGCCGTAGCGCTCAATCGTTGGGCTGCACGCACCATTCGGAACGGCCTTGCCAGTCGCGCTGCATGTCGTTCGTGCGACCGAACTGGATCGAAACGCGGTCGCCCACGGCAACGCGAACGTCTGGCCCCACAGGCGCGGCGAAGTATCGACAAAACAGCAAGGAGTGCGAACCGCCGAGCGAAACGGCTTCACCAATCATCCCGCCTACGTTGCGCTGAAAGACAGCAAGCAGGTTTCTCGGCAGCCCCGTCCATCCAGGATCTTCGAGCTGCACGGCGATCATGTCGCCATCCACGGCCACAACTTCCCCGAAAACGCCCACAGCCCAGGCCAACTCGCGCATCCAGTGTATGGACGGCTCGGGACATGGATCCCTCGCGTGGCGTCGCAATTCGGCACGAAGACTCGAGCGCCCCATGCCGAGTACGCGTGCATCCTCAGGAGCCGTGGCGCACGCGCAGAGAGCGCACCCAAACACCGCGAGGACCGGCAGCAATCGATCGACTCGCAGCGGTAGAGGCGCACGCAACGCGGCAAGCATCGACAGCAAAACAGGGAACAGGGAACAGGGAACAGGGAACGCATCTCAGGCCGACGATCTGCGGAGCCGAACGCCTTCCGTTTCGACGACGAGACAGCAACGCTGCGCCGCGACATCGATTTTAGGAGCATCGGAATTCGTCGCAAAGCGCCCGATAGACCGCGGCGGCAAGTTCCTTCTTGAGCCCGTCCATGTCCTTGGCATCAAACGTCGTGCGCAGGTATTCGCGACCTTTGTCCGGCAAGCCCTTCGACTGGCGAAAGGCAGGGGAGTAGTCGTGCCGGCAACGCGTCTCGCCACTCCAATAGATCATGTAGTAGCTGGTCGCAGCGGCGACGAAAACAGGTAGCGCGCTGCGCCAGAACGCGGGGTTCATCCCCTGGTCACAGAAGTAGAGGCCCGTCTCGGCGAACAAGAAAAAGTTCGTGCTGTCGGGAACACCGTCTGCCGCGAATCGCTCGTCCGCACCGCAGCGCGCACGCAAGTCCAGATCGCCCGAAAGATAGGCGAAGAACGCATCGTAGAGCCTGGCCCGATCGACGTTTTCGCCGTCGCCAAACTCGCGCGCCAGGAGCTTTCGCAAGTGAGGTTCCACCATGCCAGCACTCGCCAGCAGGGCCGCATCACGATCATCAAACGCATCTTCGAGCTCCAGCCCTCTGGTAACGAGGGCTTTCGCACGGCACTCCACGCGGGACATCATGGACTCGGTCAAACCCAGGATCGCGTCCGCAAGCTTGGGGTCGTGCCTCTGGACCATCTCCAGTTGGGTCTCAGTATCGATCCGATAGAAGGCCATCATCAGCCCTCGCAATCGCTCGTCCGCGACGGTTTCGATGTGCTGAAGCCGCTCTGCGTAGTGCTGCTCCACGGTCACGCCCCCCGCCACGTGCTGCTTGCAAAGCCGCGCTTCTGCGTTGGCAGAGCTCACGTCATGATCTCGCAGGAAGTCCACTTGCAGCAGCAGCGGCGGCGCGCCCGCATAGTCGACGCGGATTTCCGTGGGCGGCGCACGCCGTTCGCGCCAAGCGATCGAAACGCGTAGGCCATCGTCTGAGCCGGCGATGAGGCCGGCTTCGACGTGTACCGCGATGATCTTGCTCCGTGTCCGCACAAACTCGAGGTTCATGCCGGACACTGCCGCGCTGGACACTGCCGCGCTGGACTCGGGCGGGGGTACTACCAAAGACATCGTGCGCTGCATGGCCACGCAGCAGCAGACGGGATGGCGGGCGCAACGGCAAGCACAGCAGCTCTGCATCTAGACATCCGCGAACGCAACTCGCGCGCGTCTCGAACCGATTCGCTACGAAGCGGACCTGCCAGGCCCAACCGCGAGGCAAATCTAGTAGTTCGGCCGATACTGATGCCACATCGCCTCGGTCCAACCGAGCCACGACAGCGTCCAGCCGGCGGTCTCAATCGTCGCGTAGCGGTCGGTGTAGTCGAACAGCGCCGGGTGGTTCCAGTCGTCGACCAGTCCGGTCATGCGGGCATACAGCACCGCGCCGATCCAGCCGTTGGCCGTGCAGCAGCGCCGATACGAATTGCCCGTCCACGTGACGTCGTCGAACTGCGGCTGGTGCATGTGCGAGAAGCCAAAGTCCGCAAGCCCGACGTGAGAACTGTCGTAGCCGCCGTGCCCCCAGTTGAACTCGCCTGCTCCGGTCTGCTCCACGTAGAACGTCTGACCATCTTCCCCGAAGCGGACCATGTTGGTGCCATCGGGCATCCGGTAGGAAGGGTAGTCCACGCCGACGGATAGCATCTTGGCGTCGCCGAGCAGCTGCCCTGCAAGCAGGATCGGCAGCTTGCGGCCGGAACCGTGGCCGCCGGTGCCCTCCCAAAACGCGCCGCCTTCGACGTTGCCGAAAAAGTCGATGCCGATCTGCACCAGCCGCATCGCCAGCTCGCGCTTTTCGGTGTCCGGCCCCGTCGTCAGGCACATCAGCGCCGCTTCGTTGTAGAGCGCGGCAAGATCACGCCCGTAGTCGGGCATGTTGTCGACCGGGTGCATGTAGCGCGAACCCCAGCCGGGTGCGTGGTCGAGCCAAGGCCGCTCGAAGTTGGCGGCCATCAGCAGCAGGTCGGGCCGCGCCGCGGGCGGCGTGACCTCGGGCAGGACCGACAGATCGAGCATCTGCACGTCAAAGCGAACCGCGTGGTCCAACCCCGCGTAGGGAGGACGGAACGAGCCCTGCGGCGGAGTTTCGTAAAGCGTCGTCAACACCGAGCACGTCTGCAGCGCCGGCAGATGCTGCGGGTCGGTGTTGGAAATGACCTTGATCAACGACTGATTTGGCCCGAGGTAGAGAGGCGACTGCGCCGACAGCCCCCACGCCACGTTGCGCGACGTTTGGTAGTCGCCGGGATCAAAGAGCTGCGAGTCGTAGCCTTGGATCTTGATCGACGGATCCGGGTTGACCATGGCGCCGTTGACGACGCGGCCGGCTTGCAAAGCGCACGGTGGCGTCATGCCGACGACCGTCGCTGGCCCGACGACGAAGTAGTCGCCGTTGACGAACTGGCCGACCGGCACGGGGTTCGCAAACTGGAACGTGATGCCGTGCTGACTGATCGAAGACTGCAGCGTCGTCGGCGTGCCGGACGGCTCAACCCGCGTCGTGTAGCCCCGACTGACTCCGAGCCCGGCGGGCGGCTGGAAGTAGGACAGCGGCACGGTCTGCTGGAACAGCGTCTGGAAGAACAGCGGCGCCGCGACGAGCACGGGATCGGCCGGCACCGTGTAGCTCACAAAGTCCGAGCCCAGCGTGCTGCCGACAAACGGAATGCTCACAACAGGCGCCACCATCAGGTGGCAGCCAGGCATGCCGACCGAGTCGAGCGGCAGCGGCAGGGTCAAGCCAAGCCAGTCCTGCGCGTCCCAGCCAATCATCAGGGTCGCAACCGCGCTCGGCGGCGTGGCGTCGACCTGCATCGTGACCAGTCGACCCGGCCGCATCGCGGGCGAAACCGAGATCGTCGATCGCGTGCCCGGCAAGCCACCGCAGCCGGGGCCATACCAAAAGCCGTTTGGCGCAGAATCGACGGGGCCGGGCAGCTGTGGCAGCCAGTTTTGCGCCGGCAGCGCCAGCGCGAACAGTCCGATCAGCACGGCGGTAGCCAGGCGAGTGAGCCCATTTGCCGCATAGCCATTTGCCGATATCCCATTTGCCGATATTTCGACCGCCGAATGACGCGAGCGGCGTATGCCGTCTGCCACCAGCCTGCGTGCCACAACTGCGGCGTGCGTGCCGTCGTCGGTTGCTGTTCTCGCCATAGTGTCGGCGATACGCACTACCCCTTAGCCGCGGGCAGGGATTTTACGGATCTCCTGGCTTACGCCGGCGCACCTTGCCGTGGGCGAAGGCACGGCGTCAGGAGGCGTGACGAACAGGACGGCCCACGAAGCGATGCCGTTCGGTAGGCTCTCCTGATGGCCTCGGCGCCCCCCAACAAGCACACACAGCCACCGTCGCACGCCAAGACGCCGCCGCTTCGCTCGCGACGCTTGCCCATCCTCGCCGCCGCCGCCGCCGCGGCAGCAGCGGTCGCTGCCGTGATCTTGCTGCTCCGCTACAGCTCGCCGGAGGCGCAACCGGCACGGGCTGGCGACGATGCCGAAGCTGCCGGTGCCGACGTCGCGGAAACGGCCTCGGCGTCGGCAAACACGCCGCCACAGCCCGCCTCGGCGACGCCAAGGGACACGAGGGCGCCCGCCGCCGGCAATGCCCCGGTGCGCAACGACGCGACCCCCGACCGCAACGGCGCCTCGCTGCCGCAGGGCTTCTACGGCTCCGTTACCAGCCGCGACCGTCGCGATCGGCTCGCAAACATCGCCGTGCACCTCATCGAGAGCCGCAGCAACGACCCCTTGCGACCGTTCCTTCGCCAGATGCAGGCCGCCGTTGCCAGTGCCCAGACGGACGCGGCCGGCGCCTTTTCGCTGGGCCTGCCGGTCGTCCAGGACAAGGTCTACGACCTGGTGGCGTTCTCGCCGAATCACGCTCTCGTTCGCCGCGTCGGTCTGCGCCTCGTCGCCGACCAGTGGATCGACCTCGGCCAGCTCGAACTCGAGCCGGGCGCGACCATCCGCGGCCGGGTGACCGTCGCGGGCCGTTCCGGCTTGCCCGTGCCGCAAGCCGTGGTCCAACTGCTGCCGTCCGGCTCATTCGCCGACGATGCGCTGCGCGCGCTGCCGCGCGGCCAGGGACTGCCGATGGTCCACGTCGATGCCAACGGCGCCTACGAGATGCTGCGCGCGCCCACGCGCGGCGTCATCCGCTTGGCCGCTTGGGCTCCCGGCTTTGCCCGGCTGGTGCGCAAGGACATCGAGCTGAAACCAGACCAAGTCACCGAAGTCGACTTCGAGCTGCCGCCGGGCCGCACGCTTTCGGGCCGGATCCAGAGCCTCGCCGGCACCCCCATCGCCAACGCGCGCATCGAAGCCCGCCCGAAGCAGCGCGAGCTGCCGGCGGCGTCGGGGTTCACGGACGCCCAGGGGCTGTTCGAGCTCGACGGCCTGCATCCGATGACCCACAGCGTGCGGGTGCTCGCGCCGGGCTTTGCCCGCGGCGAACGCAACGGCGTCGAGCCCGGCACGTTTGTCGAACTGACCCTCAAGCGCGGCCACCAGGTGCGCGTCATCGCCCGCACCCAGACCGGCGCTGTGCTGCGTCGCTATCGACTGGGGCTGCGACGATTCTTTCCCAAGGACCTCGACGCGCCGCTCGATCGCCAGGCGCTTGCGCAAGGCGATATCGGCCGCGTGCCCGAGGTCGCAGAAATCCGCGCCCAGCTCGATCGTGCAACCGACACCGCCACGCTGGTCGGCATCCCACACGGCACGTTCGTCTGCGAAGTGCAAGCGCCCGGCTTCGCCAGCGTGCTGTCGCTGCCCTTTCGCGTGCGGGATCCAAGCCAATCGGGGGGCGACGGCCGCATCGTGGACGTCGAAGTCATCGTGCACCGCGGGGCCGAGCTGCGCGGCCGGGTTGTCGACGCGGACGGCTTGCCGCTGGCCAGTGCCGTGGTGCAGACCCAGCGCGACGGCACCCTGATCGACAGCCCGCTGGTTCGGGTGCTGCGCAGCAATGTGCCCACCCGTGCCAGCCAGCGCAGCGCCACCACCGACGCGGACGGCCGCTTCGCATTCGAAAAGCTGGCCCTCGCCACCTACCAGCTCCAGATCGAGCACCCGGATGCGTGCCGCCAGGTGGTCCGCGGCATCACGTGCCCAACCGCCACCCCGCAAACCCTCCGCCCGATCCGCATGCGCGCCGGCAGCCTGATCCAGGGCCGCGCCACCCTGGACGGCGCAGTTACGGGGCAGATGAAACTCGTGCTGACAACACCCCCCGACGTTACGGTAGAACGCTCACTTCGCATGGAAACCGTAACGGATCGGGAAGGTCGCTACCGCTTCCCCCGTCGGATCCCGCCCGGACGCTACGTGCTGCGCGGTGCCGGGGTCGGCCAAACCGACCCGGGCTCCGAGATCATCCAACAGTTGCTGCAAATGAAGCGTTCGGCAACCACCGTCACGGTCCCGCCGGGGCAAGATATCGTCGAACGCGATATCGCCGTTCTTACGGGCAATTGACGCCCATCCTTTCGATCGCCGAACCGATTCGCACCCAATCCGACTCGCCGTGTCAGCCGCCAAGATCGTAGCTCCCCTGCTCCTGCTCGCCGCTATCGGCGGCGGAGCCTATTACTTCCTGTCGAAGTCCACGGACCCCGTGGTCGCCCCGACCGACGGCAGCAGCAACGCAGCCGGCGAGGCAAACCCCGGCGGCCAAGATCCGGGCGACCAAGATCCCGGCGGCCAGAACCCCAGCGGTATCCAGGTCGCCCAGTCCGGATCTGCGGGCCAGTCCGAAACCCCCACACCCGTCGAGCGCACGGAGCTTTCCGGCCCGAGCGGGCAAGCCCACTCGGATGCGCCGCAGGGGATCAAGGGCCGCATCATGTTGCCCGACGGCCAGCCGGCTGTCGGCGTCTCCGTCATCTTGATGGAGAACGCGATGAACGACGCCGTCAAGATCTTCCTACGCAACCAGCGCGGCCAGACTTCGACGCCGCTCGCGGTCGGCGAGACGATGGAAGACGGCTCGTTCGCGCTCGGCGTGCTCAAGCCAGGCAAGCCCGTCGACCTGCGCGTGGTCAGCCCGGCCCACCCCGAGATTTCGCGCAGCAACCTGCGGGTGCGGCGCGACGACTGGTATGACGCCGGCGATCTCAAGCTCACGATCGGTGTGACGGTGCAGGGGCGCGTTCTCGACGCCGCGACGCAAGCACCGATCGCCGACGCAACGGTCTACATGAAGCCGAGCAACAGCTCTCACTCGCTGATTGCGACCCCCGGCCGCGAGCGCGGCACACCCGTGCTGACCGACGGTGGCGGCTTCTTCCGCTTCGACAACGCGCCGCGCGAAGGCCTGGTCAACCTGACCGTCGAATCCGAGGGCTTTGCCAGCACCAAACTGCTCAACCAAACCCTGCGAACCGACAGCGCCAACGAATTCACGCTGCAAATCGAGCGCGGCCGCTCGATCACGGGCGTCGTCGTCGACGAAGCCGGCGGGCGCCTCCGCGGCGTCGACGTCTCGGCATATGGCTTGAGCACCAAGACGCCGCAAACCGCAACCGTGCGCACCGACAAAGAAGGTGAGTTTCGCTTTGATGCGCTGCACAGCGGTCCCTACCGCCTGACCGCCAACGCCAAGCAGTTCAGCAAGGTCGAGATGCCGATCGCGCTGACCGACGAAGACGTCAAGATCGTCATGCAGCAGCGTGGCCGCGTGAAGCTCAAGGTCCTGTCCGCCGGCAGCGAGCGCCCGGTCAAGGTCTTCCGCCTGAGCCTGAAGCGCACGTTCCCGAACAACCCGGATGGCATCGGCAACGTCCTCGACTTTGACGACCGCAACATCAACCCGCGCAACTACGAGGATGGCTGGGCAATCATCGATGGGCTTCCGAGCGGCACGTTCCGCTTCCAGCTGACCGAGCGCAACCACGCCAAGACGCTGTCCCCAGTATTCGAAGTCCGCGAAGGCGGCGAAGTCGTCGAGGTCGTCGCCGTGCTGACGATGGGAGCAGCCATCACCGGCAAGGTCATCGACGACCGCGGCAACCCGGTGCGCGGCGCCACGGTCTCGTCCGACATGAACTCCGGCCTCGCCGCTGGCTCCGAGCTGATGAAGATCTTCGGCAGCATGGTGCCGAAGAAGCACACGTCCTCGTCGGTCAAGACGGATGCACAGGGCAACTTCCGCCTGTCGCGACTCGCGTTTGCGGAATACATGGTGCGCGTTTCGCACCCGGCGTTCTGCGAAGGCTCGCAGGTCAACATCAAGCTGACCCAAGAAGGCCAGGTTCTCGACGCCGGCGTCATCGAGCTGCAGCGCGGCACCATCGTCGAAGGCTTCACAACGGTTACCGGCGCCCCCGCAGGCCAGGTCAAAGTCGTCATCTCGATGCCGACCAAGGGCCGCCCCAAGCAGCTTCCCGGCAAGGCCGGCAGCGCGGAGCAGAAGTCAGCCGCGGCACGCATGCTGTTCAGCGCCAATGCGCTCAGCGACGGCAACGGCCGCTACGCGCTGCTAAAGCGGGTGCCGCCCGGCGTCTACAAGATCACCGCAGCCCGACACTCGGCGGAGAACCCGTTCCGGGCCCTGCTGGACATGAAGCAAACCGAGCGCGAGCTGATCATTCCGCCGGGCCAGGACCGCATCTCGGTCGACTTCGACCTACAGGCAAACTGAGACAGGCAAACTGAGACAGGCAAACTGAGACAGGCAAACTGAGGGCCGCTCGCAGCATGGCGGCGCGGCGCGGCGCGGCGCGGCGCCCCAGATCCGCCGCAACCAGACCCACCGCAACCAGAAGCTCGCACCGCGCCGGTCGTTTCCTAAGGTAGGCGGCCATGGCCAGCCGCCGTGCAAACTACTGGGACTACATTCGCGTCGAGGAACTGCTCGACCTCCAACGTGGCATCGCACCGTCCGAGCAAGAGCTCTCGGATGACGAAGTCCGCTTCATCGTCATCCACCAGATCGACGAGCTGTGGTTCAAGCTGGTGCTGCGCGAACTGGCGACGGCACGCGATCTGTTTGCCCGGCCGCGCGTGCCCGAAGACGCGCTCGCCGGCGCCGTGCAGAGCCTGAAGCGCATCACCATCAGCTACGAAATGGCGGCGCAGCACTTTCGGCTGATGGAGACCATGCGCACGCAGGACTACCTGACGTTCCGCGACAAGCTCAGCCCCGCCTCGGGGTTTCAGTCGGCACAGATGCGCGAGATCGAGATCCTGATGGGCCTCGACGACGACAGCCGCATTCCCTTTGGCAAGGAGGGCAGCTACCTCGAAGCGCTGAAGAGCCACGACGGCACGCCGTCCCCCGCCCACGCCCGCGTCACCAAGCGTCTGGCCGATACGCCGACCCTCAAGGACGCGGTGCAGCAGTGGCTCTACCGCACGCCCATCCACGGCAGCACGCCGGACGATGCCGGCGATGACGCCGCGGTAAAACGCTGGACCGACGCCTACGCCGAGGGACACGAGCGCCTGCATGAGCGCGCCATCGAATACGCAGTCCAAGCCCAAGCGCTGTCCGAGGCCGACGAAGAGCGCCTGCGGCAGCGCTACCAGGGCCAGCTGCGCGGTGCCCGCCGTCACCTGGATGCGGAGGACGTCGACAGCGACCAGCAAGCTTTCGTGCGCCGACTGCGCGCCGCCATCCTGTTTGTCGACAGCAACCGCGACCTGCCGCTCTTGAGCTGGCCGGGCGCCATCATCGACGGCCTGATCGAGTGCGAACAGGCGATGCTCGCGTTCCGACAGCGGCACGCACGCATGGTCGAGCGCGTCATCGGCCGCCGCGTTGGCACCGGCGGCAGCGACGGCGTCGACTACCTTGACCAAACAGCGCTGAAGTACCGCGTATTCACCGAGATCTGGGCCGGCCGCACCATGCTGCTGCCGCCGGAGCTGACGCCGGTAGTCGACGACCCCGGCTTCTACGATCTGGCCAGCAGCGACTGACTCGGCGACGCACTCGACTACAGGCGTCGATTCTCAGGACGCGACAGGCGACGGCGAAATGCCAGCAGATCGCCGCGCGGCTGCTGCTTGCGGTAGCCCAACAAGTGGAACACTTCGACGACGAACCAGCGCGCAACCCTGCGGTTGGCGAGCAGCGTGTTGGCGTCGTCGGGGTCGCGCCGGATGCCGGGCAGGATGCGCAGCAGACGCGCGACGCCGGCCCACCGCAGCCAGCGCGCCAGCCACAGCCAGAACGAACGCACGCGCCGCGCCAAGAAAAAGCCGTCATCGCCGAGCTCTTGGTAGAGCGGCATCACAACGTGGCAGCCATAGGGCGCGAGGATGTCGCCGGCTCGGTCGCGCGCGAGCAGGTGACCCTTGGCGACGCGCGCAAAGTTCAAGAATCCCGGCTCCATGCGGAAGCGCTCCTCGGCGGAGATCTTGCGTCGGTGCACGATCTCGACGATCGGCGGCGCATCGCCTACGGCCCGCACCAAACGTTCGCGAAACGGTGCCAGATCGACAAATCCCTCGGGCAGGATGCCGAGGTGCGTCAGCATGATCCACAGCACGGCCTCGTGGTTGTCGACCGCCGCGGGGCACTCATGGCGGCCGCCTTCGACCGCGAGCGACGCAATGCCGCGTTCGGCGAACCACTCGAGCGACGCGCCTTCGATGGTTTCTTCGATGCCGAGAATGATCGGCACGCCCGTAGCGAGACCAAGCCGCCGGTTGTCGATGGTGTCCGCCAGACACAAAAACGGCGCGCCGTCGGCCGAACTCGTGTGCAGGTCGAGATAGACCAGCGCTCCCGACGCGCTACGACCGATCTCGTCGAACTGCTGCAGCAGATCGTGCTGCTGCTCGTCTTCGGGCGAACGCTCCGTTGCCGGCCGCTGCTGCAGCTGCGCGATCGATTCGGCATCCCAGCCGCGGTTGAGATCGCGGTCCAGAAAGCGCCGCTGCTTGGCGAGCGCCGGTCGGTTGCCGGACAAGGCTACCACACGCCCGCGCACGTCCGGTTCACGCTCGTGCAGAACCGCCAGCACCCGCTGCGCGGCCAAGACACCCGCCGGCTCGTTGCCGTGGATGCCGCCGGTGATCAGCAAAGTGGGCCCGGGCTTGCCGGTGTCCCAACGTCCGAGCTCGCGCGGCAGTGTTTGCAAAGTTGTGGGGATTGGCGACCGCAGGTCCGTCATCGCATTCGCTTTCGAGTCCGCCCGCCGCATCGCCGCCATGCGGGCGGCATCGCCCGTCATTCCGCGTCGGACTCACGCAGACGTTCTTCAAACAGCATGGCCGCCACGCGGACCAGATCGCGTTCGGTAATGATGCCGACCAGGCGCCCTTTCTCAACCACCGGCAAGCTGCCGATGCGAAGCTCGCGCATCTTCTCGATCGCTTCGAGAGTCGGAGTCTGCGGCGTCACGGTGACGGGATCGGACTTCATGATGTCCTTGACGGCCACCGGAGCCTGCCCCTTGCCACCGATGCCTTGCCCGACCAGACGCAGCAGCGTGCGGTGCGAAACGAGCCCGACCAGCAGCCCGTCGTTGTCCTCGACCGGCACGTGCCGGATGTGGCGCCAATCCATCAGGCTCGCGGCCAGATCGACGACGTCCTCGGGGTGCACGGTGAAGAGGTCGGTCGTCATAAACTGGCCGACCAGCACGTAGCTGTCCTTCCAGCGTTCAAACTCGCCGCTGTCGGCCAGATCCCAGGTATGCACCGGATCGGGCGCCTCTTGACGCGTTTGCATGCCGCGCACCAGCGCCGTCATCTGCTGCTCCTTGGTGCCCTTGTCCGACATCGCCGCCATCGAATCCAACAGCCACCGGGCCCCCGTGCGGCCGCGCTGGCAGCGCTCCGCGATGATGCCGAGGTAGCGGTCGATGTCTTCGCCGTCGAGCTTGGCGTTTTCCAGGCCCTCCCGGGCCATCGGCAGCAGCACGTCGCCGATCAGATTCTGCGCGGTGTATTCACGACCGTGGAACCACGTCAGGTTGGCCTGCAGGCCCAGCCGCGCCGCCGCCACGAAGTTGCCCTTGGCGTCGTCGAACGACATCACCCGGCTGACGTCCTCAAACTCATGGCTGACCGCCGCCATCAGACCGAAGTAGAACGCCGCCGTCGCCATCTCGTCGACCGGGCTCGGCCCCGATGGAAACGCGCGCGCCTCAATGCGCAGGTGCGCCTTGCCGTCGCTGATGCCGTAACAGGGCCGGTTCCAGCGGTAGACGGTGCCGTTGTGCAGTCGCAAGGCCGTCAGCAGCGGCACGCCGCCGCGGTTGAGAACCGCATCCGGATCCTCGTCCAGATCACTCGCCAACATGACGCGGAAGCGGGCGATGTCTTCGCGGAAGATCTCGAGCACCGAGTTGCGCACCCAGCCATCGCCGAAGTCGACGCGCGGCCGACGCCCGCGCAGCTGGTGCGCCGCCGAGCGCGAATCCACCGACTGCTGGAACAGCGCGACACGCGTCTCGCGCCACAGCTTTTGCCCGAGCAGAACCGGCGAGTTGGTCGAAGCCGCCAGCACCGGCGCGCAGATCGCCTGGGCCGTGTTGTAGAGCTTGGCAAACTCTGATGGCCCAACCTGGAAGTGCACCTGGAAGCTCGCGTTGCACGATTCGAGCATGACGTTGTCGTGCGTCATGTCGAACTCGTCGACGCCCTTGATGCGGAACTGGAACTCCCCGCCCCTGAGCTGCGCCATCGCGTTGTTTAGCGCGAGGTAGCGGGGGTTCTGCACCATGCTGTCGATGCCGAGGTCGCTGCGCCGCAGCGTCGGCAGGATGCCGCAAAGCACGATGCCGCCGCCGAGATCCTGGGCGGTCTGGCGCGCCTTGCCGAGCAGGCCGTGCAGCTCGTTTTCCATCGCCGACAGGCAGCGGCCGCCGAACACCTGCGGCTTGAGGTTCGCCTCGAGATTGAACTGGGCCAGCTCATAGGTGAACTGCGGGTCGTCCAGCGCCTTCATCATCTGGTCGGCGCCGTTCCAGGCGCGCCCGGCGCGGTCCAGCAAGAACATCTCCTGCTCGGCGCCGATGCGCCGGATGCCGCTTTCAAAGCGGTCTTCATCGAGCATGCGCTCGACTGCGTGCACGTCGGCCAGGATGGCCTTGACGAATGCACGCAGCTCCTCTTGGGAAAACTCGCTCGGCAGATCTTGGCGGCCCATGATGACGTGGCTGGCGCGACAGTGCCCATTGCACTGCTCGTGCCCACCCGTCACCTTACCCGCCTCAGCGAGCCAGCGCGACGTGCGCAACCGGCGCGAAACGGAACGGCGCATGCGCGGCGCGGTCGATGGCATTCCGTCCGCAGGACCGGCTCGGCGCCCAGCGGACAAACCGCCACCCGCGCGCAGCGGAGAAAGCGCTCCGCTCTCCGCGTCTAGCGGACAAACCCGTTGAACATGATCCGCTTCTCCTTGATCAGCGGGTGGTTCAACTTGACGACAAGCTCGCCCTTGACCAGGCCGGTCGGCGCGTTTTCCGCAACCTGCAGCTCGACGATCAGCTTCTTGCCTTCCTTGCGCGAAACCGCCGTGAGGAAGTCGCCCTTCAGCGAAACCTTCTCAAACGTCATCTCGATCGCCTGCAGGTCGGTGTTGTCGTTTGGCGTGAACTCGACCGTCTTGCTAGCTGGCTTGCCGCGGCGGATCAGGCCCATCGTCAAAAAGCCGCCAGGCTTGACGTCCAGCGGTCCCTGCACGAAGGCGAGCACCCGCACGCTAAACGACGCGGAGCCGTTGAGATCCGTGTGGAACTTGAGCACGCCACCGCTGCTCGTCTTGCCAACACCCTTCGGCGAGTACTTGCCGGAGATCTTGTAGGCGGTTGCGCCATTCCGGTCGATCTTCTCCCAGTTGACGTCGAAGGCCTCGCCGGCGTCGTCCATCCGACGGATGTTCCACTCAGTGCTCATCGATGAGCTGACCGTGACCGAGAACTCACGCGTCTCGTTCCAGGTCATCTTGTTGAGGTTGATCTCCTTGGGCGAGATCGAAAACAGCTGCGCGCCCTTGGCTCGGAAGGTCAGGCGCGAGTGCGGCTCGACGGGGTCGGTGCCGTGGATGTCGAGCGTCGCGCTCTTGGGGCCGACAATGTTGCGCATCTCAAGGCGCGTCTCGATCACGCCCTTTTCCTTCGGGCCGACGGTGATGCTGCGCACGTTTTCGAGCTTGTCGGGCTGGCCTTCGCGCTTGGTCACGCGCACCAGCCGCTTCTGAGGCTTTGCGATCACGCGGTAGGTGCGCTCGCCGATCCGGATCTCCGCCTTCGCGCACTGGCAGCTGGGGTCGAACGCGCGCCACTCGATTTCGTTGTCGTGCGGGTTCTCAAACTCGAACACGCCCAGAGCCTCGCCCTGACCGTAGAAGGTGCCGAGATCGCGCACGGTGACCGGGAACCAGGAGTTGCCGCCAGACGCCTTCACGCCGGTTTGGCTTTGGGCCTTGGCGCCCTGGCCTGCCTTGATCGCCTTGCTCTTGGCCTTGGCGACATCCGCAGCCTTGTCAGCGGTTGCTCCGGCTGGCTTAGCTGGGGTTTCAGCCGATTGGCCAAAGACGGGGAAGGTGAGGATCCCGGCGAGGCCGAGGGTAGTGACAATGCTCTTCATAGCTACGCGAGGTTGCGAACGCGACAACGGCGGGTTTCGAGGCCGAGCAGTATAGCTATGAGCGGCGCGAAAACTCCCGATCGCGAGCCTTCGTGCTCAGGAAGGGACGCGATCGGGCCCGCCCCTTGGGCCTTCTGCCCCCCGGATCACCGCAACCGGCGGTGGCATCGGCCGTGCCGGTCGGCCACGATTGCCGCCATGCGCTCCCTTTTGCCCTCGGCCATCCTGCTGTTCGCAGCCCTGCCGCTGGCGGGCTGCTGCTCGTTTGCGCGCTACTTTTGCGGCCCAGACCGCACGCCGTGGATCTCGGTCAGCTTTGCGAGCCCAAGGGCCGCCACGCGGACGTTTTTGGAGGCCCTGCGGCGCGACGATCCGGAGATTGTCTACCTCTGCCTGTCCGACAGCTACCGGGACGGCCTCGAAATCGACAGCATGACCACCAAGGCGGCGTGGCCGGTGATCCGCGAACAGATGCCTGGCCTGCACCTGGCCGGCTACGCCGAGGTCCCGGAGCCGACCCGTCACGGCCGTGACCGGGCCAGCGTCGAGATCGACGTCGAAGGCTACAAAATCGCCATCGAGCTGTTTCGCGAGAGCTACTTCGAAGTCCGCTACCTGCGCGAGGGCCAGGGAGCCGCCGAAGGCGAGCGGTTTGGCCCGGACGGCAAGTATGGCAAGACGCTGCGGTCGTTCACCGGCCGCCTGGTCACCACCCCCATCGGCGAAGACGACCCCGACTTCAACGAAGAGCGCTTCGAGTCGCGCATCCGCATCGACCCGCTCGTCTTTGAGCACGATGGCCTCGACGCCGTGCCGGTCGAGAACATCGATGCGGTTGGCTACTACCGCGAGTGGAAAATCGCGGGATTGCGGCAGCGGCAGTAGCGATGGCCGCGATTGCCGCGATTGCCGCGATTGCCGCACCCGCCAAAAGGTCAGCGCAGCGATTCGGTCGCCTGCACGACGACCTTGGCGCCGCGCGGCAGGATGCGGAACAGCTCGTCGATGTCGTCGTCCTTCATCCGGATGCAGCCAGCAGATGACTGCGTGCAAATCGTCTCAGGCTGGGGCGTGCCGTGCGCGCCGAAGCCGGTGTACTGCGGGTGCGCGAACTTGATGAAGTACTCGCCGAGGATGTTCTGCGGATGCCCGTAGGGATAGACGTTGCCGTCAGGCGCTGTCCACTGCGGCCGATCCTGCTTGGCAACCACGGTAAAACTCGTCACCGGCGTATGGTCGTTGCGGCCGTGACCGACCCAGTAAAGCCGCAGCAGCTCATCGCCGACGAAGACCATCAGCGCGTAGGAGCGCTTCTCCAGCAGCGCGCTCATCGGCGCCACCGGGATCTTGACCTGCTGGCCGGCGCGCAGCGCGCGGGCATTCCGGATGCGGTTGAGCACCATGATGGTGCCGCCCTCGACCTTTAGCCCCTGCTTGCGGAAGCGAGACGCGATGCGATCCGGTGAGTCGCCGCTTTTGACGGTGTAGCTGCGCGCTCCGGCAACGTTGGTCGGGTTGCACATCCAGCGATCGACGCGGATACGATGCTGTGCGTAGGCCTCATCAACAGCCTTGCGTGCCGCAAGGTCGCCACGCTCGATGCGACCACGCGTCATCAGGTAGACGAGCTGCGAACCGGCCTTGACCGCTTGGGCATCCGGAAGCGCGACCGCAGCCTGCAGCACGGCCTTGGCAGCACGGCGACCGGCGTCGCTATGCACGAAAGCGTTGTGTGATCCCAGCGCCCTGAGACGAGCCGGAAACGAATCGTCCTTTGGCGCAAGCGCCGACGTCACGCGGCTCTGCTGCACGCCGAGCCGCCCCGCGGCCAGCAGCCGCCAGCCGACGCCAATGGCATCAAGGTCGTCCGCGGCGATTTTCGTCAGCAGTTCGTCGAGGTCCGCAGCCGGCAGCGTGCGGTTGCCGGCGCCGGCATCGCGCGGCGTCACCGCCGACGGCTTTGCCGCGCCCTCCGCCACACCAACGGGCTGGCCGCCAGCAGGAATGGCCGCAGGATTTTGGATCAGGCTCGTGCCAGCCCCGCTTTGCAGCAGCTTTTCGAGGCCGCCCTGGCCGAGCTCGGAACCGCCACTGCCGAGGTTGGCATCCGCCGCACCATTCGACGTTTCTGGACCCGTGTTCGCATCGCCGGAGCCGACCCACTTGCCGTAGCCCCACCAGGCCAAAGCCGCCACGATCAGACCAAGTATGAACTGACGCATCATCCACCTCCGCGCGCGTCGGTTGCCGACGCCGCTGCCGCCGCCGCAGAACTCCCACCACCGCATCGGAGGTTGACCGGGGAGCCGCAGCCAGTGGGCAAGACTAGCGATTCGTCCGGTGATGTCGAGGTCTCGGGACGCGCGCGCCTCCCGACAAGCGGTGCTACCGCCGAGGACCGGCGCCGCGGCGACGCGTTTTCCACAACCTGTCCACAAGACGTAGGAGTGCCGCGGCGACCCCTCGGCCGGGGCAGAATAAATCGAGAAGCCCCACTCCGCCTCTGCCGTCCACGGTGGCCGGTTGAACCCTTAGGTTCAGGTGGGATCCCCCCGGAGCAGGTTAGGAAGAGGCAGGCGACACCACAGATGCAGTGCCGTCTCCTGATCCCCCCTCGCTCTCAGGGTCGGAACCCGGCGAATGGTCATCGGTTCAACTTGATGGCCCGCGTGTAGGCGCGGACAGCGCAGAGCAGGGCTCTCGAGCTTGTGCCTTCTAGTGTATCGCGTGCCGGTTGCGACACCCGCGTTGCAAAAAGCTCGGGCGCTGTTTGGCCCACCGCATCGGCAGCGTCGGGGCTGACTCAATGCGGGACGCTGGCTTACGCTCGACGGATGAAAACGGCACTGATCTGCAGCGTCCTCGCGCACGCGATCCCGGCGCAGGCGGCGGCGGCAGAAGAACGCGTCGCCGAAGGACGCATCGTCAACATGCTCGGCGACGGCGTGCCGGCGGCGTCCGTACGCCTGCACCCGTGGCCCATGCATCAGGCGTCCGCAGGCTCCGCAGAGGCCAAGGCCACACCACCGCTCGCCGAAGCCGTCACCGACGGCGAAGGCTTCTACCGTTTCCGCTACCAAGCACTGCCGGTGGGCCGCGCCTACATCCTGGAAGTGCTCTCGGCGCCAGCGCAAGCGCCTGCGGCAAAACCGGCATCGCAGGCGTACTGCCGACTCGCGACCTTTACGTTTTCTCCGAGCGGCGGCGACGAGCACGTCGTGCACGATGCCGCCATCGTGAGCGGCACGCTCGTCGATGCGGACGGCGCCGCACTCGCGTCGGTGGAAGTGTTCGCGCAATCGCGCGCTCGGCCCCTGCAGGCCGCGCAGACGAGCACCACAACGGACGAAGCAGGCGCCTTCGCGCTCGCGGGCGTTGCCTTGGGGCCGACCAGCGTCGCCGCCTACGTGCCGGGGCGCGGTCTCTATGTCGCCGAACTCGACGTCGTCGCCAACACCACGATCGAACTCGAACCGGTTGAAGCTGCGACGACCTCCCTCACCATCGAGGTGGAGGGCGCGCCGAGCGACGCCGGCCTGTTCGCCAGGATTGCGGGGCAGGGCCGGTATCGAACGCTGCCGCCAGCGCTGACCACACCGCGCCTGGTCGACGGCCGCTGCTCGTTCGACGCCCTTCCAGATCAGAAGTACCGCATCGACATGCGCTATGCGACCACGCCGCTCGAGCCGAATAGCGTGCGCCTCAAAGCGGGGACAGGCCCGCACCACGTTCGGTTTGCGGCGCGTCCCCCAAACTCCACGCGGCGACAAGTGCAGGTGCGCATCGTCGACATGCATGGCGCCCCCGCCGCCGACATCCCGCTGACGCTCGCCTCGATCCAAGCGCGCGACCAAGACTGCCAAGCCCGCACGGACGCCAGCGGCACCGCTACGTTTTCGACCCGACTCGCGATCGGCAGCTCGGCATTTGTCCACGTCACAACCGGTTCGCTGGGCATCGCTCCAAAAGGACAACCGCTCAAGCCATCTCGCGAGTCGTTCGGAGGCTTCAAGATTGGCGAAGACGACGTGCCCGAGTTCGTCGTCGCGCCAACGTGCACCGTCGTCGGGCGGGCCGTGCAGCAGGACGGCTCGCCGGCGGCACTGGCCAACGGGCGCTGGCTGCGCCTTGGCGCCCGGCCCGCACGCGGCGGCGCGGCTTCTTGGCTGCCCGTGGCGCCCTTCCGCTGCGACCGCGACGGGCGCTACCGCATCCCGGGCCTGTTTGTCGGCTCTGGGTCCATTCGCCTCGAACTGCGTGGCCGCACCGGCGTTGGCCAGAGCGATGCCATCGAACTCGGGACCGTATTGGCGAACGGCACGATCGAAGCAGCGGACCTTGAGCTCCAGGCGCCGACCGCAATCGACGGACAGCTCGTCGACGCCGACGGCAAGCCGGTCGTCGGTGCCTGCCTGCGGCTGCGCTCCAACCCACCGATGCAGACGGTCACGAACCGCAACGGCCGCTTCCGCTTCGTGGGCAGCCAGGCTGGTTCCCGGCGGCTTGAGCAGGTAACGAGGAGCGGCACCCTTCGACTTGGCGAAGTCACCGTCGGCACCGATCCCGACGAAGGCCCGGTGCGCATCGTGACCCGCTAACAGCCGTTCGGATCTCGACGGCCGCCGCCGGCAGATCTACTACTCCCAGCGATTCTCCGCGATCACCGCCAGCACGCGCTCGGCGGCGGCGACGGCGCGCACGCCCTCTTCGCCCGGCACGGTCGGCCGCTCGCGCGTCTGCACGCAGCGGACGAATTCCACTAGCTCATCCTGCAGGGGATTGCCGCTGTCGAGCTTGAGGTTCTCGACCTGCAGCAGGCCATCGAAGACGAACTTCCACAGATCGCCCATCTGCGCCTTGTCGAGACTCTTCATGTCGAGCTGCTCAAAGTCCCACCCCTCGGCCTTGCGCACGACCATGCCCTGGTTGTCCTGGAAGTCGAGCGAGACGTAGCCCTCCTTGCTGAAGACGCGCATCTTGCGCATCGGCTTGAGCGCAACCCGGTTGGCCGTCAGGTGGGCGACCGCGCCGTTTTCGAACTTGATGATCGCCGACGCCATGTCTTCGGCCGGCGTGAACACCGCGCCGCCAAAGGCCTCGACCGACTTGATCTCGGACTGCACCAGCGCCAGCACCAGGTCGAGGTCGTGGATCATCAGATCGAGCACGACGCCGATGTCCGTCGAACGGAACGAAAATGGCGCCAGCCGGTGCGATTCGATGTAGCGCGCCGCCTTGCCGATTCCCTCGATGCCGCGCAGCGCCGGGTTGAAGCGCTCGACGTGCCCAACCGCCAGGATGCGCTCGTTGGCAACCGCCGCATCGACCAACGCCTGGCCCTCCGCGGCCGTCGGCGCAATCGGCTTTTCGACCAGCACGTCGACGCCGCGCTCCAGAAAGAAGCAGCCAACCTCCCGGTGCAGCGCCGTCGGCACCACCACGCTGACCGCATCCACCTTGCCCTCGAGCTCCCGATAGTCGGCAAACGCCTCGACCCCATACGTGTCGACCGCATACTTCCGCGCCTCCTCACTCGGGTCGACCACCCCGACCAGCTCACACCCGTCCGCCCCCTTTAGAAGCCGCATGTGGTGCTTGCCAAGGTGCCCCACCCCGACAACACCAACCCGAACAACACCACTACCAGGTTCACTCACCCCCCCT
>JBGCDH010000047.1:0-59730 GCA_045105235.1 Planctomycetota bacterium | reverse complement strand
CTGCCGGCGAGCCTGTCTGCCGAGGAGCAGCAACGCCGCGACGGGCGTCTTCGTGCCCGCAGAATGCCCCCTATATCGGATGCACTACACTAGCCCGCCGACAGGCCGTTCGGCAGCCGCACGTAGGCGCGCATGCCCTGCCGTCCGCCCTCGCGGCCGAAACCGCTCTCTTGGTAGCCACCAAACGGCGACGCCGCATCAAACCGGTTGAACGTGTTGTTCCAGACCACGCCGGCGCGCATGCGCGACGCCAGCCACAGAATGCGCGCGCCCTTGTCGGTCCAGATCCCCGCCGATAGGCCGTAGCTGGTGTCGTTGGCCTTCTGCACGGCTTCGTCCGGCGTGCGGAACGTCGACACCGACAGCACCGGGCCGAAGATCTCTTCGCGGAAGATGCGGTGCGCGGGCGCGACGTCGGTAAACAGCGTCGGCTGAAACCAGTAGCCGCGCCGCGGCAGCTTGCCATTGGCCTGGTGCAGTGCTGCGCCCTCGTCGACGCCCGACTGCACAAGAGCCGTGATGCGCTGCAGCTGCTCCTGGCTGTGGATTGCGCCCATGTCGGTGTTCTTGTCCAACGGATCGCCCACGCGGATGCGCTGCATGCGGCGCACAAGCTTTTTGACGAACACATCGTGCACCGACTCCTGCACCAGCAGCCGCGAGCCCGCGCAGCAGACGTGGCCCTGGTTGAAGAAGATGCCGCGCACCACGCCTTCGACGGCCTGGTCGAGCGCCGCGTCCTCGAACACGAGATGCGCCGCCTTGCCGCCGAGTTCGAGGGTCAGGTCGGTGCCGCGCCCCGCCAGCTCCTTTTGGATCGCCTTGCCAACCTCGGTGCTGCCCGTGAACGCCACCTTGTCGAGACCAGGATGCCGCACCAGCGCCTGGCCGGTTGCGCCATCGCCGGTGATGACGTTGACGACGCCCTTGGGCAGTCCGGCCTGCTCAAACACTTCGCACAGGCGCAGCGCCGTCAGCGGCGACGTCTCCGCCGGCTTCAGGACAACGGTGTTGCCGCCCGCCAGCGCCGGCGCGAGCTTCCACGCCGCCATCAGCAGCGGGAAGTTCCACGGGATGATCTGCCCGACTACGCCAATCGGCTCCGGTGCGCTGCGGCCCGACTGCCCTGGAAACAGCAGCTCGAGCTTGTCGGCCCAGCCCGCATGGTGAAAGAAGTGCTGGGCAGCCAGCGGCACGTCGACGTCGCGCGTCTCCTTGATCGGTTTGCCGTTGTCGAGCGTCTCGAGCACGGCAAACTCACGCGCCCGCTCCTGCAGGATCCGCGCGATGCGAAACAGGTAGCGCGCGCGGTCTTCGCCGCTGAGCTTGCGCCAGCCGGGCAACGCCTTCTTGGCGGCCTGCACGGCCAGATCGACATCCTTATCGTTGGCGTGCGCAACCTCGGCGAGCGGCTTCTGCGTCGCCGGGTTTTCCGTCGCGAAGTGCTTGCGCGACTTCGGCGAGACAAACGCGCCGTGGATGAAGAGTCCGTAGCGTCCCGCGATGGCGACGTGGTCCGAGGCCTCGGGGGCTGGCGCATAGTCCCATGCCTTGCCAAAGGTCAACTCAGGCTCGCTTCGCCGACTCTTCTTGGCAGGGGAGGCCTTTGCTGCCCGCTTGATCGCGTGGGCCTTGGGCTGGGCGCGACGCGGTGTCGACGACGTCTTCTTCTTGTTCTTGCTGGTAGCCACGAGGGGTTTGAGTCTCCGGCCCCCGCCCACTGAATGCAACGCAATCGCCGCGATCAGAACGCGCCGATCGTGAAGTCCAGCGCATTGCTCGTGCGCACGTCCTGCACGTTTCCAAGCGGTCCAAACGCAAACGGCACGAGCTGCTGGTAGAGCCGCAGCCCGACCAGCGCGGCCACATCCGGAATGGCGAGCTGCGTGCGCACGGTTCCGGCCTGGATGGGCCGCACGGACGTGAAGGCCGGATCGAGCAGCAGCCGGCAGCCGGCGATTGCGTTTGGCAGCAGCGTTCCCAGCACCAGATTGCTGGGCTGCAGGCCATACGCATCCACGACAATGCCGTTCGGCGGCAGGTCGCTGCCGTAGCTCTCACACGTCGCCCCCACAAACGAACCGCGGACGACGCGGAGTGTCGCTGCGTTCGCGGCACACCCGGACGGCACAGAAACCGCGGCTGCGCGGCAGGTGCTGGCAAGACGGCGGATCCGAGACGTGCCGCCAGCAAAGATCGACGCGGGACCGGTCGCGACGTCCACAGCGCCATCCGTGTTCGGCAGCAGGTCCGCCACGTTGCCGCCGACATCCGCAACCGGCAGCCAGGTTGTACCATCGAACCTCGCCAGAGCCGTCGTCGCCACCATGCCCGGCAGGCGCACGGGCCCAGCCAGCAGGTCCCCGTTTGGCGCCCGTCTCATGACTCTTGGCACCACGTTGGGACTATCCAGCAGGGTCGTCCAACCGGTGCCGTCCCACGACTGGATCGCACCACCGGAAAAGAAGTTCGCGGCGACCACCGGATGGCCGTCGGGGCCGACGGCGAGACTGCCGGGCGTGCCGAACGCATAGGTCATCAGGGTCCATCCGGCGCCGTCCCAGATGGCTCCCCGCGTCGTGCCCGATCCGCCCCAGGTTTGCGGCGAGCCAATGGCCGCGATGCGACCGTCCGCGAGCTCCACAACATCTGTGACAAAGCTCGTGTCGGGCACCATCGAGACACTGCCCTGAGGCGAAATGACGAACAGGCCGGTCGCCCCCACCAAGATGCTGCCGTCGAGCAGCTCGTGCAGCGCGTAGATCACGCCGGTCGTGCCGGGCACAGCAAACCAGTTGGAGCCGTCCCAGCGCGCCAATCGATTGGCAGCGACGCCCCCGATCGACGTGAACGTGCCGCTGCAATAGACGTCGCCGGATCCGGAAACGGCAATGTCGGAGACCGTCAGGTTGGCGCCGCTGCCGAGCGCCTGCCACGACTGACCATCCCAGCGCGCCACGTTGCTGGCGGCGACTCCGCCTATTTGGGTGAATTGGCCGGCCGCGTAGAGCGAGCCATCGGCGCCCTTCGCAATCGCAAGGACCCTGCCGGTAGGCGCTGCCGAGGGTGCGCCGAGCGGGCTCCACGCGCCGCCGACGTAGCTCGCAAGGTTGTCGAACCGTACGCCGCCCGCTCCACCCACTGGGCCCATCGTGCCGATCATGCCGCCCATCACAAAGTCGTCCGGGTTGGCGCCGGGCAGCTGCGCCACGACGGCCACGCGGGCCCCGGCCCCGGCCCCAATCGCCGCCCACACGCCAGCGCGGAATCGGTAGACCTGGCTCGGCGCGCCAAACGCTGCCGGCGGCGCAGCTCCCACCAGATCGCCAGAAGCCAACTCGCCGATCGCGGTCAAACCCGCCGGCACGTTCGGAACGGACACCCAGGCGCCATTCGACCACCGATAGGGGTTGGCAGCGACGAGATCGAAGCCGTTCAGCCAGACCTCGCCGTTGGCGAGCACCAGCAGGCTGCGCGGCGCGAAAAACGGCCCGGGCGATCGTGATACCCAGTTGCTGCCATCCCAGCTGACCACGTTGGCGACCGGTGTCGTGCCACTCTGGTCGATCGCGCCCATCGCGATCGGCTCGCCGTTGGGCAGCTGGGCGACATCCGTAACATTCTCCCGCGAAGGGTCCGCCGCGTAGGACAAGCCGGGACCAAACGCGTGCCACTGCGCGCCATCGAAACGCGCCACGTTGTTGGCCGTGATCGCCATACTGCCGACCGTTGCGAAGCGACCGCCCACCAGCAGATCGCCGTTCGCCATCTCCGCAACCGAGCTGACGCTGCCCGCGACGCCGCCACCGAGCGTGGTCCAGCTCGATCCGCTCCAGCGAGCGATGCCGGTCGTGCCCGGAATCCCGCCAACCGAGACGAACGCGCCGGCGACGACCAGATCTCCCGCCGCCGTCACCAGCACGTCGCGGACGATGCCGTTGGGCGAAGCGGGCGGCCGGATCCACGTTGCGGTCGTGGGCTCGTAGAAGGCCAACCCCTGCACAGCAACCGCCCCGGCCTGGCTGATGGCACCGCCAACAACCAAGACCTCGGGCAGCGGCCCGCTGCCATCTGGATCCCAGCGCTCTGCGGCCAGCACTTCCCCTACAACGCCAAACGCCGCCAGTTGGTCAAGCTCCCAAACGGTCTGACACTGCGCTGCCATCGGCGCCGCGATACAGGACGCCAGCAGCAGCATGGCCACGCTCTCTCGGATTGACTTTGCTTTGTGCACAAGCGTCTAGGCGCTCCCAGGCGACCGGCGTCACCACAATTCGAGAGCTCCCCACGCGAAGCCCCCAACCGAAGGCGCCTCCACAAGCTCAGTCCCGGCTGAAATCCGTCGGCCGCTGGTAGCTGCCGGTGCGCAGCTTTTCGAGCTGCATCAGCACATCGTTGAGCAGCGAACTCGCGCCGAAGCGAAACCACTCGGGCTTGAGCCAGTCGTCGCCGCAGGTCTCGGCGACCATCACCAGATAGCGCAGTGCGTCCTTGGCGGTGCGGATGCCGCCGGCCGCCTTGACGCCGACCATGCGGCCCGTCGCGAGGTAGTGGTCGCGCACGCATTCGAGCATCAGCAGCACCACCGGCAGCGTGCTGGCCGGCGCAACCTTGCCGGTGCTCGTCTTGATGAAGTCCGCGCCGGCAGCAATTGCGAGCCGTGACGCCAACGCCACGTTGTCGTAGGTGCGCAGCTCGCCGGTCTCGAGGATCACCTTGAGGTGCGCGTCGTCGCACGATTCTTTGACCGCGACAATCTCGTCGTAGACGTCCTGCAGTTCGCCGCGCAGAAACGCGCCGCGGTCGATGACCATGTCGATCTCGGTCGCGCCATCGCGGACGGCGCGTTCGACCTCGCGCAGCTTCAGACGGCGCTCGGTGCGACCCGACGGAAAACCAGTCGCAACCGATGCCACCTGCACGCCGCTGTCGCCGACGGCATCGACGGCAACCGAGACCAGATCCGGATAGACGCAGACCGCAGCACAGGCGGGCACGTCGGCGCGCTTGGGCAGCGGCCGCACGGCCTTCTGGCACAGCTGCCGCACCTTGCCCTTGGTATCCATGCCCTCGAGCGTGGTCAGGTCCGTCATCGCAACGGCCATGCGCAGGCCCTGTTCTTTGGCCGTTTTCTTGATCGAGCGCGTCGCCAGATCCGCCGCTCGGGTCTCGAGGGCGATGGCGTCGACTGGAGCTGCAGCGAACGATGACGGCGAAGAACGAACCATGGCCGGTCGATCGTGCCCGGAGCAAGCCACGAAGTCGAACGCCGTTCCGGCCCACACCGTGGCGAGGCCTGTCCGACTCGAGTCGATCCGCGCTAATCGGACCCAGCGTCTGCCGGCGGGAGCAGCGGCCCATCAAACGTAAACGGCTCCGGCAGCAGCCGGTCGAGCGTCGTGTCGACGACCCGGTCGCCGCGGCCCCCAAGCACCACGCGCATCGAAGCGCCGAACTCGGCCAACACCTGCCGGCAGGCGCCGCAGGGCCGCGCCGGATCGTCGAGGTCGGTGACGACGGCAACCGCTACGATGCGGCGGGCGCCCGCGGCCACCGCCGCACAGATCGCCGCGCGTTCGGCGCAGATCGTCAGCCCGTAGCTGGCGTTCTCGACGTTGCAGCCATCGAACAGGCGGCCGTCATCGCTACGGATCGCGGCGCCGACCAAAAAGCCTGAGGCCTTGGCGTAGGCGTTGCTTCGCACCGCCCGCGCGGCATCGAGTAGCTCCGCATCGCCCGTGCGCGCGCCGTGATCGTCTTCGCTTGCCATGACGAGCGCCCTACCGGACCCCGCCGAAGGCACGCAGCATCAGCATCACCAGAGTCGCCGCGTAGCTGCCCAGCTGCAGGGCGCAGACGGCGAACGGCATCACACCACCGTGGCGGGCAAACGCATCGTCGACTTCGGGGTAGGACTGCAGCAACAAGAAGCCAGCGACGCCGCTCATCGCGATCAGCGTCACGAGCCAGCCGGGGATCTCGGCACCGAGCCGGTCGAGCATGCGACCCAAAAACCACATCAACGGCAGCCCGGCAAACAGCGTCGGCAGCAGCCAGCTCAAGGCCGACTCGCCGGCGCCAAGCAGAATCGCCAGCCAGACGCCCGGCATCGCGCCGATCGAAAACAGCTGCCAGCCGTTGCCAGGCCACTGCGTCGCAAGCAGCGTCGCCACGAGGAACCACACCGGCAGCAGCCAGACGAATCGCCGGCTGTCGCTTCTCCTTTCGATCACCACCAGGTCGGGCATTGCGTCCACGATCATGGCGACCAGCTGTGCCAGCACAAGGCAGCGTCAAACACACGACGATTCGGCGACCCGTTAACCTCGATGTCCTTCGAACCTCGATGCCCTACCATCGCGGCGTGGCCGATCGACCCGCATCCGAATCCCCACCCGCCCCGGAACCGCTCGTGCCATCCGAGCAAGTTCGCCGCGCCCTCGCCGCTCTAGGGAAAACCCCTAGTGACGATCGCCACGGCGCAATGCAGATCGACGGCCACGACGTTGCCGAACTGGCGAAGCGCTTTCAGACCCCGCTCTACGTGTTCTCGGCGGAGACCCTGCGCCAGCGCGTCGCGCAAGTGAAGGATGCACTGGGGCCGCGCTGCGAGCTGCTCTGGTCGGTGAAGGCCAATCCGTCGGTCGCCGTAACCGGCTGCCTACGCCGCGCCGGCGTCGGCGCCGAAATCGCCTCGAGTGGCGAGCTGCTCGTGGCCATCGCCGCGGGCCACCGCCCGAGCGAACTGCGCTTCGCCGGTCCGGGCAAAAGCGATCCCGAACTGGCCGATGCGCTGGCGCGCGGACTCGGCACCTTCCACGTCGAATCCGGCAGCGAAGTCGACGCGCTGCAGCGCCTCGCCGGCACAGCCGGGCAGACGGCGCGCGTCGCGATCCGCGTCAACCTGCCGCAAGAGCTGTCGGGCTCGCGCATGCGCATGGGCGGCAAGAGCAGCCGCTTCGGCATCGATGAAGAACAGGTCCCGGCGATCGTGCGCGCGGTCACGGCCGCCCCGAACCTCGAGCTGGTCGGCCTGCACGTCTACGGCGGCACCCAGTGCTTCGACGCCGCCGCCTTTGTCGGTCAAGCCGAGCAGCTGCTGGTGCGCGCCGACGCGTGGGAACGGGAGCTGTCGGTCCGCTTTGACGAACTCGATATCGGCGGTGGCTTTGGCACCGCGATCTTCGACGGCGACCCCGAGTTTGACCTCGCGGCTGCCGGCGAGGCACTGCAGCAGCTGATCGCGCAACACGATCGCGATGGACGCCGCTGGTTCGTCGAACTCGGCCGCTTCCTGGCGGCGCCGGCCGGGGTGTTTGTGGCGCGCGTGGTCCGCAGCAAGCGCAGCGGCGGCACGCGTCAGCTCGCCCTCGACGGCGGCATGCACCATGCCGCGGCCCAGGCCGGCTTCGGCACGATCGTCCGCCGCCCGCCGCTCGCCGTTGCCGTGCACGCGCCGCTGGCTCGCGACGTGGAAAACACCGTCTGCGGCGGTCAGCTCTGCACGCCAGCCGACAGTTTTGGCCGCGGCCTGCAGCTGCCCAAGCTCGACGAAGGCGACCTGCTCGCGCTGCTGCACGCCGGCGCCTACGGGCTCACCTACAGCCCGCACAGCTTTCTGAGCCAGCCAACGCCCGCCGAGGTGCTCATCGACGGGTCCGAAGCCCGCATCGTGCGCGAGCGCGGCCAGCCCGAAGACGCGGTTCGTGGCCAGAGCCTCTGACTGCCGGCGCCACGGTTCGCTATGTTGGTTTCATGCGCTCCGAGCGAACCCAACCCCGTAACCGTTTGACGCACCTCGCGCTGGCCCTCGCGGCCATGCTGGCCACGATCTCGAGCGGCCGCGCCCAGGAAGGCGTGCCCAAGCCCTCTGGCCTGGTGCCCGAGCAGATGTGGTACGCGCCGACCGCCGAGGACTGGGCCAAGCCCGTTCGCATCCGCTGGCAGCGCACCTGGGCCGACGCAGTCAAGCTCTCGCAGCAGACCAAGAAGCCGCTGCTCGTCTGCGTCAACATGGACGGCGAAATCGCGAGCGAGCACTACGCGGGCGTGCGCTACCGCGACCCCGAACTCGCCAAGCTGTTTGAGCCCTACGTCTGCGTCATCGCCTCGACCTACCGCCACAACCCGCGCGACTACGACGACGAAGGCCGCCGCATCCCGTGCCCACGACTCGGCTGCGTCACGTGCGGCGAGCACATCGCGATGGAGCCGATCGTCTACAAGAAGTTCCTCGACGGCAAACGCATCTCGCCGCGCCACATCATGGTCGAGCTCGACGGCAGCGAAGTCTACGACGTGTTCTATACGTGGGACGTCGAGTCGGTTTTCCAAACGCTCGATGAGGGCATCAAGAACCGCAAGATCCAGGCGCAGCCGATCGTCAAGGGCGACCGCTCGCTGCGCGAACGGCTACTGAGCCCCGACAGTGAAGACCGCGAACAAATCGAACGCGAGTTCGCCACGGCATCGGCCGACGAGAAGAAGCGCATGCTCGACCTCGGCATCGAAGCCGGCAAAGACGTGCCGCTCGAGCTGCTGCGTCAGGCGTCGCGCTCGCTCGACCCCGCCATGCAGAGCAAGGCGCGGCAGGGGCTGTTGAAAACCGAAGAGCCGCTTGCCGTCGAGCTGATCGCCGACACGCTGCAGGCGCCGCTGCCGCAGCAGGAGCGCGAGTCGCTGGTCTCGGCGCTCGAACGATTCGGCGAGCAGTCGACACATGCGCGCACGCTGGCCACCGCCCACCGCGGCCTCGACGCCGGCACCTCCGCCATCGACGGCAAGAAGTGGCAGAGCGTGCTGGTTGGCGAGGCCTACCAGGGCCGCGGCGAGGGCGATGGCTTTGACCAAATGGTGGCCCAAGCGACCGAGCGCGACGCCGCGCTTGCAGCGAAGCCGGACGATCCCAACGCGCGCCTCGACGTCGCCGAGAGCAGCCTGATGCAGGCGCTCGAGCTGGCCGACCGCGAAGAGCAGGGGCTGCAAAACGGCCCCGGCGCCGCTCGTCTCTACCGCCGCCAGCGGGCGCTGCTGCTCGAAGACACCGAGCGCAACCTCGAGCGAGCCGAAACCGCCGGCCTCGAAGGCTGGCGCACGCAGGCCCTGCGCGCCGCTCTGCTCGCCGAGCAGGGCCGCCGCCAGCAGGCGTTTCAGCTCGCAGCGAAGGCGATGCCGGCGATGCCCCCCGAAGCTCCCGGTCGCCTGGCCAAGGAGATTCTGGAGCTGTTTGCACACGGACGCCAGTTCCTGATCCGCCAGGCCGTGCGCCAAAAGAAGCAGTGGCCCGGCGAGTGGACCGGCGACGTGCATACGGCCTACACGCTGCTGCTGCGCCACCCGCTTGGCAGCGACATCCACGTGGCAGACCACTACGACTTCCTACAGTTCTTCCGTTCGCCCGACGCCGAAGCCGTGCTGACCGAAGGCATCCAGCGCTTCCCCGCATCGGCGCGACTGCACCAGCGCGTGCGCGGCATGCTGCTCAGCCAAGGCGGCATCGACGCGCTGCGCAGCTACTACAAAAAGGCTCTGCAGCAGGCGGACCACCCGCTCACGCTGCCGTGGTTTGCCGGCTACGCCGACCTGGTCATCGCCGAGCAGCACCGCCGCAACCAGAAGCCGCAGCTGGCGCAGCAGGCCTACCGCGAGGCGCTGACGCAGTTTGAAGACTACGCAACGGCAACCGGCAACGACGATGGTGCACACTACCAGGCGATGGCGCACGCCGGCCTGGCGCGGCTGGCGCTGCAGCGTGACGATCTCGACCTGACGTTCTCTGAGCTGCAGCAGGTTTTCCAGCTGCGCGCGTCGGCGGCCGCTGCAACCGACGGGCTCGGCGTCACCGCCATGCAAACCGCCGAGATGCTGCGCGGCCGGGCCCTGAGCCTCGAAGACCCGGACCTTGCCGAACGACTCGACGCGGTGCTCGAGGCCCTGCCCGACGAGGCCTACGTGCTGCCCGAATACGAGCAGAAGAGCCAGGGCCGCATCATGGGTCGGCGCCCGAGTGAGCGCCGCCGCTAAGGACGAAACGGCTCGGCGGCGACAACGTGCGGACATCGATCGTCCAGGTCATCATGCGTCCGCATTCCCGAGTGTTGTGCCGGGCGGTGATCGCCGCCGCCGCGAGCGCCCCGGGCGCCGCAGAGCTTGCGCAAGAGCTGCGCCAGATCGATGCACCGGTCTGGTCGCACGCCTGCCTCGACCCGTTCCGCGAACTCGGCTACGAGTCGAGCAGCATGTCATCGAGCGAACGCTCGGCGCGCCAGCCGCCCAGCAGCGAAACATCGCGCGGGCGATTGGCGTCGTGGCACTCGCTCGGCTGCAGCGCCTCGCGCGACAATCCCTGCAGCGCGCAAAAGCGTTGCGCCAGCTCCCAGCGCGACACCCGCTCGGGGCCCGGCAGGTGGAACATGTTGGGTCCGTCTGGATCGACCACAAAGTCCACCAGCGCCCGCGCCGCATCGGCCACGTGCAGCGGCGTGCGGTACTCATTCGTAAACCACGACGAGGCCTCCTCCGCGGCGGCCGCGCGTCGCAGCGCACCGGTCGCACCGCGGCCGAAAGGACCGTACTGCTGCACCACCGCGTCGAGATCGTGGGCGGCGGAGCCGCTCGCTTCGATCCGCGGTCCCTCCGGGCCAAACAGCAGCGGCAAGCGGACGACGCGGCCGCCGTGTGCCCGCACGTGCTGCTCGCCATTGACCTTGCTGAGACCGTAGGCCGACAGCGGCGCCGGCGTCGCATCTTCGGCGTACGGCGCGCCCTGGCCGTCAAACACCAGGTCGGTCGACGTGAACATCAGCCGCGCGCCGAAGCGGCGGGCGAACTCGGCGGCAAGCCAGCCGTTGACCTGCTCGGCGGCAGCTGGATCCCGGCCGCACTGGTCCATTCGCGACATCGCCGCCAGGTGCAGAACGACATCGGGCTGCAGCGCCTCGACCACCGCCGAAACCATCCCGGGCGCCGCCAGATCGACGGCGGCATCGCCGGCGTTGCGCGCGGTTGTGCACGCGAGATGCCCGGCCGCCCGGACCGCAGCCACGACGTGCCGCCCGAGGAAGCCCTCGGCGCCGGTGACCAAAATGCGAAGCTGCGCCATTCGTGCCAGCATCCTCGCAGGTTCTCGACCTCAGGGAAAGCCCGCGCGGGCAGACCTTTGCAGCGTTACGGTGAGCGCCGATGCCGAGCGACCCCGCCGCCCCCCGAGAGCCAGACGCAGACGAAGCCGCAAACCGTTCTGCCAAACCCCGCCGCCTGCTGCTCATCGCAAATCCGATTGCCGGCGGTGGACGCGGCCGCAAGCTCGCCCCAGAGCTGTCCGCGGCACTGCAGCGCCAAGGCGTGCACGGCGAAGTCTATTTTACCCAGCGGGCTGGTGATGGCGGCGAACGCGCCCGGCTGGCAGCGGACGAGGAGTATGACGGCATCGTCGTGCTCGGCGGCGACGGCACCGTCAACGAAGTGCTGAACGGCATGCCCCATCTCCGCATGCCGCTCGGCGTCCTGCCGCTCGGCACAGCCAACGTATTGGCGCTCGAAGCGAAGCTTCCGCGCGACGTCGACGCAGCCGCGGCGGTCTTCGCCGCCGGGCACCAGCGCGAGCTCGCGGTCGGCACCTGCAACGGGCGGCGCTTTCTGCTGTTCGTCGGCGTCGGCATCGATGGAGCGATGGTCCGCCGCCTCAGCGAAGTGCGCACCGGCACGCTCGGCAAACACAAGTGGCTGGGGCCGGTGCTGCACACCGCGTGGCACTGGCCGCGCGTCGAGCTTGCCGTCGAGCTGGCAGACGGCACAGTTCTTGACGGCCTGAGCAGCGTGCTCGTCACGCGAAGCCGTGGCTACGGCGGCATCATGAAGCTGCCCGAGGCCGACCTCGACAGCGGCGCGCTGCACGTGCTCGCCTTCCGGATGCGGTCGCGCTGGGCCTGGCTCTACCACGCGCTTCGGGCCACGGCCGGCAGACTGCGTGCCGGCAAGCATCTGGCGGTCCACCGCGCCGAGCAGCTACGTGTCACAGGACATGCTGCGCCGTTTCAAGTCGACGGTGACTATGGCGGCGAAACCGCCGCCGATGGCGCACTCGAGTTCGGGATCATGGCGGAGCGCGTGCGGCTGTTCGCGCCTCGCTAGAACCGGCCCAACGCACGCCGCTTAGCCGAAACGGCCACATCAACGGCCCGGCGTGCGCAGCGTGCGCCGCTACGAAAACACGAAAAAATCGCGCCTCGCGACGGAACAATTGCCGTCGGATTCCGCGTCGTCGCAACGTAGAGTTCCGCGCCGGAAGACACGGCTAACGCGGTCGCTTTGCGAGCCCGCGCCCCCACCTGATCCGCACTGCAACATGAAGTCTCTTCAACTCTCGACCTTCACTCTGCTGACCGCTTACCTGCTGTCGGCCCCCGCCTTTGCCCAGTCGACTACGGCGGCCACCACGATCAACCAAGACGGCTTCGGCTGCCAGGACGGCACCGGTCGTCTGACCGGCGGCGTCGTGATCGGCTCGATCGCGAGCGTGACCTACGACCCGACCACGGCCGTCCTGCAGTTCGTCGTGGCCAACACGACGCCCGTCGTTGCCGGCGAAGCGAACCCGACGATCCAGGACATCTGGTTCAACGTTCCGGATGGCGCCGTCACCGGCATGACGCTGACCAACCAGGTTGGCAGCGGCGGCGCCGCGCCGCAGTTCACGCTCCAGTTTGACCCAACGACCTCGCTCAACCCCAACCCGCTGTCGGCGGGCTGCTTTGGCGAGTTCAACGTTCAGCTCAGCGCACCGGCAGGCAGCTTCGGCATCGCCAACCCGGCCGCGCCGCAGGTCGCGACGCCAAACGCGGTCACCGGCCCGGTTACCTTCACGTTCCAGCTGACCGGCCCAGGCACCGCCTTCATCGACGCCGAGGCCTTCCTGGCCGCATCGTCGCAGAAGGGCGCGCTGTCGACCAACTACGCACTCAACTACCAGCGCGGTGGTTCGAACGCGCAAGAGTTCGGCATCGTCGGCAGCTGCGAGCTGTGCCGCACGTCGGTCTACCTCGTCGGCAACCCATCCGTCGGTTCGACGTTCGACATCTGCGTCACCGGCGGCTTCGGCTGCCACGCATGCCTTTGGGTTTCCGGCACGCCGGGCCCCGTCGTTGTCTCGGGCATCGAACTGCCGGTCGGCCTGCCGATCGCAGCCGCTTGGGACCTTGGCGACTTCGGCCTCGGCAACGCCAGCAACACGCTGTGCCTGACCGTTCCGGTCCCCAACAACGCGCAGCTCGCGGGCTTCCAGTTCTACCTGGCCAACGTCACCTACAACGCGCTGAACGTGCAGGGCTACGACTTCTCGCTGCCGCGCACGGTCACGATCCAGTAGCAGGCCGATCGCGAGCGCTGGCTGCCCCGCTGGCTGACCCGCTGGCTGACCCGCTGGCTGGCTGGCTGGCTGGCTGGCGCGCGGGTTCCTCCGGGCGCGGACGACGTGCGTCCTCTGGGCGCCGCCGTGGCATCGCGCTGCGGCGGCGGCCACCGCCACGGAACGGATGCGCCTCTTGCGCGCGCGGCCCGGATCTCATGAGATCATGGCATGACCGTTCCGCCCGTTCGCGAAGTCCGCATCCGCGATGTCGCGTTCGGCGGCAATCATGGTTTCGCCCTGATTGCCGGCCCGTGCGTCATCGAAAGCCGTGAGCACGCGCTCCGACACGCCCAAGCGATCGTCTCGATCGCCGGCGAAGCCTCGGTGCCCGTTGTCTTCAAGAGCAGCTTCGACAAGGCCAACCGGACGTCGGGCAGCGCGTTTCGCGGCCCGGGCATCGACGAAGGCCTGAAGATCCTGGCCGAGATCCGCCGCGACCTGGGCGTGCCGGTGCTGACCGACGTTCACGACGCGAGCCAGTGCCAGGCTGTCGCCGAAGTCTGCGACGTGCTGCAGATTCCGGCGTTTCTGTGCCGCCAGACCGACCTGCTGCTGGCAGCGGCCGCGACCGGCCGCGTCGTCAACGTCAAGAAGGGGCAGTTTCTCGCTCCCGACGACACCGGCAACATCGTCAACAAGATCAAGGAGGCCGGCAACGAACAGGTCATGCTGACCGAGCGCGGCACGTCGTTTGGGTACCGCACCCTCGTGGTCGACTTCGCCGGCTTCCCGGTGATGCGAAGCTTCGGCCAGCCGCTGATCTTTGACGGCACGCACTCGGTGCAGCGACCAGGCGGAGCGGGCACCTCAACCGGCGGCGACCGGACCAAGGTGCCCTACCTGGCGCGCGCGGCCGTCGCGACCGGCGTCGACGGTCTGTTTCTCGAAGTGCACGAGGATCCCGACCGAGCGCCGAGCGATGGCCCCAACATGCTGGAGCTCAGCAGCCTCGCCGGATTGCTCACCGAGCTGCGGCGCATCGAGGCGGCGACCGGCCGCGTCTGATCGATGGCCACGGCATCCATGGCCACGGCATCCATGCTCACGGCATCCATGGCCACGGCCCAATCGAATAGAACCCAGCCGAATGGAGCCAGTCGAATGGAACCCGTGCGAACGAATCCATAGCAACGATGCATCAGGCAGACGCGCAATGACGACCACGGCGACGATGTGAGCGAGGGCCCGGACTTCGGCGAAACGCGCGACTTTTACACGTTCGCGCCCGACGACCTGGCGCGTGACCTGCCGGGTTTTGCCCTGGTGCGCGAAGTCGGCAAAGGCTCCATGGGCATCGTCTACGAAGCCCGTCAGCGGGACGGCGATCGGCGCGTCGCGCTCAAGGTCCTGCCGCCCAGCCTGACCCTGACCGAACGCGCCCTGGCGCGGTTCCTGCGAGAAGGCGAACTGATGGCGCGTGTCCGACACCCCGACATCGTCACCTATCTCGACCAGGGGCGACAGGGGCGCGTGCACTGGTTCGCGATGGAGTTTGTCGATGGCGTGACGCTCGAACAGCGCCTGCGCGTCGGCCCCATGCCGGTGCAGCAAGCGTGCCGGATTGCGGCGCGCATCGGCCGGGCGCTGCAGTTTGCACACGATCGCGGCATCGTGCACCGCGACATCAAGCCCGGCAACATCATGCTCCGCGACCAGGCGGACAACGGCGCCGGCAGCGAAGCAGATGCCGAGCCCCAGATCGCCATCACGGACTTTGGCCTGGCACGCGAAACGGGCACCGGCTCGATGACGGAGAGCGGCGCCATTGTCGGCACGCCGATGTACATGGCTCCCGAAGTCGTGCTCGGCGGCACCCACGCAGCGAGCACGTTGGCCGACGTCTACAGCCTCGGAGCGACGCTCTACGCGCTGGTTACCGGGCGCGCCCCGTTCGACGAACCAACCGCACAGGGCGTATTGAAGGCGGTCACAGAAAAGGACCCAACGCCGGCGCGACGGCTGCGACGGGACCTTCCCGACGACGTGCAGGCCGTGCTCGAAAAGGCGATGGCGCGCGACCCGGCGCACCGCTACGGCTCCGCCCTCGAACTGGCCGAAGACCTGACGCGCTTTTGCGGCGGCGAACGCGTGCTCGCCCGCCGCGCCGGCCCGCTGCGGCGCAGCTATCGCTGGTGCGCCGAACGGCCGCTGATCACCGTCTTGTGCGCCGCGGTACTCGTTCTCGGTTTGGGGGCTGCATGGCTGCTGAACGAACGTCACGAAAGCGAGATTCGCCGCGAGCTCGCCAATGCCGAGCGCCTGCTGGCGCTCGCATCGACGGAGCGCGACGGCCAAGACCGGGTTCGGTCACGCACCGAACGCCGGGACCTGCTGCTCGAAGCCGTCTCCGCGACCTCCGCCATCCTGCAGCGCGACGGTGACGTCGCCCTGGCGTGGTTTGTCCGCGCGCGCGCGCAGCACCAGCTCGGCCACTTCGCCGAAGCGGTGTTCGACCTCGACAACGCCGAGCGCCTGCGCGGCAACGCATCGCCCGAGATCCTGCACTTCCGCATCGATGCGCTGCGTCAGCAGGGGGACGCCACGTCCCTTCGACGGCTGCAGATGGATCTCACCAGCCTGCTCGAACTCGACCCGAGTGCGCAAACCCGCGCCATGGTGGCCGAGCTGTTGCTCGACTTCGCAACCCAGGCAAGCGAACGACAGCGCAGCGCCGCGCTGGAGAGGGTGGCCGAAGTCCTGGCACCCGTCGAAGACAAAAACGCGCGCGCTGCCGTGGCGCAGGCCCGCCTGCGGGAAGTGGATGGCGACATCGCCGGCGCCCTCGACACGATGCAGGGCGCGCTCGAACAGCATCAAGGCAACCTCTATGTGCACCTGCAGGCCGCTGCCATGTTTGATCGCAACGGCCTGCCGCGCGAAAGCCAGCGCGAGCACCGAACCGCACGACGGATGCAGGCTGGCGCCGCCAAACCCGCAACGCCAAACCGCGGTCCGGGCCCGGTCAATATCGGTGGCCTGAACTCGTTCCTTGGCGAAGTCGACCGCGTGCTCGAAGAGCTCGACGGCCGCCCAGAACCAAAAAAGTCACCGGCCAATGCGGACGGCGACAAATAGGCCGCCGCGCCAAACACGCCAAGCCACCGGCATTTGCACCAAATACGTCACCCCGAATGCCGGAAATCCTCACGTTCGGGCCTTCTCTTCTTATCGGACGCATGCAGACTGCATGAACCACCCATGCCTGCTCAAACCCCCGATCTCTTGATGCTCTTCGGTTTTGGCCTGTTGCTGCTCGGCGGCATCTGGCTGCTGCGCGGCGCCGCCAAGCTGCGCCGGAGCTAGGGCCACGGCACCGCAGAGGGCTGCCGGAATCCTGGGTTGCCGGAAGCCTGGGCCGCCGGAAGCCTGGTCCGCCGAAATCCTGGTCCGCCGCAACTCCGAGCTGCCGTAACGAAGAGCAGCCGTATCGCCAGTTCGCCCTACGGATGGGCGCGCCTCGGGCAAGCCGCCTCGCCTCCGCCCCAAAATGGGACGCCGAGATCTCGGGCAGCCAACCCGCAGCATGTTGCCTGCCGGAATCGGGTTACTATTCCTTCGGGGCACGCCATCGGCGGCCCTCAAGGTGCCCATGAATACCCGTAACCTAGCCATTCTCGCCGCCACGCTGGCGCTTGGCGTAGCCGCAGGACTCATGCTGCTGGGCCGCGACACCATGGCGACCGCGCTGCCGGGAACGGCCGATGGCGATCCTGCACCCTTCGCCCCGCCCATCGCAGCGGACAAGCAGGATGCGCCGAGCGTTGCCGAAGGCGTCTATCGGCCAAGCGGCGGGGCCGCCGCCGCCACCCCTGCGCCGGCCCAGGCCGCGGCCGATCGCGTCGACGAGACCCGCGGCTGGACCAGCGGCGTGATCCGCGGCGACGTGCAGCTGGCCGTCGCCGCCCTCGACCGCCTGGGCTCGATCTCGGTTCATATCGAGGAGATCCGCAGCAGCGACGGCAAGCCGTTCCGCAAGATCCAGCGCGTCGAGCGCGGCAACGGCACGCCGACGTTCGAAGTGCGCGACATCCCGTTTAGCGACTTCCCCTATCGCGTCTATGTGCGCGCCGCGGGCCTCAACGGCGGCCAGCGCACGCTTGCCATCAACGCCGAAACTCCGCTGCATGACGTCGTGCTGTCGATTACGCCAGGAGCCCCCTTTTCCGTGCTCTTGCGCGATCAGGACGGCGGCGCCCACGCTGGCATCGACGTCCAGATGGTGCCGATTGGCAAGCCGCTCGGCCGACCGGGCCGCCGCGGCCGCTCCGACAACTTTGGCAGTCTGGTGTTTGAGGACGTGCTGGCCGGCAACTACGAGCTGATCGCCGCGCTTTCGGGCCAACCGTTTGGCACGCCCGAACAGGTGACCGTGCAGCCCGGCACGCGCAACTTTGGCCGCAAGGTGCAGGGCCAGGGCCATACGATGGTGGTCGCCCGCGGCGTCGAGCTCAACATCGCGGTGCACGATGGCGCTGGCTACGCCATTGCCGGCTGCAAGATCACCGCGCTGGCAACCGACAGGCGACTCGCAACCGAATTCGAAGGCATCAGCGATCCTCTTGGCCGGGTGCGCTTCCCGCACCTCAAACCCGGCCGCTGGCAGCTGACCATCGAGCACGAGAACTACCGACGCACCGATCAGCAGGTGGTTTTGAAGCCGGACCAGCTGCCGCTCAGCAAGCAGATTCGATTGGTGCCCAAGCGCCGCTGATTGCAGCCGCGACTTGTGGCCAAAGCTCGGGTAACGTGGCGCCCCAAATGCCCGAACCGATCGTCGACCTGAACACCCTCGACCTGAGCCAGCACGTCGTATCCGACGACGACCTGCGCCGGGCTTTGCCGCAGCGCGACACGTTTCAGCTGCTCGACGGCATCGTGCATCTCGACGTCGAGAACAACGTCGCGGTTGGCTACAAGGACTGGGACGAAAAGCCCTGGTGGGCCGACGCGCACATCCCTGGTCGGCCTCTGATGCCGGGGGTTTTGATGATCGAAGGCGGCGCCCAGATCGCGACGTTCTTGGTCAAGCAGCAGCACGACTGGACGACCGACAAGATGATCGGGCTGGCCGGCATCGACGGCGTGCGCGTCCGCGGCCAGATCACGCCGCCCGGTCGCGTCTACTTTCTCAGCTCGGTCGTCAAACTGAGCGGCCGCCGACTGGCGCGCATGCGCGCCCAGGTCGTGCACGAAGGCCAGATCAAGATGGAGATGGTCGTCATGGGCACGATGCTCTAGGGCCGTGCTCTAGCGGGCCAAACGTTCTCTAGTGGCCAAACGTTCTCTAGTGGCCAAACGATGCGCGAGCGGGCCACCCGTGCTGAAGCTGGCACGCGACACTCGGCAACAACCGCTGCGACTCTGGGATAGGCTTCTGCCTTGCGAATGCGTCCGCTGCCCCACTGGTTCTGGCTGCTCCCGCTGCTGGCGATTGCCGCTTGGTGGCCGATCGATCCCTACTGGGCGAGCGATGACTTCCTTGCGCTGCACTATGCAAGCGACTTGGGCCGCGCCGCGTCGGATCTAGTCGGCCCGCAGTATGGCGCCACCGACGTCTGGCTCTTCTACCGGCCGCTGATCACGCTCAGCTTTTGGTTCGACCAGCTCTTTGCGGGCGGCGATCCGTGGTTCTCGCATGCCAGCAACGTGCTGGCACACGGTACCAGCGCGCTGCTCGCTGGACTCATCCTGCGCCGCTTCCTCCCCGATGGCGCCGCGTTCTTGGCGGCTCTTTGCTGGGCCATCGTTCCCGGCCACACCGGCTCGATCGCCTGGGCGGTCGGCCGCGTCGACAGCCATACGGTTGTCTGGTGCCTGCTCGCGCTGTGGCTGACGGTTCGCGCCGTTTCGACCGATCGCTACATTGGCATTGGCGGCGGCAGCGGCAGCGGCAGCGGCAGCAACATACGAGCCGCGGGCGGGGGCAAGAGCCCGACGCGCCCTGCGAAGCGCTGGCCCATCGCCGCCGCCACGGCGCTGGCTCTGATGAGCAAGGAGCTCGCCTTTGTGGTTCCGGCACTCGCCTCCATCGTCGCGTTCGCCGCGGCTGGCAACTGCGCCCCGAACCTGCGCGAACGCCTGCGCACGGCGGCCGCCGTCACCTGGCCGGCATGGCTCGTCTTCGGACTCTACCTGCCGTTTCGGCTGCTCGTGCTCGGCGCCTTCGGTGGCTACCAGGCTGCCTCGCTCACGCAACTCGAACCCGGCGTGCTCGCCGGCGGGCTCGGGCAGGTCCTGCTCGACACAGCCGCGCCCATTCGCTGGGTCGGCGCACGAGCTGGCGGTGACGGCCTGCAGGCCGCCATTCCGACCTGGGCGGCCGCTCTCGCGTGCGGACTGCCCTGCGCCATCGCCGTCCTGGTTGCGATCTGGCGCCGGCCACGCGCCGTCGCAATGCTCGGCCTCGCGTTTTTGATCGCGCTCGCGCCGATGGTCGCGTTCTTGCCGGCCGCCCACAACCCGCACAACCTGCGCTACTACTACCTGCCGAGCATCGCGCTGCTGGGAATCTGTGGCCTCGGCGGCCGCGCCCCGCTCGTCGCGATCCTGCTGGCCTGGCTGTGGCCGCTGTGCGCCATGCGCATCGAACAGCGCGAGGCAGACCTGGTTTGCCAACGCCAGCACCAGGCGCTGCTGCAGTTCGCGGCCAGCCCCGCGCAGGCCGAAAACGCCGGCCAGCCGCTGTTCGTCGCCGGCATGCCCGACAGCAACCGCAGCGGCACCGCGGTGCAGCTCCACTTCGGCGTCGACCGCATGCTCGCACCACCGTTCGTCAACCGAACGCAGCCGCTGTATCCGTGGCGGCCGGCGCTGCGGCGCCCCGACGCCGTGCGGCTGACGGCCGACGGCGCGATGCCGTTTGCGCTGCCCGAAGGGACCACCGTGCGCTTGGCCCCCGCCGGCGCCCCCGCGGGCGCCGACGCCAGCAGGCAGCCGCGCTTTGGACAAATCACCGTCCAGACGGCTCCCGAGCCGCCGCCGCTGCCCGAACTCGTGATCCGCGGCGACGTCGACGGGGTGCTCGACATCACCACCGACCGGCTCGATCCGCTGATCGAGGACGCCAAGCGGCTCTGGGCGAATCGCGAGCCAAGCTTTGGCCTGACGTTCCCTGGCGTGAGCGCCCCGTGGCTGCGCGTCACGCTGTTCACGGCGATCGGCTACGTCAGCTGCGTCTGCCAGAACCCGGCCCTGCCGACAGACCGGGGAGCTACGGCCGGCGCGAACCGCATGCGACTTGACGTGCTCCGCTGGCTGGCCGGCGACGGAGCTCACGGCATCGAAGCGGCGTTCTTGACCGCCGACCTGACGGTCAAGATCGGCGATGTCCTGGTCCTGCCGACGACCCACGACCTGCAGGCGACGTTTCCAACCCTGATCGAGGCCGGCAGCTTGGACCCAGCGGCCGGGCGCTTTGTGCCAAGCCACCGAGCCCGACGGCTGATCCGCTTTCGCTTCGACCGCCGCTACGCAGACTGGGTGCGACGCGTGCAGGGTAAGTAGGCCCGCGAACTCGAAGCTTTGGCGTCCCGATACCTGTCCGAGTGCAACACACCGGCAATCGCGGCGTTTTCCAGCAAGTCACAGCACCCGCACAACCGAAAAGTCCGACGGCAGGGAATGAAGGAAGCCAGGCGAGGCCCCCGCGCATGCATTCGGTCATGCGCACACCACAGCCAGAACTCTTGGCAACCCGTAGCTTCTCGAAGATCCACAACTAGCCTTTTCGACCCCTTCGCATGGAGCCTTCGTCCACAGACGCCGCCGCCGCGGCCCCGCCGCCGGCAGCTCAGAACCTTCTGAGCCAGCGGCCTGCCGATTCGGCATGTGTGGAGCCTTCCGGCAAGCGGCTGTTCTGGACACTCGTCTGCCTCACGGTCGCAGCCGGGCTGCTGCGCATGCCGCTGCTCGATCGCTCGATCTGGTTTGACGAGGCCTGCATGTCCAGCCAGCGCATCGGCACGCTGCCGCAGATGCTGGCAACGCTCTACCGCGATATCCACCCACCGCTGTTCGTCGCCTGCATGCATGCGTGGAACCGCCTATTTGGCGACGGCGAGATCGCGATGCGCATGCCGGCGCTGCTGACCGGCCTCGCCTGCATCCCGCTGACGTATTGGGTCGGTCACCTGCTCGTTGGACGGCGTGCCGCGCTCTGGGCCGCGATCCTGCTGGCACTGTCGCCGGTGCACACGTGGTACTGCGCCGAAGCGCGGCTCTACGCGCCGATGGTGTTCTGCACGCTGCTTGGCTTCGGGACCTTTTTGCGCCTGATGCAGCCCAACCGCACCAGCAAACGCCGCCGGCTGCTGTTCTGGGGACACGTCGCCAACGTCGCCGTGATGCTGATGCTGCACTACTACCTGGCGGTTGTTGTGCTGGTTCAGCTGCTGCTCGCCCCCGTTTTGACGCGCGGATTCCGCCGCCGCAGCACACGCATCGTGCTGGTGCACGGCATCGGCCTTGCGCTGCTGGCGGCCTTCGTCCTGATCAAACGCGCGCTCGGCCAGTTTGAGACCAGCCAGACCTACCTGGGCGAACTGACGCCGGCCAAGCTCGGGACGTTCTTGTGCAACTGGACCTGGACCGGCAACACGATGCAAACAGCCGAAGCGAGCTGGATCGTCACGCTCGGCCGTAGCTACGAACTGCTGGGCGTCGGAGCCATGGCCCTGGGCCTCGTCGCCATCGCGCGATACACCCGCACGCGCGCGGCCGGCTGGCTCGTGCCCGTGGCCATCCTGATGCTGCCGGCCTTCCTGTTTGCCTGCGCAGCGATCGGCCTGCAGAGCACCTACCTCGAACGCACTCTGATTCCGGCGCTGCCGTTTGTGCTGCTGCTGGCTGCGGCAGGCATCTGCTTGCTGCCCAAGCCGCTGCGCCTGGTCGCCGGCGCCGGCAACGTGTTGCTTGCGGCGGGCGCGATGCTGGCTCTCTACGACGGCTACAGCGAGCGCTGGACGCTCTACAAGCCGCACCCGGACTGGCGCAGTGCGGCCCAGTGGCTCGGCAACGAGCTGGAGGCAGAAGCGGCGGGCCGGCCCGTCTACACCTCGATGCCGAACCCGCGCTCGCTTTCCTACTACGAGCCGCGCATCCAATACGCCAAGAACCTGAAGTCGACCATCTCCCCGGAGCGCATCGGCAAGCAGGTGACCGACCGCCTCGGGCCGTGGTTCGGGCGCATCGCCCAAGCGCAGTTTGCCGAGTTCGACCGCTACAACGCGGAGCTACTCGCCAACGCGAGCCTCGTCGTCTACCGCAGCAAGCCCGATCCCGGCAAGCTGACCCGGCCCGCCAGCGCCCCCGACGACATCGCCTACATCGTGCGCAACCACTGGCACCCCAACGTAGACATTGACGACAGCGTCGAACGTCTGCTCGCCGATCCGCGCGTGCAAACGATCGAGGCTGCGACGTTTCCCGGTGTTACCGTCAGCAAGGTCCGCATCGCACGTGACTGACAACGACCACAACACGCCAGAGATCACCGTCGTGATCGCCTGCTACATGGAAGAAGGCCACCTCGCCGACTCCGTGCAGCAGCTGAGCCAAACGCTCGACGAGCACGGCAAGAGCTACGAACTGCTCTTCGTCGAGGACAAGAGCAGCGACCGCACCGCCGAAGTCGTGGCCGAGCTGGTTGCCGGCCACACCAACCGCCGCGCCATCTACCACGCGCACAACGTCGGCCGCGGCGGCACCGTAACCGAGGGCTTCCTGGCGGCGCGCGGCCGGATCGTCGGCTTTCTTGACATCGACCTCGAGGTGCACTGTCGCTTCTTGCCGCCGGTGCTCGCGGCGATCGCCGATGGTGCCGACGGCGCCACCGCCTACCGACACTATGCCGTTGGCTGGCGGCCGACGGCGATCGTGCGGCACATCTTGAGCCAGGGCTATCGGTGGCTGTCGCGGCTGGTCTTCGACATGCCGTTCCGAGACCCGGAGACGGGCTTCAAGTTCTTCGTGCGCGAAAAGATCCTGCCGGTCGCCAACCAGACCGAGGACGTCGGCTGGTTCTGGGATTCCGAGATCATGATCCTCTCGCACCAGGCAGGACTGCGCATCGTCGAGGTTCCATGCCGCTTCGAACGTCGCGCCGACAAAAAATCGACGGTGCGCATCGTGCGCGACGTCTGGGCCTACCTGAAAGCGATCCGCGCTTTCCGTCGCCGCCAAAAGCGCGAACGCGCGGCTGCGCCGGCACAGGCGCAAACGGAATAGATCGCGCGCCCTCGCGCGCGCCGCCGCCGCCGCCCTACTCGCTTGGGCCCGCGCGGTCGCGATCGGAACCGGCACCCTGGGATTCCTCATCCCCGCCGCCGCTCGCTTCGCCGATCTGTGCGCCAAACACGCCGCCGGCCGCGTCTTCGTCGGGCGTCAGGATCTCTTCGACGTCCAGCACGCTACACACGCAGCCGACGCCGAGCAGATGTGCGAGCGAGGGCGACGTGCGCTCTTCATCGCCCGACACCCATTCCTTGACGTAGGTGCCGTGCTGGCACCGAAGCCGCAGTTCGAGCCGGCCGCCGCCGAGATCCGCGAGTCCCTGCACCTCGATGCGCCGCTTGCGCTCGAGATCCGATCGGCGATGCGCGACCCGCTGCGGCGTCCGCTGCACGATCTCGGCGTCAAAGCCGCGCACCGCGTCGAGGCGTTCCGGCGCGACCTGTCCGGCAAGCGTCACCTCGGCGCGGTAGTCCTTGGTGAAGTGGGTTTCCTTCCAGTAGACGACCCGCTTGCGCTCGACCCGGCGAAACGGCGCCAGTTCGATCGCCCCTTCCGAACGCTCTTCAATCTCAAGCCGAAGAGCTTCAAGGTCGACGTCCGGACGCCGGGCGCCGACCACCTCGTAGACAAACGGCCGGCCCTTGCCGAGCATCAGCACGTCGATGTCTTCGCGGCCCGCACCGTGGAACTTGCCGGTCTTCGCCTGCATCGCCGGCAGCAAGCGACGGCCGATCAGCTCCTGCACCGACTCGCGCGTCAGCTTGCCAAAGCCCTCACACTTGCGGCACGAGCGACGCCGGCGGCGGTTGCCCTTGCACTCAGGACAGTAGAAGACCGTCTGCGGCAACCCGCGCCGCAGCTTGCGGTAGCGGGATTCGAGATGGACGTTGGTGCGCAACTCACGGCTTTGCGCCTGATCGGGGCCGGACGTCATGGCGCGAAAGCTGAGCCGACGGCGGCCAATGGAGCAAGCCTCAGAGGCGGCTCATCCCGCCGAACGGGTCCACGCGACCCGACAACGGCCAACACTCCGCGGTCGATCTTTAGCGGCCGGCGCTCAGCAGCCGGTCCTCAGCGACCGATGCTCAGCGACCGATGCTCAGCGACCGGTGCCCATGCCCGCACCGTGGCCCGCCGGGGTCCCCGGGCCAGCACCGCCGCTGCGATCTTGCGCCTGCCCCTGACGGCGCAGCGAAGAGTTTTTCCGTTCGGTGCGTCGCTCGAGAAAGCGACCGAGCAGGCCAAAGAACTCGCGCGGGTGGATCGGCTTGTGCACGAACGAGTGGATGTCGTACTTCGTCTTGTCGACGGCCATGTCTTTGACGTTCCGCATCTCCGTCATGACAAACAGCTCGGTCGTCTTGTCGAACGAACGCAGGTGCTGCAGCAGCTTCGTCGTGCTCTTCTGGCGTGGATCGACGCCGAGGAAGACGCAGTCAAACGTCTTGCTGCGCGCCTCGCTGATTCCGGCATGGCCCACACCAACCGTCACCTGGAACTCGTCGAACTGCTGGAGTCCGACCTTCACCTGGTCACGAATCAGCGGGTCTTTCTCGACAATCAGCACTTCCATGCAGCATGTATCGGCGAATGCGGCCGGGGACCGAAGCGCCCCGAAAACGCTAGGCCGCAGCCTCGGTGGTATCGCGACTTGAACTTGTGGCCAAGGCCGGGTGACGTGGCAGCGTGCACTACCTCGCAGGCGTCGACGAAGCCGGTCTCGGCCCGATCCTCGGTCCGCTGGTTGTCGGCGGCGTGTCGATGGCCGGTCCGGAAGGCGTCTCGCCGTGGCGGGTGCTGCAGCGCCACGTGACCAAGCAGGGCTACAAGAAGGGCAAGATCCGGGTTGCCGACAGCAAGAAGGTCAAGAGCGGTCCACACGGTTTCCAGCGCCTCGAAGAGACCGCCCTGGTGCTGTGGGCGGCCTGGACCGGCACGCTCCCGAACACGCTCGGCGAGTGGCTACAGACCCTCGGCCACGACCTCGAACCACTTGCGCGCTGCCCGTGGTACCAAGACCTGGACCTCCCGCTGCCGCAAGCGGCCGACCGCGACTGGATCCTGCTCACCGGCGAGATGGTCGCGCGCGCGCTTGCTCGAGCCGACTGCGCCCTGTTTGACATCTCCGCTCGCGCTGTCGACGTCGAAGAGTGGAATGGCCTCATCGCAGCCACCGACAACAAGAGCCGCGCACACTTTCACGCCTACAGCATCGTGCTGCAGCGCCTGGTCGCGGGCCTGATGCCGCGCATTGACGACGGCGACGCGGCCCACCTGGTCGCAGACCGCTGCGGCGGCCGCGCGCACTACCGCAACGAGCTCCAGAAGCTGTTTCCAGACGCGGCGGTGTCGATCCACGAAGAGCGACCCGGCCGTTCCAGCTATCGCATCCGATCCGGCGGCGCCGGCGCCTGCAACAGCACCCCGCCGGTTCGCGAGCTGATGCTGACGTTCGCAGAACGCGCCGAAGAACGCGCCTTCCCGACGGCGTTGGCGAGCTGCTGCGCCAAGTACCTGCGCGAGCTGATGGTCGCGACCATCAATCGCTGGTTTGCGGTGCGTATCCCCGGTCTGCGCCCGACGGCCGGCTACTACGTCGATGGCCACCGCTTCCTGGTCGACGTTGAGCCACAGATTGCGGCACTTGACCTACCGCGAGAACGACTGATCCGCGTTCGCTAGACGCTGACGCTGCCGTGGCCGCCGCTGCCGTTGGCGCCGGCGCGCGGGCCTAGTGTCGTGCATCTGAGATTGGGGGCATTCTGCGGACATGCACGACACTGGCAGCCGCTTAGCGAAGCAGAAACGGATACGGGACCGGACCAACGGGTCGCGACGAAAACTCGTAGAAGCGCACCGCGATCTGGAAGAAGCGATCGTCGCGGTCCAGCCCGGTCGGAAAGTAGATCTGGTCCTTGCGGATGTTCGGGAAGTACTTGCCGCTTCCTGGGCTGCTGCCGGCCAGAAGCAAATCGCGCACCAGCTCGCGCTCCAGTCGCCATGGTCCGATTCCCGGATGGCTGCCGCGGCGCCAAAGCCACGCCTCCAGCGCGTCGCGGGCGGCGCTTCGGCTGGCACGGTCCGCGACCACCAGCTGCGCGAGCTGCCGCAGGTGGCCATCGTCGAACGCATAGCCGTTGCCGAACGAACCGCCGCTCGCCCACACGACAAAGCGCCATTCGGGCGTATCGGGCAGCTCGAGCTTGAGCGGGCGCGGCAGCGGATCCCCGCGCAGCAGGCGCACCGCAAGCGCAATCGCAAACGCGTGGCGCGTTCGCTGACCACGCCAGTCGGGCACCGAGTCCAACACTCGCTGGATCGGTGGCCGCAGCGCGAACGCAACCGCGAGCCGCGCCGGCTCGGGGTCGCGCGGCAGAGCCGTCGGCCCGAGCCACCGCGCCAACGGCTCCTGCGCGACCGACGAACTGACGGCGACCTGCAGCAGCGGCCAATCGGGTCGCGGCTGACCGTCGAGGGCCTCCGCCTGCGCCAGCAGCAGCATCGCCGCCGCGCGCGTCGACTGCAGCTCTTGCTCGTTGGTGCGCAGCAATCGCCGCGCCTCATTCAGGCGTTGCGCCGGCTGGTCGGACTGCATCGCCCGCAGCGCCGACCCGAGCAGCGCCCCGCGCAGAAACAGCGGGGTCTCGCGCGCGTTGGCGTTGCGGCTGCGCGTCTGCCACCAGCGACGCTCAAGATCGCGCGCAATCGGAAGGCCTGCGTAGGCCGACGCCGCGAGAATGCCGGCATCTTCGACAAACGTCGTCGCAGCCCCGTCGCTGGCTTTCGGAAACCGGGTGCTCGCCAGCCGCGCCGCCACATCGAGCAGCGGCTCGACTTCGCCGTTGCGCCGCAACAAGCGCCCGCGAAAGTTGCGCACCGGGCGCAGCCGGCGCGGACCGAGGGACAACACGAATGCCGCCATCGCCCGCTCGTGCAGCATCGTCTTGGCCTGATCGAGGAACGTAAAAAGTCGTTCATCTTCGGCGGGACCGCCCGCCAGCATCGCCGCGATCAGCAGCACGACCCGGCGATCGACGTTGGAACGCTCGGAGTCCAGTAGCTCCCATAGCAGCGGCGCAGAGGCCCGGCCGAGGTTGCGCGCCAGCAGCCAGCCAGCCTCGAGATCCCGCGTTGGCGCATCGAGCAAGAGTTCGCGGAAACGGCGTTGGTATGGCTGATCCCGGATATCGATCCAACCGACCTCGTCGCCAGCCCCCTGCCCGGTCCTTCGGGCTTGCCCTGAAGCAGGTTGAGCCAGACCTAGCAGACAGCCGATAGCCAGAACGAAGACACAACGGATCCATGCCCGCACGTGCGGGTTGTGGCCGTTTCGCCGTGTGCTGCGGCTTTCGATAGACATGTCCAACGGGGAAATACTCAACGAAGCGGAGGTCGACTTCCTGCTCAAGGGAGCAGAAGAAGACATCCCCGAGGCTCCCGCGCCCAGTCTAGACGACGGCGAGCACACCGTCACGATGCGCGGCGACCTGGACAAGATCAACTTGTCCGACATCTTCCAGACACTCGCGATGTCGTCCATGGAAGGGGTCCTGCGGGTTCGCAACGCGCTCGAAGAACGCCAGGTCTACTGCAGCGACCACCATGTCCGCATCCTGGTGCCCAACCGGGTCACGCTGCGCCGCCTCGGCAGCCGGCTGGTGCAGGCCGGCATGATCAGCGGCGAGCAGCTTCGCGACGCACTGAACGAGCAAAAAGACGCGCGGATTCCACTCGGCGAACTCCTCGTGCGCGACGGCATCGTCTCCGCCAAGCAGCTCAACGAAATCGTCGGCATGCAGGTCGCCGAAGACCTGTTCTCGCTGTTCACGTGGCGCCACGGCACCTTTGAGTTCTTCAAAGCCGAAACGACCGGCGACTACTTCCGCGAACGCTTCGAGGGCTGCCCCGAATACGAGATCAACAGCCTGCTGCTCGAAGTGGCCCGCCGCTCCGACGAGTGGGACACGATCCTGGAGCAGCTGACCAGCCTCGACGAGATCCCCCACCAGGCCGCCCAGCCGGCGGATCCTGACGATCTCAACGAGTCCCACAACACGGTGCTCCGCGTGCTCGATGGTCATTCGACCTACCGGCAGCTGTGCGACCAGACCACGATCAGTCTATTCGACTTCTGCCGCGCCGCGCGCGACCTGAGCGCTGGCGGCATCCTGGCCCACCTGGACGATGCGGAGTTCGCCGGGGTCGCCAGCACGCTCGCCGAAGAAGGCGAACACAAGCGCGCGATCGTGCTGCTGCAGACGCTGCGCGACCGCCCCGGCGACCGCCCCCTGCCGGTCATCCAAGAGATGGCCGCGGTGCTTGAGCAAGCCGAGGAAAAGCGACTCGCGAGCCAGCTGTTGCTCGAAGCCGCGCAGCGCTCGCCAGACCCCGAGCAGGCCCTGCAGCTGGCCCGCGACGCCCGCACCCTGGTGCCGTATGAGCCGGGCACGCTCAGCTTTCTGCGCACGGTCCTGATCGCGCACGCATCCCCCGATTCTCCGGAGCTGGAGAAGGTCACGCTCGATCTGCTCGATGCGATGATCGACAACGATCTCGCGCCCACGGCGATCGAGATCATCGACGACGCGCGGCGCACGGACACCATGAGCCCGCAGATCTTGATGCGGGAAGCGCGCGCGCGCCAGAAGGCCAAAGATATCGACGGCGCCATCAAGACCCTCGAAGAGCTCGTCGAGCACTTCGAGAACACCCATGCGCGCAGCAAGGTCATCGAGTCGCTCGAAGCGATCTTCCGGCTTGACCGCACGCGCAAAGACGTGCACAAGCGCATCACGCAGCTGAAGCGCACCCAGACCGATCGCATCGTGCGGGTGGCCGTGTTCGGAACGGTGCTCGCGCTTGTCGGCGGATCCGGCTTCATCTGGTGGCAGCAGCGTGCCTTCGAAGCCTCCGTTGTGAGTGCCACCAGCGAAGTGCAGGAACTGATCGAGTCGCGCGACCTGACGACGGCGCGCACACGTTTTCAGTCTTGGTCCGCGTCACTCGGCGAATGCCAGGCCATCGAGGACTTGCGCAGCCGCATCGCATTCGCCGAAGCCGCTGAGAAGAAGCGCCTCAAAGACCTCGCCCGCGCCGACGTTCTCGACAAGCTGCGCGCGGCCGCACGTGCCGGCGACGTTGGCGACGTGGCGACCATGGTCCAGGCCTACATCGAGCTGCATGAGCGCGCCGACATGCGCGACGAAGTCATCAACAACGCCGGCATGCGCACCGACCGCCTGCTCGACGGCCTGGAAGTGGCCGCCGGCAAGCTCGCGACGGAGATGCCGCCTGCGCCAGATGACCTGCTCGATCGCGACCAGCTGACCACCAACCGCGCCAACCTGCTGGGCCACTACTCCGTCGAACTGCAGCTGGCGTTTGAGGGCTTGTCCGCGCTCAGCGCGCAAGAGCAGCTGCCGAGCTTCTTGGGCGAAGAACGCCTGGCCCGCATCGCGACGCTGCTGGCCGAGTTCGGCCCGCGACTCAACATGGCAACCGAGCGCACGCACGCCTACGACCAGGCGCTGAAGCGCAACGACACGCAGCGCCGGCTCGACCCGACGTTCCAAGCCGCGGTTGAGAAGGAAAAAGCGTTCGACTTCGATGGTGCTCTCGAGCTCTACCGCATGCTCGAACAGGCGACGACCGAAGATGCCGAACTGCGCACGCACTTCCGCGACCGCGTCACCCGCAATGCCACCATCTCGCGCCTCTTGAAGGAAGTCGCCGAAGCCACGGCCAAAGGGGACTACAGGATCGCCATGCAGCACATCAAGGCGCTGCGGGTTTCGTTCCCGGACGTGGAGTTTGACCAGATCGCGCGCCTGCCGCTTGCGATCACCAGTCAGCCGGCGGGCGCACGCGTGCTCGTCAACAACAAGGAAATCGGCACCACGCCGCTGCTGCTGTCACGGCGCCCGATCGACAAGCTGGCGGTTTCGCTGGCGAGCGACCGCTTTCTGCCGATCCAGTTCGACGTCGCGGGCGACTATCACCCGAGCCTGATGGCTCGCTTGATGCTCACGCCGGCCGCAACCTGGAAGCACAACAAGGCCATCGAGTCGCGCCCGGCAGCGGTGCCCGACGGCAGCGGCGACTGGCTCATCGTAGATCGCAGCGGCCACGTGCGCCGACGTTCGGCGGACTTGGCGCGCGACGTTTGGGACTTCGACTCCGAAGACCTCAGCGGCTGGTTGACGCCGCCGCTCGTCCGCGGCCAGACCGTACTCATCGCATCGCTCGACGGCACGCTGCGCGCGCTCTCGACCGTCGACGGCAGCCTGGCCTGGCAGCTTGACGACATGCCGTGTGAGGTCACGCCCGTGCTGTTCGATTCCGCCATGGCCATTGCGACCACGGACGGCCAACTGCACGCCATCGACTTGGCGGAGCGCCGCCGGCACAGTGCGCGCCTTGCCGAGCCAGCCCACGGAGCCCTGCTGCGGCACCGGGACTCCGTGCTCGTCGTTGGCGAGCGCGGCAAGCTAGCCTGCTTGGCGATGCCGTCCCTGACCCCTGTTTGGACGCGCCAGCTCGCCGATCTGGCCAGCCCGACAGCGGCCCTTGCCGGTGATGTGCTCGTCGCCGGCGACGACCACGGCGTGCTGTACGGCATCGCAGCGCTCGACGGCACGCTGGTCTGGCAGCGCAAGCTGGAGACGACGTTGCTGGGGCGCTTCTGCGTCGTCAACAACGTCATCATCGCGCCGACCGAACAAGAGCGGCTGCGCGTCGATGCACGGACCGGCAGCTTGCTGGAGCCACTGCGCAAACTGGAAGCACCGTGGGCAGGCGTGCCGACAGGCATTGGTTCGCGGCTGCTGATGCCGCTGGAAGGCGGCGGCCTGCAGGTCGTCGACGCAAAGACCGGGCGCCCGGAATACCGGCTGCCTGGCAACGCCCGCTGCAAAGTACTGGTGGTCGCCGCCAACGACGGCAGTGTGTTTGTCGCGAGCGAAAGCCACACGATCCGCAGATACACGGACCTGCCCTAAGGGATCGGCAGGCGCGCGGCGCGCCCATCGTGGCGGCGTTGTTCGTCAGCACGGTTGTGCCGATGGCAACGCGACGCAGCACGTCGCCAAGCCGCGTATCGGAACCCCGACACGCAACCGTCCGATTCTCGCCACGGCGGCGGATCTGCCGGACGCGCACGGCAAGCGCGCCATCGCACCGTGATGTGACGCAATTCGCATCAGTGGGGCCGTCAAAAAGCGTCGCAACAATCGGACGGAATCGAACTAGAGCGGCTCGCCAACGGCACCGAACCAGAGGCCCACGGCAGACCTCTGCCCCCTTCGCTCTCGATCCGGCCAACTCCCTGTCCATGGAACTACCGATGACGCGGACGCTGTCACGCTGCGGCCATGACATTCACGTGAAGGAAACGAGCAATCCTCTGCAACATGGCACATCCGTTGCTCGTTTCGTTCGACAGCCAGCGACTCTTCGCGGCACCCGACTCTTCGCGGCACCCGACCAAGTATGCGCAACATCCTGATCCTTCCTCTTCTGCTTTCCGGTCTGGCACTGACGGGCTGCTCGAACGGCTCCGTCGCCTCCCTCGTGGACGCCACCGACGGGGGGCCAGACAGCCCGATCAACAGCCCGGACACCGGCGTCTTTGGCGGCGGAGAATCGGCCTCGGCGAGCGGCGGGGCAAGTGGCGGCGGCACGACGAGCGGCGGCTCCAGCGCCGGCAGTGCAGGGGCTGGCGGCAGCTCGAGCCAGCCAAGCAACTCGGTTGGCAATGAGCCAGGCGTCGGCAACGGCTCCCAGCCGGTCCCCGAACCGGGGACCCTGCTGCTCGTCGGCAGCGGCCTGGCAGGCTTTGGCGCATCGCTGCTGCGACGCCGCCGCAAGATCCAGCCAGAGGCCGAGCAAATCTGAGCCGGTTGGCTGCAGCTGCAGACCCAGCTCGGCAGGCCCAGCTCGGCAGGCCCAGCTCGGCATCCCCAGCTCGGCATCCCTCGCCGAGATACCTAGCCGAGCCCCCTCGCCGGCAAGCAGCAGGCAGAGTCCCCCGCCGACGACGATGGCGCATATCGTCGTCCGCGGCATCTGCCGCCTCCGCGCTCGCCGCAGCCGGCATCGACATGCCGTGCCGCAGCCGCCACACTCCCACGGGTGTATATCCCCTCGGTCGAGTCTGTGGTCGTGCTGCGTTCGCGCATCCCCAACGACGCCCGCGGCAAAGCCCTGCTCGACTACCTTTGCGAGCGCTTTCGCTACTACCCCCGCGAACGCTGGCTGGATGAGCTGAATCGTGGCCGCGTTCAGATCGACGGCAAAACCGCAGACGGCCACGAGCGGCTGCGCGGCCGGATGGAGCTTCGCTTCGAAAAGCTGCACCGTGAGCCGGCCGTGGACGGCGGCTACCGCGTGCTACATGCCGACGAGACCTGGCTAGCCGTCGACAAGCCTGCGCACCTTCCGATGCACGCGGACGGTCCCTTCATGCGCCACACGCTGGTGCACATGCTGCGGACGCAGTTTGACGACGAGCTGCAGCTGGTGCATCGCCTCGACCGCGAAACCAGCGGCGTCTGCATCGCGGCCCGCAGCAAAGCCGTGCAGGCAGCCCTGCAGCCGCAGTTCAGCGGCGCAACCGAGAGCAAAGGCGAGCGCCATCCGGTCGCCGAACGCGTCGGCAAGACCTACCTGGCCGTGGTCCACGGCGAGCTTGGCCGCGACCAGCTCTGCGATCGCCCCATCGGCCACGCAGCCGCCGGCACCGTGCGGCTGCGCCGCAGCGCGGCGGACGATGCCATCGAGCCCAAGCCAGCATGCACCCGCTTCGAGGTCGTCACGCAAGCCAACAACCGAACCCTGGTGCGGTGCCTGCCGGAGACCGGCCGCACCCACCAGATCCGCGTGCATCTCGAGCAGCTCGGGCATCCGATCGTCGGCGATCGTCTCTATGGCCGCGCGGACGCCGACTACCTGGCGTTCGTCCACCGCATGAAGGCAGGCGAAGACGTATTCGAGGACCGCACCGACGGCTTCCACCGCCACCTGCTGCACGCGCATCAGCTGCGTCTGCGTCACCCAACGACGAATCAGCAGGTGACCTTCGAGGCGCCAGTGCCCGACGACTTTCGGCGCGCGATGCAGCCCGACGATTCGTGACCGCTACGCAATCGCGCGCGATCCGCGCTATCCTGACGGCATGGTGAAGACTGTCGAGGTTGCCAGCCCAGGGCTTGCCCGCTCCGTGCTGCCCCCCTCCTGGCCGGGCACGCGCCACGCTGGCCTGCTGACGCTGCGCGTGGCGCTTCTGCTGGCGGTCGCCTGCGCCGGCACGAGCGAGCGGAGGGAATCGGCCGAGCCCGCCACCGCGCCGACGACAACCGCAGGCCACGGCGGCAGCGACAGCGGCAGCGGCAGCGACAGCGACGACGGCGCCTACGGCGACGGTTCAACCGGTCAAACGTCAATCGACCAAGCAGCCGCTACGCCCGACGCCGACGGCCTGCACCGCGCCTGCGATGCGCTGCTTGCCGCTCAGCCGGGCGAATGGGCCCTGCAGCTGCTCGAGACCGTGGCAAACGGCGGCGAACGGGCCGCCGAGTTGCTTCGCGACGGCCTGCTCGACCAGCCGAGCGCGCCGGGCGCCCAGGCCGCCATTGCCGTGCTGGGCCGGATCGGGGATGCCCAGAGCATCGCATTCTGCCGCCAGCTCATCCTTGAGCGCGCCACCCTCGCGACCGAAGCAGCCCTGGCGCTCAGCCACGCCCGCATCGAGGCGAACGACGACGTGCTGCTCCGCTGCATGCAGGATCGTCACGCCGACGCCACCCTGCGAACCGCCTGCGCGTGCGCGCTGGCCCGTGCTGGCAACCGGGCGCAAGCCCCGGAGCTGATCGAAGCCATCGTGCGCGCCGGCACCGCCGCCGGCCGCGCCGACGAGCAGCGCCTCGGCCTACCGGGCAAACCGCGCTGGGCCCGCGAACGCTACTTTGTGCAGCGGCTGCTTGAGCAGCTCGGTCATGCCGACCTGCTCCAGCAGCTCGACTCCGACGCGCCCTGGCACGTCCTCGAAGCCGTGGCCCCAAAGATCCGGGCCCGCCTCGAGCAGAAGCAGTCGTAGGCCCGGGAGACTTTGATCGGGCGCTGCCCTAGCTGGTCCGCGACGGGAGCTGGTCCGCGACGGAAGCCGGTCCGCTACGAGAGCCCGTCCGCTACGGGAAGGCCTGCACGACCGACTGCATGTGCACGTCGTAGATCGAGCCGTTGCGGACCATGACACGACCCTTGCAGGGCATGCCGTTTTTGTCGGCCTCGACCCCTACTTCGATTTCGTCCGTCATCTCGACGCCCTGCATGTCGCCAAGCAGCTGCAGGTTGCGGTAGCCGAGCTGCAGCAGACGGGTCTCGATCAGCGCGACGATGCGGGTTGCGGGCGGCTCGTAGCGGTGCGCTTGCGACGCGGCCGACGAGCGCGGCACATCTGCATGCCGATCTCCATTCCGGTCGTCGAACAGCTCGCCCGCCGCGCCGCCGACCGCGCCAACAGCTGGCGGCATCGCGGGGATCTGCACCACGGCGTGGCGCACTTCCCCGGTCGCTTCACGCAGGTCTTCGAGGTCTTCGTGAAGGCGCTCGAGCTGCGCCGAAATGCGGTCGATGCCCGCCGTGCCAACCTTGCCGGCCAGCTTTTGCAGGCGATCGTCGAGCGAGCTCAAGCGCTCATCGAGGCTGCGGATGCCGGCGAGCTTCTGCAGGTGCTCCTCGAAGCGAACCAGGCGAAGGTGCACGAGCACGTAGCCGATCAGCAGGGCAACGAAGAACAGCGAGAACTGCGTAGGGGTCATTCCAGGGCTAGCTTAGCAGCCCGTTCGCGCAAACCCCAGCCCACTTCGCGCCGATGGCTAGCCGGCGTCGGCCACGTGCGGCCGCAGCTTCTGCCAGATGACGTAGTAGGGAATGCCGGAAGCAACGATGGCAAGGCCGATGAGGGCGTTCTTCTGCTCGGCGGCATCCGACAGCACGGCCCCGATAAAGGCGAGCGCCACCAGAATGAACAGCGCCGGCGTAATCGGATAGCCGCTGCAGCGATAGGGCCGCTCGGCGTCCGGGCGCTGGCGGCGCAGCCGATAGACAGCCGCGACGGTCAGCGCGTAGAACAGGAACGCCGCGAACACCACGAAGGCCGTGACGTCGTGGAAAACGGGCATGGCGACGACCAGGCCGATGCCGACCGCGGCCTGCACCCAGATCGACACGACCGGCGTCTGCCAGCGGGCGCTGACGCGCGTCAGCGCCTTGGGCACCAGGCCGTCCTTGCCCATGGCATAGAACGCCCGCGGCGACGAAAGCATGTTGGGGTTGGCGGCGCCGAAGATCGAAATCGCCATCAGCAGCGTCAGGTAGCCCCCGATCTCGGGCGAGAAAATCCTGCTGACGGCGAGGGTAGCAACGTGCGTATCGGCCGTGCCAGCCGGCATCGCCCGCATCTCGTCGAACGGCACCATGCGCATGTAGGTCCAGTTCACGAACAGGTAGGTCACGACCAGGATGACCATGCCGTAGACCAGTCCGAGCGGCAGGTTGCGCTCCGGCCGCTTCAGTTCGGCCGCGTTGAAGGGCATCTGGTACCAGCCCTCGTAGGCCCAAAAGATGCCCATGAACGCCCCGACGAGCCCCGCCATCGTAAAGCCCGCCTCGGAGGCCGCGGCCTCGGCGGCGGCAGCCGCAGCCAGGCTGCTGGCGGTCGCCTCGTCGCCGCTGCCGCCGGCAGCAAACAGGCCCCCGATCACCAGCAGACCGAGGGCGCCGACCTTGCCAACCGTCGTCACGTTCTGCACCAGCGCGCCGAGCGTGACGCCAAAGTGGTTGACGAGCGCCAGCACCAGGATCATGCCAATGGCGGCATAGACGACCGCCGACGGCGTACTCGTGCTGCCGTCCGGTAAGACCTCCGGCACCACATCCACCCCGAAGTAGGGCAACAGGTTCTCGGCGAAGCCCAGCGACAGCGCCGCAACCGTGCCGGCGTTGATGACCCAGAAAAACGTCCAGCCGTAGAGGAACGAGACGAACCGCCCCCAGCCCTCGCGCAGGAAGGCGTACTGGCCGCCGGCCTCGGGGAACATCGCACCCAGTTCGGCATACGCAAAGGCGCCGAACAGGCAGACCAGCCCCAGGCCAACCCACATCGCGTAGATCGCCCACTCGGACGGCAGCGACTGCGCCACCTTGAGCGGCTTGAGAAAGATGCCCGAACCGATGACCGCGCCGACGGTGATCGACACCGCTGACATCAGTCCAAGCCTTCGTTGCAGTTGACCGGACTCCATGAAGGGCGAACGCTATCGCAACCGCGGCAGCGTGCCGCTGGAAATACCCGCGCCAACCCCGAGGCCTACGGCCAGCCGAGCATGTCCGTCCGCAACCGCATCGTGATCGCCGCGCTGTTCGCGTCGATCTTCTGGCTTGTGCCGGCCCCCGATGACGCCATCGGCCGCCCCTACCTAGGCTACCTGCAGGTGCGGGCCTGGCTGCTCGGCGACAATTCGCCGCTGCAGACGTGGCAGGACGCCGGCCGCCCGATCGAGTCGCTGGCGGTGGACCTGCGCCAAAGTCCGCCCCTTGCGGATCCAGCCGAACGACGGCAACGCGCTGCGGAGTATGCCCGCATCGCCGAGGAATGGCGCATCGCGAAGTCGCGGGCATCGACCGCGGCAAGCTCGCCGGCCCCGGCGGCCGGCCCCTCGCGGGGTTCAACTGGCCCGACCCTGGTCATGTCGGTGCACGTCGGCAGCGACGGGGTGCAGGCCACGCTGCCCGCTCCCGCTAGCTCACCGGATCGCGCCGCCGGGCCCGAGAGCCTCAAGCTGGTGCGCTACTTCCCCAGCCGGCTGAGCCTACTGCCGATGATCGTCACCATCGTTGTCGCGATCCTGACGCAGCGCGTCCTGCTCGCGCTGCTGCTCGGCGGGCTGGCCGGCGCGTTCGCTTTCGTCGCAAGCATCGGCGGCGCGGCACACGACGCATCGCTGTTTACCCAGGGCGCACAGGCGGCGAAACACTGGTTCGGCGATGCGCTGTGGCGCCGCTCGATCGCCGAAGACTTCTACCTGCAGATCACCGCGTTTGTGGTGTTCTTGTTCATGACGGTTGGCGTCATCACGCGCAACGGCGGCGTGCACGGCCTGGTCACGCGACTGCAGCGCTTCGTCAAAGGTCCGCGCAGTGCCCAGGCCGTGACCGTATCCGCTGGCGTCTCGGTCTTCTTTGACGACTACACCAACTGCTTGCTGGTCGGCTCGACCATGCGGCCGCTGTGCGACCGCGTGCGCGTGGCCCGCGAGAAGCTCGCCTACCTGGTCGACTCGACCGCCGCGCCGATCGCCGGCCTGTCGGTGTTCTCGACCTGGGTCGTCTACGAGATGTCGCAGTACCAAACGCCGCTCGCCATGGTCACGCGACCGGACGGCACCCCCTACGTGCCGGCCGATGCGTTTTCGGTCTTTCTCGACTCGCTGCCCTACCGCTTCTATTCGTGGTTTGCGCTGCTGCTCGTCGTCATCGTCGTGATCACCGGCCGTGACTTTGGCCCAATGCTGAAGGCCGAACAGCGCGCCCGCCGCGGCGCAGATCCGGAGCCGGCAGCGGCGGGGACCGACGCAGAGCAATCAGGGCCGGCGGATCCTAGCCGGCAAGAAGGTCCCGACGCCGACACACCGCTGCGCGCCCGCAACGCGGTGCTGCCGCTGCTCGTACTCATTCTCGGCACGGTCGGCTTGATGCTGGCGCAAGGCGTGCAGGCCATCGCCAACAGCCCCGAGAGCGCGAACCTGACGTTTGGCCCGTGGCTCCGCGAAGTGCTCGCCAACGCGCGCAGCACCACCGCCTTGCTCTATTCGTCGATCACGGCTTGGCTGCTCGCCGTTGCCCTGACGCTGGGCCAACGCCTGCTGCGTCCGGCGCAGGTGCTGTGGGCGTCCCTGCGCGCGACGCGCTCGCTCTATGTCGCGTTCGGCATCCTGTTCTTCGCCTGGAGTCTCGGTCATATCTGCAGTGACCTCGGCACGAGCCTCTACCTGACCGCGGCCGGCAGGCAGGCGATGTCCGCCGCCGCGCTGCCGCTGCTGCTGTTTTTCATGGCGGGTGCGATCGCGTTTTCGACCGGCACGAGCTTTGGCACCATGGCCATCCTGCTGCCAAACGTCGTCGTGCTTGCGCACCGGCTCGGCACCGATGCCGCCTTTGGCGGCGACGCGATGACCGGCGGCAGCGCGCTGATGCTGATCTGCATCGGCGCCGTGCTCGAAGGCGCGATCTTCGGCGATCACTGCTCACCGATCAGCGACACCACCGTGCTCAGCTCCCTCGGTGCGCGCTGCGACCTGCTGGCGCACGTGAGCACCCAGCTGCCGTATGCGATGCTGGCGATGATCACCGCCGCCGTTTGTGGCTACGGACCGGTGCTATGGGCCGGTCCCGACGCCTGGCCATGGTGCTTTGTCGCCGGACCGCTGGTGATGTTCGTCTTCTTGCGGCTCGTCGGGCGCAAGCCGGACGTCTCTACGGCGGCCGCCCAGACGTAGCACCGAAGAGCTCCTTGCGGCCGCGCGGTCCCACATAGAGACGTTTTGCTCCGGCATGCAGGCAAGCCCCAGCGTCGCGCCGATAGGCAGTAAAGATCGGCGCCACATCGATCGCATCGCCGCACGCCAGGACCGCACCACCATGCTTTCACTTTCGCCCGAGAACCAGCTTCGGATCTACTCCGTCGTCCGAAGCATCGAAGCACGCACCGCCGCGTTCGACAGCATCGTCGGCAGCGTCAAGCGCACCTGCGTGCACGGTGGCCTCGGCGTGATGACCGAGATTGTCTCGCAAACGGCCGAACTCAAGTGGCAGCTGCGCAAGCTGCACGAAGAGTCGGCGAAGCTCGCAGCGGAGATCGGCCTCAACGCGGATCCCGTACCTACGGCCGCCGACGCAACATCGTCGGACTCGGGCAGCGGCGACGAGCTGCCGGGCTTGCGCGGCACCACGCGCGCCATCGGCATGCCGGACCTGATCAGCACGCTGAGTTCGCTCGGCAAAACCGGCACGCTGGCGCTCAACGGCGACGACGTGATGTTCGTGTTCGAGCTGCAGGAAGGCCGCATCGTGCATGCGGTCACCAACCAGGGCATACCGGACATGCGCCTCGGCACCATCCTGGTCGCCCAAAACAAGCTGACCGAGGAGCAGCTGGCGGCCTCGCTGCAGCACTGCAACGACCATCAGACGATGCTCGGCTCGCACCTTGTCGAAAGCGCAACGGTGACCGCCACCGATCTGCGCACCGCACTCGACGAGCAAGTCCGGCGCATCTTCGAACACGCATTCGCGCTCGACGATGCCCGATTCACGTTCCTCGAAGGCAGTATCAGCCAGCTCGAACAGCGAACCACCGTCAACACGACCGAGCTGCTGCTCGAAGCGGCCCGCCAACAGGACGAGTACGACTACAGCGAGTCGTCGACGAGGGTCAGCACTTCGCAGCTCGACGACATTCTCGGCGACTGATTCATTCTCGGCGACGGAATCGTCGAGCCGAGGTGTTTAGTAAGAGGGGTCTAGTAGATCGTCGGCGCTTCGCCTGGCACGGACGCCATGACGAACTTGGAGCACTTGCCCGGCCGCAGCGGCAGGTCGCGCACAAAGTTCTCGAGATCCGCGCGGAACTCGACGGCAGCCTTGATCTCGACAATCAGCAGGCGCGGCAGCGGCGTGCGCCGACGATCGTCAAGGCGCACGTTGGTCCGTTGGTCCGCCGCGACCAAATCGCGGTCGATCGTGATGCGCAGGCGCTTGTCGGCCGTCGCGTAGTAGTCGCGCCGGTAGCGAATCCATTGCGCCGGCTCGCGCCCGTCGAGCACTCCCGACGCGCCCTGATGCGCGCGCAAACCGCGCCGCACCGTGGTGACGAAGAGATGCCGCCAAGCTCCGGCGACGTCGACGGGATCCGCCAGCGCAAGAACACGCTTGGAGCCATAGCCGTTGCTGCGGATCTTGCATTCGAGCTGAGCTCGCACCCCGACATCGCCGCTGCCGTACCAGCGCAGTCGGTACTTTTGGCGATCCGAGATGCCGGCGAGGTTCTCGTCGACGGACCGCCCTTCGTGGGTGTCAAAGTAGATGCTCTGCACAATCCGGGACTTGTGCAGATGGCGCAGCGCGGCCGGCAGCAGGCGCAAGCTTGCCAACAGCTGCTGATGGTCATGCTCGGAGCCGACCAGCTTGACTTCGTAGCGCTGCTTGCTCACTTGCCAAGCACCCCGCTGCGGTAGAGCGCGTCGACATCCACGTCTTCGGTCGCCAGCGTGCGCTCGCCGAGCACCACTTCGCAGCCGGTTTGCGCCAGGCTCGGTCGCTTGGCGGCAGCACCCGAGACGCGCTGCAAGCGCAGCTTGGCGGCGCCGAACTCAGGCTTCTTGATGTAGGCCGCCGCCAGATAGTTCTCGACCGCGCCCACCGCCAGACCGTCGACCGCGACCTCGGAGCGGTCCTTGCTGGCGACGGCGATGCTGGCCCGATCGATGAACAGATCCTTGCCGCGCAGCTGCGAACCTTCGCCGACGGAAAGCGCTTTGTCGCCGATACTCTCGAACCGGCAGTCGACGACGTCGACGTCGGAGCCGCTGACATCGATCGCGTCTTCGCCGGAGTTCAAGAACCGGCAGTCGAGCACGCTGCCGACCACAAAGTCCCCGTCGAACAGATCGTGCGGGCCGCCGTCGATGGTACAGCGCTGCATCCGGAAGCGCAGGCCGATCAAGTTGAGCGCGTCCTCGCCGGTCGCTCCCGCCACCGTGCAGTCCTGCAGGTCGACCGCGGCACTGCGGAACGTGACGCCGCCGCTGACCTGCCACGCACCGCGCGCGATGCCGTGCGCACCGCGAAACTCGGTATGCGTGAGCCGACTGGCGCCCGCCGTGCCGAGCACCAGCACCCCGGCGAAGCCTCGCGCGGCGTCGGCGGCGAGCACGCGAATGGGCTCCTGCGCGCTGCCGGGCGCCAGCAGCGCCCCCGCCACCAGGACCGCTTCCGGGGCGAAACGCAGCTCGCAGCCAGCAGACAGATGCAGCGCCCGGTCTTCGGGCAACATCAGATCCCCGACCACCGTATGCACGCCGGGCTTGGCCAGCAGCTGATCGCGCGCGAGGTCGTAGTCCAGGAACGCGTGCCTGGCGAGCACCTCGGCTAGCGGCAGCGGCACCGGCCGACCGCCCGCGCCACCGTCGCGGCTGCGATCGCGCCGCAGCACCAGCGGCTGAAGTCGATCCTCGAGCTCCGCGACCGGCCGAAAGCGCGCACTCAGATCGAGGCTGCCGGATGCCGTCGGCGCGACGGTGGCGCGGATCGCCCGCTTGATGGCCGCGATTTCGCCAAGCGTCAGCAGCCGTTCGTCGACGGGAAAACGCAGCCGCACCCGGCTGCCGTCGGTCGGCAGCAAGATGGACCCGTCCGGCTGCCTGACGATCCGCGCGGCGGTCGCTTCGGCGTCAGAGGGTCGATCTCCCGCGCGGTCGACACGGCCGGCGACCACAAACGCCGACGCCGCGAGTTCGCGGCCGTTGCCAAACCGAAAGCCCGTCAGCTGCGTGGCAACCTCGGTTCGCGCCCAGGCATCGACCTCGACGACACGCATCTCCTTGCCGCTGGTATCGCGCACGCCGAGCAGCCGCGCATCAAAGCCGGCGACGTAGCGCGGCCGAACCAGCTGCCGAACCTTGTCGGCCTGCTGGCGAAGCACCAGGTTGAGCACCAGGTTGGCGTCAAAGCCGAGATTGAGGCGATCTGCTTCCCGCAAGGCAGGCTCCTCGCGCAGATCTGCGACGAGCTGATCGAGCCACGCAGGCTCCGTCATGCGGCCCAGGTGCCGGTAGGCCGCAGCCAGCACCCGCGGGCTGCGCGTAAACCAGCGCGCCTCGGGTGATGCGAACAGCAGCTCTTGCTCCGCCATCGGCAGGATGGCCCCGGTATCAAAGACCAGCGGCTCCAGCCGGTCGAGCACCGGGTCGTGGTAGAAGCGCAGCTGGTGCCAGGCCAGTCCATGCAGCCCGTTGAAGAACGCCTGCAGCGCCAGCCAGCGGCCCAGACGATCGACGTCGAACAGGTCTTCGACGAGACGCGCTTCGACGCCGACCAGTTCGGCCTGCAGCGCCAATGGGCGGTTCTCCGGGCCAGACTCTTGCTCGGCATCTGCCGCCACGATGCGCCGCTGCAGCTCGCGCGCCTGGCCCAGCGCGCGCAGCAGGCGTTGCTCCATCGCCCGGCTGCCGCGCAAATGGGACTCGGCGTAAGCCTTGAGCTCGGTGCGAAAGAACGTCGCCGCGGGCGTGACCTCCGCCGGCATCGTGCCGGTGCGATGCCAGCCATACTGCATCCACGTGCCCCACATCGCGGCTTCGTCGAAGCGAACGATCGGGCCATCGCGGCGCCCCTGCGATTCGAGCAGCTGCTTGCTGGCGTGCTCTTCCAGGTAGTAGGCAACGGGCTCTGCGCCGTTGATGGACACCTGCGCGAAATCGGCTCGCGGCGCCAGCACGCCGAGTTTGCGCGCCGTCTTCATGACCAGCCACTCCATGACGAAACCGCGCGTCTTGGGATGCTGGATCGAAAAGCGCCGCATGCCGTCGATCGGCTTGTCGAGATCAAAACGCAGCGACCACTGGTCGCTGTCGACGTGGTCCACCCAGTCGCCCTTCAGCCGCGCAGTACCGCGCCCCGTCTGCTCGCCGCGGCGCACGGCGACGGCGACGACGGCGTCCACGCTCTGCTCGATGATGCCGTTTTGGAGCGAGCGGTCGCGGTGCGCCTTGAGCTTTTGGTAGTCGGCCGGCGCAATCTCGACCTGCAGTTGGGCCAGCTGCGACGGCTCATTTGCCCCGTTGTTGGCAGCGAGTTTCGGCATAGCCGGTTCGCTGTCGGTGTTGTTCGGGGAGCCAAGCGCCGCGAGATAGCGCTGGGCCGAAGGACCGAGCACCACGCCGAACGCAAACGCGACCAGCAAGAAACCCAGGGCGGCCCACCAGCGCGGCCGATCATTGCTTTGCCGCAGCATGGCCTACTCCAGAGAGTCGCGTTCGACCACGCTGACAGAGGAACCGGGCAGCGCGCTGCGCACGCTGTCGATCAAGGTTTGCAGCCGTTCGACGGTCGACAGCTCGACCACGGCGCTGGCATAAAACTCGGTGCCGTCAAAGTCGACGCGGCGCAGCTCGGCGCGTTCGGTGTGCTGCTGCACGATCGGCCAGAGCGCGTCAATCGGCGAGCGCTCCCGCGCTTCGCTGGCGGTTACCTGCAGCACCGTGCGCAGCGACGGCTTGCCGCCCGGCAGCCCCGTGCGCAGCGCGATCACGAGCAGCAGAACCAGCACCACGACGCCGGTTTCGATGCCGCGCTCGGCGCCAAAGCCCACCCCGATCGCAATGGCAACAAACAGATAGCCGAGCTCTTCGGGCTCTTTGATCGGGGTTCGAAAACGGATGATCGACAGCGCTCCGACCAGGCCAAGCGAGAGCGCGAGCGACACCTTGACGACGCTGATGATCAGCAGGGTGGTCACGCTGATGATCACAAACACCCGCGACAGCTTGCGTTTGTTGCTGACGACCTGGGCAAACCGGACAAAGTGCCAGCCGAGCAGGTGCGACAGGATCAGCACGAACAGCAGGTGCCAACCCAGCGTCGCGAGGTCGAGATCTTTGGGCAGGTATTCCGCGAATTGCGCCAACATCACGTCTTCAGTCTAGAATAGGAGTCGGGGCAAGCGATTCCGATTTCGCACAAGCCTCACGGTTCGTTCATACTTATCCGCAGCCAACGAACCGTCCGCCGCCCGCAAACGCAGCCGCCTTCCGATGCCCACTTCTTCCGTCAATTGCCGTCGTGGCCTGGGACGTGCCCTTGCGGTCGAGGCCTTGGCGGTGCTGGCCGTCGCTGGCCTGGCCTTGACGCCGTCGTGCCACGACGGCGGCGGCGCGGCGCTTGCGAGCGGAACGGCGGCGAGCAACTCCTTTGAAAATCAGCCGCTGCCTGCGCGCGAGCAGCCGCCGTTTTCGTTCGTTGTCACGGGTCATATCTACGGGCGCCCCGGCGCCGACCAGCCGCGACCGGCCAGCACGCTGCAGCAGAATGCCCAGCTGCTGGCGGCATCGGCCCCTGACTTCTCCGTGCTGCTGGGCGACACGATCTTCGGCTGGCAAGCCAGCGAGATTGGCATCACGCTGCCCTTTTTGCGCAGCAACATTCCGGGCCCGATCTTCAACCCACTCGGCAACCACGAACTGAGCAATCCACAGGCGCACGCGACCTACTTCGGCCAGCCGTGGCACGCCTTCGACCACGCCGGCTGCCGGATGATCGCGCTCGACTCCGAGAGCAACCCATGGCTCATCACCGGCCAGCAGCGCCTGTTTTTGCTTGAGGAGATTGCGCAGCTAGAGCGGCGTGAACAGCCGCCAGCGTTGGTCTGCCTGTTTGCGCACAAACCGTTCTGGGCCATGACCCCAAAGACAGTGCTGACGGCCATGCTCGGCAACGCCGCCAACAACGTCACGCCGCTCGTTGTCGGCCACAATGAGGCCGACAGCTTTGCGAGGACTGTGCTGCCGCGCCTGCGCGCGCTCTCCCAGTCCATGCCGGTGATGTGCTTCGCCGGCGACTTCGGCGCCTTTCCGCCCACCAACATGCACCTGTTTGCGCAGGTGGACCCAGAAGCCCCCAACCTCAGCTACTACGGGGTCGGCCTTGGCGACGACATGCGCGACGCGTTCTTGGCCGTCGACGTGCCGGCGGTCGGACCGCCGGTCGTCTCCGCCACGCAGCTGACCACGGGGTTGCCGCTGCGGCTGGAGGACTACAGCCACGCGCGCTGGCTCGAACGTTGGTTCCCGCACGGTCTGCCGCCGTCGATCCTGATCCTGCTGGGCAACTGACCGCTTGCGGTCGCGGCGAGATCGCGATGGCACCGTCGAAGTCGAGGCGCGCGCTCGCGCACGGCACCAGCAGCTCTTGGTGATCGCGCCCGAACTGGGCTCTTCGCGCGCCATCCGGCTCAGGCGGCCCTCCGCCGGCCCTCAGCTGGCCCTCAGCCGGCCCTCAGCCGGCCCTCAGCCATCGTAGCCCTCGTCCGGCAGGAGCTCGGAGCCGTTGGCGGCGGCCACCGCGAGCTGGTCGCAGCATTCGTTTTCGGGATCGCCGCTGTGACCCTTGACCCAGTGCCAGCGCACTTCATGCGGCTCCGCCGCGGCCACCATACGCAGCCACAGGTCCTTGTTCTTGACCGGCTGCTTGGAAGCCGTCTTCCAGCCGCGCTTCTTCCAGCCGGCGAGCCAGCCTTTCGACATGGCGTTGACGACGTAGGTCGAATCGGAATAGAGGTCGACCGTGCACGGACGGCTGAGGGACTCGAGGCCGATGATGGCGCCCAGCAGCTCCATCCGGTTGTTGGTGGTGCGCTGGTAGCCCTCCGCCATCTCCTTGCGGTGCTCGCCGAACAGCAGCACGGTGCCGTAGCCGCCGCGGCCGGGGTTGCCCAAACAAGCGCCGTCGCTGTAGATCGTCACGTCGTCTGAGCCCATGCCGAAGGCATACGCGGGGCCGGTAGCTGGCACAAGCGTGAGGGCGGCGGCGCTGCTTCACCGTCTGACGAGCGGCGCGACCAGCCGTGGGAACGCCCTCTGATTCGAACACGCCTCGATGCCCGCTACGGCTCCGCGCTCGGCCCCTCGCCGTGCAGATCCGTCGCAAACGACGTCAGCTGCGGCCAGAGTTCGGCGAAGTCGGCATCGAACTCCTGGTAGTGGCGGCGCAGCTCGCCGCCAATGGTCGCGAGCGGCCCCGTGCGGCGGCCGCGCCGCGCCATCGCCCGCAGCACGCGCTCGATGCCGGCGAGCGTGCCGTAGATCTCGAGCCAGCGGTTCTGCCGCATGCGGCGGTGCACTCCGGCCAGATCCACCGGCAACAGCTTTTCGTGCGTGCGCAGGTCCTCGTGCACCGACGCGACAAACGTCTTGAGCGGCTGGCCATTGCCGTGCTGGGTCCAGTCGCGCGCCAGAAAATGGTCGTAGAACACATCGAGCGCGACGCCCGCGTAGCGGCCAAAGCGCACATCGAAACGACCCCGGCTGCGGCGGTGCACTTCGTGGTCGTCGACAAACGTGTCGATCGCGCGGTGTTGCGCGATGCCGCGCTGCAGCTCGGGATGCAGCGTCGTGATGTCGAGACCGCGCACGAAGTCGCCGGCGAGGTTGCCGAGACGAAGCAGCGGCTCGGCCGGCGCCAGGCGAAGGTGGGCCAACCAGTTCATGGCGCACGGCCTCCCCGCTGCTCGTCGCGTGGGCCCAGCATCGCTTGCTCCGTTTCCCGCCGCAGCGCCGCTTTTGCAAACCGGCCCACGAGCACGACCACGACCACCGTCGCCACAATCGCGAGGACGGTCATCCACCGGTTGCCGCCCGCCTGCCAGTCCAACTCCGATAGCTCGGCGCCGATCCAGGCCACCGCGATCGAACGGGGCGTGACGCCCACCACCGTCGCGAGCAAAAACGTTGGCAAGGGGACCCGCAGCGACGCCATCAGCACGTTGGTCGCGGCAAACGGCATGATCGGCGACAGACGCAGCAGCGCGATCAGCCACGTCGCACGCCAAAAGCCACGGCCGAGCAGCGCGCGGTGCACGACAATGGCCTTTGGCGAGCGGGCCAGGGCATCGACGACCCGCGCCCCGACCAGCCGGTGCCAGACGGCAAAGCCCAGGGCTGCCGCGAGGACCACCACCAGCCAGCCGAGCAGCGAGCCCAGCGCGGTGCCGAACAAGTAGCCGGCCACCAGCGACGTCGCGTGCGTAGGCAGCATGCAAAACGCCGCGAGGGCCGAGCCGAGCAGCCAAAAGCCCAGCACCGTCGGCAGCGATTGCCAGCCGGGCCGTGCTGCTCCGTCAAACCACGGCAGCCAGCCCGGAGCGGTCGCTCCCACAACAAACAGCCCCGCGAGCGGGCCGGCACACGCAAGCAGCAGCAGCGGCCCCGCCGGCCCCAGGCCGGACCACAGTGCGCGCAGCCGTAGCCACCAGCCGCCGCGATGCCGCGGATGGCCGTTCTGCTGTTTCGCTGGCGCTGCCTGCCGGTCCTCGGCCATGTCAGCACCGTCGATCATCGACCGCCGCAGGACAACGGCAATTTCGGCCAAGCCGCCTGGCCCGCCGAGTCTGCCCTGCCGCAACGATGCTTGCCGTGCCAGCGCTGCCAGGGACCGCATCCACGGCCACCCCAGCTGCGAAATGCTGCGATATGCGACGCGCACTACGCTGGCTCTGGATCGTTCCTGTTCTCGGCGCCACCCTCTTCGCCACGGTTTCCTGCAGCACGACCTGGCCACGCCGCGACCCGAGCGGACAGAGCCTGCCGGTGGTCCGCGGCACATCGCTGAGCGATGAGACCGTGGAGCTGCCGACCGTCGCCGCCGGCAAGCCGCTGCTGCTGCTGATCGGCTACGACCAGGATGCGCAGTTTGACCTCGATCGCTGGCTGCTCGGGCTGGACCAGCTCGGCTGGCAGACCATGACCTTCGAAGTTCCTACCATCCCCGGCATGCTGCCGCGCATGTTCGGCAACTTCATCGACGGCGGCATGCGCTCGGGCATTCCGGAGGAAGACTGGGCCGCGGTGGTCACGGTCTATGCCGAAGCGAGCAAACTGGCGGAGTTCACCGGCAACGAGGGCCGCAACGGCCGGATCGTGCTGCTCGATGGCGAGGGCAAGGTGGCGTTTTTCCACGACCGTGGCTACTCGGTGGGCTCGCTCAACAAGCTGATGGCCGCCCGCCAGGCGCTTTAGCCGAGAACGCGCGACAGAATGGCCTTGGCATGGGCTACGAGCGGCCGTGCCTAGCCAAAACGAGCCCCGCCCCAGCCCGAAGCTTGCCGCAGACGCGCGAGCTACGTTCGCCCCACGTCGCGCCGGCCCGCGGAATGGCGCTCGGCAGCAGCAGCAGCAGCAGCAGCAGACTCCTGGATCGCACCAGCCGGAGCGCCGCCTGCCGCGCCGCCTGCCGCACCGCCTGCAGGGCGCGGCCCCGCTCAAGGCCGTGGCTCTTGCCGTCGTTGGCGGCCTCGCCGCATGCGCGAGTCCGTATGCGGCCCAAGCGGCTGCGTTCGCGCGCACCGATAGCGGCGTCGAAGACCGGAGCGCATCGATACCGCAGTCCGAAGGCTACGGCGAACGGCAGCTCGCCCGCCTGGATGACGCGGTCCTCACCGTTTCGCCGCCTGCCGGAAGTTCGCCGACCGCAACTTCTTCGCCCGCCAAGAACGCCGCGGGCCGGGAGCCCCAGCCGCCGCAGTCCCAGCAGGAGCAGCAGCAGCAGCAGCAGCAGCAAGAACAGCCAGGGCAGCCGACCCCCGCGCAAAACGACGCCGGGCAAGGACGCGACGCTCCCAACCACTGGAGCCTCGATCTCGGCGTCGCCGACACCGGCTTCAGCATTGGCAACTCCCCCCGCTGGACCGGCCTGCGCCTCAACATCAGCGACTATGGCGTCGAGTATGTGCACGGGGTCAACCTCACGCTTTGGAGCTCGCGAGAACGCGGCATCGAAGAGTTCGCCGGGCTCGCGCTCGGCACGGCGCCGACGGCCAAAGAGAGCGTCGGCCTGCGCGTCGGTCTGGCCGCGACGACGGCCAGCGGCTCGAACACCGGCATCGACATTGCCGGCCTCGCAGCCGTCTACGGCGGCGACGCGACCGGCATGCACATCGGCGGCCTCGCGGCGGTCAGCAACAACCGCTTCGACGGCATCCAGATCGGCGGCCTGGCGACCGTCGCCGAAGGCGGCATGACGGGGCTGCAGCTCGGCGGCCTGGCCACCGTTTCCGACAAGGACATCGCCGGCATTTCCGGCGCCGGCCTCGCGGTCGTGGCCGACCAGGACATCCAGGGGCTGCACTTCGCGGGTCTCGCCGTCGTTGCCCAAGGCGACATCCACGGTGTGGGCGCCGGCGGGCTGGCGCTGGTCAGCCAGGGCCGTATCGCCGGCATCCACGGCGCCGGCCTCGGCCTGGTCGCCGAAGAAGGCGTGCACGGTATCGGCATCGCGGGCATGCAGCTCAGCGGCAGCGATTCGGAGCTGTTCGACTTCTCGCCCCGAGCGCCTGCCAGCACCGGCGGCGACACCGGCGAAAGGTCTCGGTCGTGGAACCGCGGCATCATGGTGGCCGGCCTGCGCGCCGACGCCGACCAGGTTGACGGCGTCAGCATCGCCGGCCTGATCAACCGCAGCCACGACTTTGACGGGCTCGGCATTTCTCTGCACAACTCGACCAGCGGCCTGCAGCGCGGCGTGCAGATCGGCCTCGTCAACTACGCCGAAGACCTGCGCGGCGTGCAGATCGGCCTGATCAACCACGTCCCGAGCAACCCGCCGCTGCTGCGCTGGCTGCCGCTGATCAATTTCCGCTTCTGATCCGCCCGAGACGCGGAACGGGGGCGCGGTATCAGGGCCCGGAATCGGGCCGCCGAGAGCCAGGCTGCGCCTTCCGCCACCCGCCTGGCCCGGATAGCCTGCTCGCCCCCGATGAGCACCGATACGCCAGCCGAACTACCCGACAAGTATGTCCCCCAGCAGCTCGAGCCGGCCGTCACGGCTCGATGGCTCGAGCACCGCGCGTTTGCCGCGCAGCCTGACGATCGCGAGCATCGCTACGTCGTCATGATGCCGCTGCCGAACGTCACCGGCGCGCTGCACATGGGCCACGCGATGGACAACGTCATGCAGGACCTGCTGACGCGCTGGCACCGCATGCGCGGCGACAACACGCTGTGGCAGCCAGGCCTCGACCACGCCGGCATCGCAACGCAGGCCGTCGTCGAAAAGCGCCTGAAGGAGATCGACGGCAAGACGCGGCACGACATCGGGCGCGACGCTCTGGTGGCGCGCATCCACGACTGGGCCGACCAGAGCAAGCAGCGCATCGTCAGTCAGCAGCAGGGCATGGGGTGCTCGTGCGACTGGGACCGGGCGCGCTTCACCATGGACGACGTCTGTGCACGCGCCGTGCGCCAGACGTTCTTCCAGATGTTCCGCGACGGGCTGATCTTCCGCGGCGACCGCTTGGTCAACTGGGACTGCGCGCTGCAAACCGCGGTGTCCGACGACGAGCTCTACAAGGAAACCGTTCACGGCAAGTTCCACTACTTCCGCTATCCGATCCTCGCCGCCAAAGACGGCGGCCCGACGCACGTCGCGATTGCGACCACGCGACCGGAGACGATGCTCGGCGACACCGCGGTCGCCGTGCACCCGGATCCCGAAGCGGCGCTGCAAAAGGCCATCGCCTCGCAGGAGCAGAAGCTCGCGGAAGCTCCCGACAAGGAGAAGGCCGACGTCGAGCGCGAACTCGAGCGGCTCAAGGCACGCCTGACAGCCGTGATCCCCAACCTGATCGCGATCCGCGATCTCGCCAACGCCGGCGGCAAGGTCCAGCTGCCGCTTGTCGACCGCGAGATCCCCATCATCACCGATGCCTGGGCCGACCCGACGCTCGGCACCGGCTGCGTCAAGATCACGCCCGCGCACGACCCCAACGACTACGACGTCTGGCAGCGCCACCCCGAAATCGGCGCCGTCAACATGCTCAACGCCGACGGCACCATCAGCCAAAAGGGCGGCAAGTACGCCGGCCTCGACCGCTTCGAAGCGCGCAAGGCCGTGCTCGCCGACCTCGACGCGATCGGCCTGCTCGATCGCATCGAAGACCGCGAACTCGAAGTCGACCACAGCGACCGCTCGAAGACGATCGTCGAGCCCTACCTGAGCAAGCAGTGGTTTGTGCACATGGCCGACGTCGAAGGCGGCATCGTCATGGGCCGCGGCACCGACAAGGAGTTCCGCGCGGCCGGACTGGCGCAGGCTGCGCTCGACGCCACCGCCGGCACGCTGCCCGCGTTTGCCGACGGCACCGCGCGCAAGCGGGTTGCGTTCCATCCCGACCCCGAGCGCTACCAGAACATGCACGACCGCTGGCTCGGCGAGAAGCGCGACTGGTGCATCAGCCGACAGCTTTGGTGGGGCCACCGCATTCCGGTTTGGCGCGGCGACATGGCCGCCGACAAGCTGCTGATGCTGGAGCCGATGCTGCAGGGCCAGCTCGAGCGCGACGACGTGTCCGCGTGGGTGCTGATGCCCGACGGCACCCGCATGTCGCCGAGCGACGCGTTTGCGCACCTGAAGGGCCCCAACGCTCCGACCACCGTCGAGGTGCAGATCTGCTTCCTCGATGCGCAAAACGACGCGACCATCGGCGCCATGCTGCAGTCGGTCGGCCTCGAGCTCGATCCGGACGTGCTCGACACGTGGTTCAGTTCGGCGCTGTGGCCGCACAGCACGCTCGGCTGGCCCAACGCCGCAGACGCCAAGACGGATCCCGGCCAGACCTCGCTCGCAAGCGGCGGCGAGGGCCAGCCGGATTCGCTGTCGTACTACTATCCAGGCAGCTGCCTGGTGACGGGCCGCGACATCATCACGCTGTGGGTCGCGCGCATGATCATCAGCGGGCTCTACAACCTCGGCGACGTGCCGTTCACGTCGGTGTTCTTGCACGCCACGATCCTCGACGGCAAGGGCGTGCGCATGTCGAAGAGCAAGGGCAACGGCATCGACCCGCTCGACATCATCGACCGCTACGGCGCCGACGCGCTGCGCTATGTGGTCTGCGAACTGCAGACCGGCACGCAGGACGTGCGCCTGCCGGTGCAGGCGATTTCGCCGTTTACCAAGGAAGGCGAAGACGAGCGGCTGGTCGATCTCGCCAAGGCCAAGGACGGCCCCTACCTCGGCACGTTCGTCGACCCGGTCGCCGGCGAGCCGATGGACCTGATCGGTCAGTACGGCAAGGAAGGCATCACGCCCGCCAAGGCGACCAGCGAGCGCTTTGCGGTCGGCGCCAACTTCTGCAACAAGCTGTTCAACGCGGCGCGCTTTGCGTTTTTGAATCTCGACGGCACGACCTTCGAGCCGCTGGCTGTCGCCGAGCTGCCGCTCGAAGACCGCTGGGTGCTGTCGCGCCTGCGATTCGCCATCGCCACCGTCGACGAGAACCTCAACGCCTACAATCCGTCGGCCGCGATCCAGACAGCACGCGACTTCTTTTGGAACGAGCTGTGCGACTGGTATCTCGAGATGCTCAAGCCGCGCATGAAGGACGACGCGGATCCAGCGTCACGCCGCGCCGGCCAGCAGGTGCTGGCAACAGTGCTCGACCAGACGCTCCGCCTGCTGCACCCGTTTGTGCCGTTCTTGACCGAGACGCTGTGGACCAAGCTCAATGAGCTGGCGCCGAAACGCGGCATCGCCGCCGAGCTGGAGCCGAGCGATCTGCTCGTTTGTGCGCAGTGGCCGCATGCCGAAGAGTCTTGGCAGGCTGACAGCATCGAGGCGCAGGTCACCACCATGCAGCAGTGGTGCGTCGCCATCCGCGAGGCGCGCGCGCGCTACCAGGTCGGCCCACGCGAACGGGTGCCGGCGCGCTTCCAGGCTTCTGGCGAGACCGGTGAGGTACTGGCCAAAACGCAGGCCTTGCTGGCCAACATGGCGGGACTCGGCGCATGCGAGATCGGCCCAGAGCAGCAGCGCACCAAGGACAGCGCCACCGTTGTGCTCGGCAGCGCCAAGGTGTTTTTGCTCGGCGTCGTCGACCTCGCCAAGGAAAAGCAGAAGCTCGAAAAGCAGGCGAAGCAGCTCGAGGGCAGCATCGGCGGCCTCGAGCGAAAGCTGGCCAACGAAGGCTTCCTGGCCAAGGCGCCGGCCGCCGTCGTCGAAAAGGAGCGCAACAGCCTGACGGCGATGAAGGCGCAGCTGGACGGCATCCAGCAGAGCCTTCGCGAGCTCGACTGACGGCTGCGCGCTGGCACGCCGCTGGCACTCCACGCCGCTGGCACGCCACGCCGCTGCATGCGGCGGCCGCAACACCACCCCGGCGAGACGTAGTAGGATCGCCGCATGCGAACGTTTGTCGGCATGCTGACCGCTTGGGGAATCGCCGCCGCGGCCGCCGCCACCGGCGCAGGCCGCGGGCTTGCGGCCCAAGACACGCCGCCAGCGGTCGCGGAGGTGCGCATCGAGCTTCGCCGTATCGAAGGATGCCCCGAGCGCGCGCCGAAAGCTCAGGAGGCGCTGTTCCGCGACCGCCTCGTGCGGCTGCAGGCACAGCTTCGAATCGATCTGCGGCCGCTGCTCCCTCGCTCGAACGGCAACCGGCTGAGCGTCTCGATTCTGCCACGCAACGCCGAGGCTCGACAGCAGGCGCGCGACGGCTGCGGCATCGAGCTACAGGGCCGAGGCGTAGTCGACAGCGCAAGCCGCACACTCGTTCTGGCTCCGCGCGCCGGCGAACGCCACGACGGCGAGCTTTGGCGGGCAACGGTTCATGCCGCCACTCTCGCGCTCGCGGAGCGCGCCGCCGCCGCCGCCGCCCGCGATGCAAACGAAGCCAAAGCGCCGCGTTCGCCAGCGCAGCCGCTTTCGCCCGACTACCAATGGCTCGCCACCGGGCTCGCCCACCGCAGCGAACGCATCGCGACCGGCGAAATTGACGCGTTTGTCGTCGGCTGCGTCGTCCAGCCGGCGACGCTCGTTTGGGGCGGCGGCGCCTGGCGACGCGCCGCTGGCGAACTGCTGCGCCGCGGCCAGCTGCCGGCGCTCGCCGCGCTGCTGCAGACCGAGGCCGATGACTACGATCTGGGCCAGCACGTGCTCGCCCACGCGCTCGTCGAATGGCTGCTGTCGGAATCCGCCGAGACCCGCGCGCCGATCACCGGCACCGCCAAGGCAACCTCCCAGCCAGAGCCCAAAGCGGACAGCAAGCTGGCGCGCGCGCTGCGGGCGGCAGGAGCCGGCACCAACGCGCGTCAGGCACTGCCGACCATCACCGGCGACGCCGACCTCGCCGCCATCGAGCGACGCCTGCACGCGTTCGTCGCGAAGCGCGCGGGCCTTGGCAAGCACCGGGCCGAGCCGGTCGAACACCACGTCGCCGGCGGCCACGCGGCCGTGTTTGTCTACACCCGCGAACCCGTTCGCGCGCGCCATCGACGGATCGTGCGCGCCGCCCTGCAAAAGCGGCATGCGGCCCACACCAGCGGTTGGCGCATCGTCGACCGCAAGCCGAGCCTGCAGCTCGGCCCCGTCAACCGCGCCGCTGGCTTCTGGCATGGCGACGAACTGGTCAAGAACATCGCGCGCACGTGGCCGATGGTCGCGGTCCTCGAGTACGCGCGAGAGCCAGGCGCCACCGCCCAGCTGGACTGCTTTCGCCGCGTGCGCGGCCGCCGCGGCGAAGGCGGCTGGATGCTCGACCCGGGCGTCGGCTTCGTCGCCCACCACAACGCACAGTTCGTGACGGACCGTGACGAGCAGCATTCGTATCTCGCGGTGCCCGACACGCCGACCGGTGGCCACGTTGGCGGCAGCGAATTTGTGCACCGCGGCCGCGTGCAGTGGGCGGACGGCACGCGAGCTGTTGCCGGCGTTTGGACGGCGCTCGAAGCCCCCAAGAGCCGCACCACCGAGTCTTGGTCTGCGATGCAAACGCCGCTCGTGGATTGGTTCATCGCCGACAGCTTCCGCAAACTCGGCGCGCGACGCATCGCGGCCGTGCCCGACGCGACGCGCGAGCTGTCGCCGTGGGGCTCCGAGAGCGTATTCCGCTTCCCAGAGATCCCCGCGGGACTGTTTGCGGCGCGCTCGCCGTAAGGGCCCGCGATCAGCAGCCGCTCGAAGCGGCCGGCAGACTCCAGCGTCGCCGCCGCACCATTCGACAGCGACCAGACGGCGTCGATCTCCATGGCCTGGTGAAACAGCTGGAAGCCGACGAGCGACGGCTGATTGGGAATCGCCAGACTCCAGCTGGCCATCTCATAGCTGCGGCCAATCGTCAGCGTGCCGAGGGTGTCGAGCTGGATCGCGCCTCAGCCCGTCGGGCTGCCGACCGGGCCGCTGGTGGCGCGCGCCTGCCGCAGAAGATCGTCGTAGTCCGCATCACCGGTCGTCGAGCCGCTGAGGCCATCGTTGGTGATCGCGCCGTTCCACCCAATCGGCGCCGCCGTTGACCGTAGGGCTCACCGTCGAAGCATTTCGCTGTCGTTACGAGCGCGAAACAGTCGGGCAACGAAAGCCCGCGCCGACCCGAGCAACCGGTCCGGGGCCCGCGTGAACCGCCCCCGCAGGCCCTTCGCGGGAGGTAGGATTCCGACGGCGCCATGCTTGCGGTACGAAGCTTGCCTGCGAATGCCTCCCCGAATGCAGAGCCGCGCCGCCGCCGCCAGCGCCGAACGAATGCCGATGCGGTGCTCGACAAACCTCCCCCCTTCCGCAGCCGCGCCCATCTCCACCATGCGCCCCCAGCCCCTCCAGGCATTTGTCGCCGCCGTCCTGCTCCTAGCCGCCTTGGCACCAGCCAGGCTCACGGCGCAGTGCGCGTCCGTGGTCCAGCCCGGCTTTGCCCATCAAGGTGCTTTCGGAAACGTCACCACCACCTGCTTCTGGAACCGCGCCGGGCTCGCAAGCCCCCTCGTGTTCTTCGGCGGCGACTTCACGCTGATCGAGCGCACCCCATGCAGCGGCGCCGCGATCTACAACCCTGCTTCGCGAGAGTGGCAGGCGTTGCCCGCCGGCGTCTTCGACACCGTCCACGCCGCGATCGACGACGGCGCGAACTCGCTCGTGCTGGCCGGATCGCTCGGCAGCGGCCCGCTTATCCAGCACCGCGTCGCCCGCTGGGACGGCAGCAGCTGGAGCGTACTCGGCAGCGAGTTTGACGACGAAGTGCTGGCGCTGAATCTGCGCAGCAGCGGCAGCGGCAGCGGCGAGCTGGTCGCAGGCGGATCCTTCACCGCCAACGGCGGCCAAGCAGCCGCGGGCGTTGCCCGCTGGGACGGTGCAAGCTGGGTGGCGCTCGGAGCGGGCGTCCGCGGCGGAGCCACGCCAACCTCGGTGCAAACCATGTGCGAGCTGTCGACGGGCGAGTTGATCGTCGGCGGCACGTTTGCGCTGGCTGGCACCAGCAACGCAGCCAACGTCGCAAGCTGGGACGGCAGCCAGTGGCAGGCCCTAGGCGCCGGCTTGCCCAACAGCATCCGGTCGCTCGCGGCTCTGACGACAGGCGAACTGTTCGCCGCCGCCACCGTCGCGGCCGATATCCAGCAGTGGAACGGCTCGAGCTGGCAGGTGCTGCCCGGACTCGGGGCACCGCTCGGCTCGCCCGCACCACGCATTGCCGCCTTGGCGGCGGGCGGCGGCAGCACGTGCGGGCTCGATTCGCTCGTGATCGTCGGCGACTTCGATTTCAACGGCCAACGAACGAGCATCGCCAGTTGGTCGCAGATCTGCTCCTTCAACTTCTTCTCTGGCTTCGACGGCCTACCGACGAGCAACGGACCGCTGGCCATGGCGTTGGCCGTCGACCCGTCGCCGCAACCATCGTCCTTGTCGAACCTCGCGATCGCGGGCCCGTTCGACGGCCTGGCGGGCACGTCGGCTCCCGGCCTTGCCCTGATCCGCTCGTTCTTCGTCGAGTCGATCAGCGACGGCATCAACGGCGCCGTGCGAGCGTCTGCCGAACTGCCCGACGGCGACGTCTTGCTCGGTGGCTCGTTCGGCAGCATCGATCGCGCCGCCGTGTTTGGCCTAGCTCGGGGAAACTCCGATGGCTCCCTATGGCGCGCGCCGCAGCTGGCCGGCAGCGCTGCGATCTCCTTTGCGTTCCTGGCTCCAGAGGTCCGCGCGATCCAGCCGACCGATTCGGGTGCGCTGCTTGTTGCCGGAAGCTTCACGCTCGCGGGCGCGCCAGGCCCAAACAACCAGGCCAGCAGCGACGTTGCGCGCTTCGACGGCAGCAACTGGACCGGCTACGGGCCGACGCCATTCTTGGGCGGCGCCCATGCCGCTCTCGAGCACAGCGACGGCACCCTCTACGCCGGTGGCAACGGGCTGTATCGGCGTGATCCGGCCGGGTGGACGCTGTTGACCACGGTCAGCAACGGCCTCGGTGGCACCATCCTGAGTCTGACCGAACTGCCCAATGGCGACCTGGTTGCAGCCGGTTCCCTGCAGAACATCCCCGGCCCCAACCGACCTGGCGTGATGCGATGGGACGGCGCCACTTGGCAGTTCCTCGGGGCCGGACTGGCGAGCGTGCTGCCCGGCAGCAACCGCATCGTGACGGCCTGCCGCGCGCGCGACGACGGGGTGCTGTTTGCATGCGGCGCCGTCGATGGCGCGCCGTTTGTCGCGCGCTTTGACGGCACGAACTGGCAGGTGCTGCCGGCTCCATCCGCAACGAGCCCATCCTCACCAGGCCAAGCCGAACTGTTCGCACTTGAGCTGCTGCCCAACGGCGACGCGGTCGTCGGTGGCCGGTTCGACGCCATCGGCGGCATCTCGGCTGCGAGCGTGGCGCGCTGGAACGGCAGTTCCTGGAGCCCTGTTGGTGACGGCGTGACGAACTTTGACGGCGCCCCTGGGACCGTTTATGGCCTGTCCTTTTCGCGGAGCGGCGCGCTGCAGATCAGCGGCATGTTCGACCTACACGACCAACAGATCTCATCAAACTTCGCCAGGCGGCAGGGTTCGTGCCCCGCGACCGCGCTGTCGTTTGGCGGCGGCTGCCTCGGCAGTGGCGGCACTCCATCGCTGCGCGCCGATCGGCTCGCGTGGCTCGGCGGCAGCATGGCCAGCAGCTGCGAGTTCCTGCCTGACACCCCGCTGGCGCTCAACGTTGTCGGCATCACCGCTGCGTTTGCGCCGCTGCCGCTGTCGCCGTCAAACTGCTCGCTGTGGGTCACGCCAGACGTCGTGGCCCTGCTGCAGCCGCAGGGCGGCCGCGTCGAGACCGAGCTGGCGGTGCCCGCCACCAGCTCGCTGATCGGCACCGGCTTCTACCAGCAAATCGTCGGCGTTGAGCTCGACGCAGTCGGCACGCTGACGGGACTGGTCGGCAGCAACCGCCTGCAGCTCACGATCGGCACGTTCTAGCGAAGTGCATCTGGTAGACGAGGCATGAGCAGCAACGCCGTGACGGGTGGCTTCACGCCCGCAGAATGCACCCGATATCCGATACACGACACGAGCTAGCGCGCTTACTGCGGCCCGCGCGACTTCCACTCATTGGGAATCGTGCGCAGCTCGCTGGTGTGCAGCGCTTCGCTCGCTCGCAGTATGCGCACGCGGTAGCGCGGCCCGACCTGCCCATCGATCGGCCGCTGGCCGGAGTAGTAGCTAAACTGCGTCGAGAACGGCACGGCATCGCTGCCAAACCACATCTCGTCGATCTGCGGCAGCCGCGGATCCGGCTCAAACCACGCGCTCTCGATGCCGTCGATGCTGCCGACCGCGACCAGGTCCCCGGGCTGGAGCTGCACGCGCTGCTCGAGCAGCGGCAACAGGCCGGCGCGCGGCGCATAGAACTCAAAGCCCCAGCCACCGACAAAGTAGATCTCGGCCGCGGGGTCGCGCTTTGCCGCGTAGTCCGCCACTTCGGCAGCGGCCTCAACCCACGCATCGGCCTCGATGTAGTCCAGCGACTGGATGCCGAAGCCAAGCGTCAACGAAACCGCCGCCGCAAGCCCCCATCCGCCGCCGCCGCCGCCAGACGACTGGCAGCGCGTTCGCCGGCTGCAATACCAGCCAGCTGCCACAGTCAGCGCAATCGCAACGACCATCACCCGCCGCGCCGCCGGGAACGGCGAGACGACGAAGGAACCCGCAATCTCGGAGACGACCCACGCCGCCAAGAACAGTCGGCGACGGCGGCCACGCGGCATCCGGCGCCGTAGGACAAACGGCAGTCCGCCGCGCAGCAGCGTCAACAGCAGCGCGCCGAGCACGGTCCACGTCACCGACGACATCAGCACGTAGGCGATCGAGTCCGGCGCCCCGTCGGCCAGCGTGCGGCTGCCGTCGTCCGGCCAAATCCCGACGACGGCAAAACACGCGGCGTAGAAAGCGGTCGCGAGCAGCGGCCAGCGCAGCCCCCGGGTCCAGCCATGCAGCGTCCTCAGCACCGCCGGGATCGCCAGCACGCCGACGTGCTG
>JBGCDH010000046.1:0-3696 GCA_045105235.1 Planctomycetota bacterium | reverse complement strand
AGAACCGTCCGTGGCAACGGCTGTGAGTCGTCGCTCACTCGATTTTGTTGAGTGATACGGCGACCACCGAGACCTACGCGCTGTCCCTACGCGACGCTCTTCCCTTCTCGTTTCTGGAGCAGGCGATTGGGTAGACGCCATTTGGTTTAGCCCAGGTAGTGCCGGTGTGCGACGGCAGCGCTCGATCGATGCAGGCGCGACGTGGTTGCCGGTCGCGACACCGGTTCCCGTCGCCTTTGGATACGAGTCGTTCGCGAGCAATGGCACCGACATCATCATCACATCTACCATCGGCACGCCGGCTGTGTCGCACGACGGCGGCGCATCGTGGAGTGTGTTGAGCATCCCCGGCTTTGCCACCGCCCGACAGGTGGCGAACGAAGGAGACGTATTCGTCGCCGCCGGCTTCGTTGCAGGAACGAATGCCTTCTATGAGATCAACGTCTCGGGCGACGGAGGGCAGACTTGGCTACCGCACCCGCAGCCCGTGGCTTCGACGACACCGTTTCCGGCGATCTACACACCGACGATTGTCGATGGCACGGTCTTCGTGGACTTCGCGTTCGTGCCGAATGCCGACATCCTGATGTCGCAGGATCGCGGAACCAGCTGGCAGACCGTGGCTGGCCCCGCCGGCTGGGGCTTTTGGGTCGGGTCGCGTCGCACCATGCATCTAGCACGCGATCTGATGTTTCCGAACCCCGGCGGTCCGGCTTCGCTTTGGGCGTATGCCGGCCTCGGAACCACAAGCCTTGGTGGGGCCGCTGCCGGAGCCGGCGGCATCGAGCCGTCTCTCTCGCTCGATGGACTACCGTTTCAGGGCAGCATGCCAAACCTCGTAGTAGACGACGTAGTCGGTGGCAGCCTTGGCGTGCTCGCGGTCTCTCTTGCTCCTCCTCAACCACTCCCGCTCGGCAACGCGCTGACGATCTGGCCGACTGTCGCGCCGATACTCTGTGCATACCCGACCCGCGGCGTTGCCGGGCGAGCTGGCACTGGCTCCTTTGCGATGCCACTGATCGTGCCAGTCGACCCACAATTGGCGAACACGTCGCTGACGACCCAAGCCGTCGTCATCGATCGCGCGCATCCCGACGGCTTCGTCGCCAGCGAAGCACTCGAGGTTTGGCTGCGCTAGGTCGAGCTGCGCGGCTCAGGGCGTTGCCCGCAGAATCCGAGCAGGCTGACGATCGCACACATCAGCCGAAAGGCACATCGCCCTTCCGACGGCATGGGATGATCATTCTAACATCAATGAATGCACAGTCCTTCAAACGGATTTGCGCGGTAGGGATACCCTCCGCGAACGGAGCGAGAAGACTACGCAAGTCGCTGGCGCAAACCGGACGTTTCGGGCTACGCACGCGCTGGAATTGAGCCTCGTCCCAGTCGAAGACGAAGAGCCCCTTTTCGCAGAGCCGATCCTCATAGCCGTCGATCCAGACCTGTTCGCCGCTGGAACGCGACGGATTGGGAGCGTCGACGAGAGCGTTTAGAACCTCCTGGTTGAAGCTCTTGATCCCTTGCACACCGAGCTGAAGGAGTGCGTCCGGCACGTAACCCGTACCTGCCACCATGAAGACACCGACAGCTCCGTCGGCATCGATCAAGAGCCAACTAAACTCGTTGTGGCAAGCCGTGGCGAGCATGACGCGATCCAGTTCACCTCTGGGCCGGTTCACCGGCCGCCGAAGGCCCAACTTGCGACGGAGCGCCGCGGCTGTCTTCTTGATTACTTGGAGCACAACGATGCGATGCAACAGAACCCGAACGCACGGGTGTTCGTGTATGAAGCCACCACGACATCGATACAGGGCCTCTTATGCCAAGTCGTCGACCGGTAGTCTACCCGCCGAACAAGACCCAGCGCCCTCGAACACCTCGATTCCGTTTCCAACCGGATAACGACGCAGGCATCCTCAACTCCACGGTCCGACCAAGGACGCTGCAGGCCAACCAAGGCTCGACTTACCTACAACGCGCTCAACCGCATCGCGACGATGCAACGAATACCCTATCGGATCCGGCGAGAAGCAAGACCACGGTAGCCACGAGCCTGGCGCGACAGGACTGGCTATCGCAGCATACTCGGCCGCACTGCCTATCTTGGTGCGGGGGGGCCGGAAAGCGGCACCATGTACGAGACCTTACCCCTGTCCGGTCCGTCTAACATCTCACAGCGCCAAGAGCCGTCTGGCTGCCACGTGATGCTGCCATGATTCCCTTTACCGGTCTCGAAGGCCCCCATCCATGCGGAAATGACGTAGACGGCACTTTCTCCGGGAACCTCCTGACCGTCGATATAAAAGGTGTCGCTGTAGGTGTTGGGACCCGTTGATTCCACGTCGATGACGATCGTGCTGCCGGTGATCGGTGCGTCGCCGTTTTCGTCTAGCAAGACGTAGGACCCCGCGAGGCTGGGGATCGATGGCGGCGGCAGCTGCGCGTTCACGGCCGCGGTCAAGAGAAGCGAGGCCAAGAGTGCACTGCAGACGTGAGAAATGTAGTTTCGCATAGCTGTAAACTGAGAGAGAGTGCGGCCCGCGCCCATCGCGAGCTCGGCGACTCTGGATAGCTCATGCCGGACACACGCCGCCTGTTTCAGGAATTTTCCGCAACAGCATTGTGCGCGCAGGCTTCCCCGGCGGCTGACTACAGCCCGTACGTGATGACCAATCGGCTGGTCCCGCGCGCTATCCGAGACCTCAGCCGTCCCTGCCGCGACGGAAACTCTGCCTTGGAGCGCGCCAGCCACCGATGCGCGCCAGATGCTGGCAACGTCGAAAATAGTCGAGAACACACCCGGATTCGTGCCACCACGTCACCTGCGGATTGAGATGCGTGTCGGCAAAGTACTCTTGCCCCGGAACGCCCATTTCTAGCGGCGAACACGTGAACGCGTGGTTGAACAAGAGATTCAACCCAGCGCAGAACTCGTGATCAAAACTGGGCTTCATCGCGGACCAAGGCGTGTCGTCCCAGTGCGGCCCGATCGTGGTAAAGCCCTCTGCCCCGACAAGTCGGCGACCGTATGTGTGCGCTGCGGACGCAGTCTGCTTGACGAAGAAGCGCTTCTCGTCGGTTGCTCTGTGCGGCGAAGGCGACCAGAACTCGCTCATCATGAGCTCGCTGTGGCCATAGTTTTTGAGGCCGTCCAGGGGACCTGCATGGGGACCGGAGCACTCCGGGTGTGTCCCCATGCCGCTCTTGCGGGCAAGCGCCGCAAGCTGACCGCAGTGCTGTGCGACCCGATCTCCGATGGTCTTGCGCATGTCGGCCAAGAACGCGCTCGACTCCGAACGACTATCAACGACGTAGCCGGCGAGCACAGGGAGCCACGGGAGTGCGTCGTAGCCATGCTGCTCCAGGGACGCTTGCTCGAATCCAGGCGACCAGTTCATGCATCCACCCTCCCAACTGTCGGTATACACGTATCGCAGGGTGCTCCCCGCTAGCGGACCAATGGCCTCTAGTAGGGGATTGAGAGAGAGTTGGAGCTGATGAGAGTAGTTACCATCCGCAAGGTGCGCGGAAGTCTGGACAGGTTTGCTTCTGCAGAGCGGGCAGCACCCCCAAGGCCGACTCGCAATCTGAACGTTGCTGGGTGCGCGAAATGGGGCGGCGAACCCAGCTGTTTCCGAGTATTCGTGGCCACGTGCGAACGCACGCGGCTTGCAGTCACCCCCTCAGCAGGAG
>JBGCDH010000045.1:0-4538 GCA_045105235.1 Planctomycetota bacterium | reverse complement strand
GACCGCACTTGGCCGCGTGCCACAGCCGCATCGCTGGCGAAATCGGAAAGGTAGCCAGCCAGCATGTTCTGGTTCGGGATCGCCGCTCGCCCATAGAATAGACCGCTAGCAGGAGTTGCACCCTTGCGCCACGTGCGGATGCACGGCCCACTACACGGGCGGGGATTCCGATAGGAATGCCGAGCGGCGGAGTGCTGGTTGGCCGGTTCGCCCCTGGCAAATGCGGGGGCGTTCGTGCGGTTCGGTGTCCGCGCCGCAGCCTGAGTCGTCTACACCCCGCAGCCTCAGCTTCAGCCGCTAGTTGAGCTGAATGCGCAAGCCGTTCGAGAACGCAATCGGGCCGGTCTGCGATGGTTCAAACGAAGCCCACTGCGCCAGCAGCACGGTTCCGCGGAGCTGCGGGTTGGCCGGAATCGGCAGCGGCAAGTTTTGCAGGCCGCGGCCTGTGACTGTCAGGCTCCACTGCGACGGTCCGGCGGCAAAGATCGAGAACGAGGCACCGCCCGACAGCTGCAGGTTGGTCGTTGGATCGCGCCGGCCGACCTGTGTGTCCCACATCAAGAATGTGAATGCACCCAGCGTCGCACCGTCCAGCGTCAGTTGGAAATTGTCATCGCCAACGATCGGCGCGTAGGGCGCGGTGGCGACGAGCTTTCCGACGGCAGTGGTCGATGGTGGGCCGAGTGACGTTGTCAGTTTGCCGTTCTGAGAGCCGAGCTTCGGCCGGTCAAACGGATAGGTGCCGGTCACGAGTCGATCGTCGGTCAGCGTCTCGAGCAGGGCGACCAGTGCGTCGACCTCGGTGGCCGAGTAGTTGCGCGCAAACATCAGCGCCGCCTGGTTCTGATGGAAATCACCGCCGCGGTTGTAGAACTCGATCGCGTCACGAAGTGACTTTGCGCCACCGTTGTGAAAGAGCGGTGAGCTCAACGCAACGTTGCGCAAGCTGGCAACGCGGAACTTGCCTTGGTCGGTCGTCAGGCCGGTTTGGTTTGCTAGCCCCGGATCTTCCGCCGGTGGACGAACGCCGATGTTGTGGAACATCAGCAGCGTTGGAAAGACCGAACCATACGGTCCTGGCTGCGTCGTCGTTGTTTGCCCCACGGACGGGCCCGTTATCGTCACGTCAGTGTCGAAGTCGCCGTGGCAGGTGATGCACGACGTGGCGCCATTGGCGTCGCTGGTGAATAGTTGCAGGCCAAGCGATTCCTGTGGGGTCAGGGCTGCCTGTCCAGCGAGGTGTTTGTCCCAGCGCGATTGGTCGGAGTTGAGGGTTCGGATGTAGGTCGCAATCGCCTGGGTGACACGAAGCCGGGTGACGTCGGGTGTGCCGAACACCGTTTGGAACAGATCGGGATAGGTTTTGCCCGCGATGAACGTCGCCAGTCGTTGCGGCAGTTCGCTCGCGAGGATGAGCGGTGTGCTCTGCGCGATCTTCTGCTCGACATCTGCCCAAGTGCGGCCGGCATGGCCCATTTCCGTGGTGTTGATCGGTGGATCTTCGATGAACGATTCCAGGCTGGTGTGGCGGCCGTCGTAGCCGAGCACGCTGTGGTAGCCGCTATTGATGACGGTCGGTGAACGTCGTGGCGTCACCTGTTCCGCGAAGCCGATCTCGGTGGTCGGAACGACGATGGGGGCTCCTCCTGGCGTCGGGCTCTGCCAAAGCAGCGGCGTGCCGGGAGAACCGTGCTGATCGTCCGCCGTGCCGGGCACCGCATCGACGCCGGGATTGAACGCATGCATCGCACGCGGATCGGCGCCACCGCCGCCGAAGTCGTGGCATGTCGCGCATGCCACCTTGTTGTTGGTAGCAACCTGCTCTTCGAAGAATAGTGCCATTCCCAAAAGCTCCTTCTCAAGAGTCGGCGGGTTGTTCGCCGGTGCCGTCGGCGGCGGAAAGTTGGACTGGGCCACGGCCACAACGGCCGACGCGACAAAGACGCCAAGAGTGCGCAGCATGATTCGCTCCTTCTCCGATATACCCCGAAGGGCAGGTGCTTCCTGTGAGCCCGCCCGCGCTGGGGGCGTAGTCGGCGGACATCTGTTGGCAAAGTGTCAGGTCACGGGAGTTTCGCGTCTAGGGGGGCGGGGTCGTTGGCGGCTCTTCTCGCCGGAGCCGTTTTGTCTGTCCGGGCCGTTCGCATTTTCTGGTGACGCCGCCGCCGGTGTGCCGCCTGGCTCGTCCCATCCCACAGAGCGATGCGCCCAGATCCGTCGCAGCCTGATCCGAGAGGCGACCAGCTGGCCGTCATGCCAACCGGCGAGCTGATCGCGACCGGTCAATTCACGACTGCCGATGGTGCTCCGGGGCGCTTACGTGGCAATCGCCTATTCGTCGCAACGCTCGATTCGGGTTCTCGCCCTTGGGTGTCGATCATGATACCGACGCGACTCTTGGGAGCTGGACTGCTCACGATTGCGGCCAGCTCGCTTTCTCTCGCGGCACAGTGCGGCTCTGTCCTTTTGCGCGGCGGCAAGCAGCTTGGCACGGGCGATACCGTTCGAGCGGTCGCAACGTGGGACCCTGACGGCAATGGCCCGATGCCCGAGCTGATTGTTGTTGGCGGGGACTTTGTGAGGCCGGAGGAGTGCGGGCGCAACATGTCGCCACGTTCAACCCGGCTGCCAACCAGTGGTCATCGCTCGGAGCCGGGCTAGATCAAGCTGTTCATGCGCTGGCCGTTTTGCCCAACGGGGAACTCGTCGCCGGCGGCCGCTTCCAAAATTCCGGTGGGCAGCCGACAGGCACCGTCGCCCGATGGGACGGGTTCGGCTGGACGCCCTTCGCGGGCGGCGTGGTTGGCGTCGTGTGGGACCTGGAGGTTGCGGGAAGCGGCACGCTGCTGGTGGCAGGTTCCATCACGCAGGCGGGCGGTGCTCCGGTTGGCGAGATTGCGGCGTGGGATGGCGCCGGCTGGTCCACCTTTGGCATTGGCTTCAACGGAGTCGTTCGTCAGGTCTCGCGACGCGCCGTCGCAGCTCCAGCCGGGGAACCCGGCGTTTACCCTGTAGCTGTCGAATGCGCCGGCCAACTCGCTCGCTGCACACGTTTCAGTGGGACGTTCGGCGGGCTGCCGACTCCCGGCACGCCGGGCTGTGCACTCACCGTCGGGCTGCTGCGGATCTCGGGGTGCGAGGCGCGCGACGGCTGCCAGTGCCTGGCATCGAAACCAAGGGGCGTCGATGGCCGCGGCCGCCCGAGCCGCGGCTTCGTTGTCGCGTGTTGGGCGCGGCGCACGTGACGAGCTGCTTGTGGTCGCGCCGCTGTGCGCGGACGCGGATGGCCTCGCGCGGAACGCTGCGGTCAGCTGCGCACGATTGTGACGCGCGCAGCAGCTTATGGCAGCGGCCGCGTGATGTTGAGCACAAGCCGTGGTCGGTCGGCTGCACCGGACTCGCGCGTGCCGAGCCACTTGACCGTCGCCGTGGAGCTTTCGTTGCCGATCAAGATCCAGCCGAAGTTGTTGGCTGGTGTGTCGAGCCAGCCCTGAACGTCGCTGACGAGGCCAGCTGTCGAGCCCGAAGTGAACGTCGTGTAGGTGTCCGAGATCGCAAGGCTGCCACTCGGAGCTGCGAAGTCGCCACCGGCAGTCGTCCACGCTGTGCCCGGGGCCGTGCGATTCACCCACGTCGCGCCGCCGCCTGCGGTCACAACGCCTTGGCCTGCATTGACGCCCGAGTCGGCAGTGCCTTCGGTCCAGGCTGCCGTGACTCGGCGAATGATGAGGGTCTGAGTGCCCGAGAAGAATGGCAGCGGCGGGGCCCTATGCACAAGGCGCAACCGGGCCGTGTTGATGGTGCTGCCGGCGGGCATGTTGCCATCCACATCGAAGGAGAGCAGACCTCGGCGGAGACCCGCTGCGTTGATGCGGCCAACAACCATGCGGGCGCCGGCACCGTTGCTGGAGTTGGTAGCGTCCGAGTAGATCATGTTGTCTGCCGACGAGACGATCTCCAGGTTCTCGTTCGGCGCAACGGACGTGAACGGCATCGTCGCCACGGCCGTGTCGGCACCCTGCGACTCGAGGAGCACGGGGAAGACGACCCGGTCTGACTTGGAGCCCGGAATGATGCGCCTTTCGTGCACGATCGCCACGAACTCGTCGAGCCTGCGCGCCTCGCGACGCGTGAACACGAAGACTCCAGAAAGCCGGACGACTTCGCGCGCCCGAAGGTCGAGCCTGATCTCGCGCTTCATGAACATCAGCCCGAATCCGATGCACAAGAACGGCATCGCGAAGAGCACCAGGAAGGTGGTCGACACCTCGCCGCCGTCCTCGCTCTGTGCTTCGAGCAGGCCGAATGCAGCGGCCATCATCGGACAGCCGAGAAGTGCGAATGGCAGACCGAGCCAGCGCATCGGGCCGAGGTAGGCCACGGCGGAATGGACGTCGGATGCCGACTGGATGAAACGCATGCCGCGCCAAGCATAGTCCTGCAAGCACCCGCGAGGCAGCGTCGGTCGCGTCGCTGGAGTGCGCGCCAAGATGTGTCGAGTTCTTCGGCCGTCGGCTCGGCCAGCAGTCCGCCGAAGT
>JBGCDH010000044.1:0-42816 GCA_045105235.1 Planctomycetota bacterium | reverse complement strand
CCGAAACGACCCGAACCCGGAACGACCCGAACCCGGAAGCGTCGAGCTAGGCGTCCGGCAGATCGAGCTCGTTTTGCAGCAGCTGCGAATACGTTTCGCGACGCCGCACCAACCGCGCGCTCTCGCCATCGACGAGCACCTCAGCGGCACGACAGCGCGTGTTGTAGTTCGACGCCATGCTGGCACCGTATGCGCCCGCCGCCATCACCGCCAGCAGGTCCCCCCGCGCCAAGGCAGGCAGCGGCCTACCGCGCCCCAAAAAGTCGCCGGTTTCGCAGACCGGCCCGACGACGTCGACCCGATGCAGCTCCGCGCCGGCCTCGGGCGCTACCACCGGCACGATCGGATGCTCCGCCTGGTAGAGAGAGGGCCGCAGCAGGTCGTTCATGGCGGCGTCAACGAGCACGAAGCGCGCCTTGCCCTGCTGCTTTTCGCCGAGCACAGAGGTCACCAGCGCGCCCGCATCCCCAACGAAGTAGCGGCCTGGTTCGACCACCGGGGTCCAGCCGCGGCGCTGCAGCTCGGGCAGCAGCACGCGCGCAACCGCGGCAACGTCGAGCTTGGTGCCGTCGCCGTAGCTGATGCCAAAGCCGCCGCCGAGGTCGTAGTAGCGCACGCCCTTGGCCCGCAGCGGATCTTCATCAACGAAGGCGCAGACCTTGCGCAGCGCTTCGCGATAGGGGTCGACAGAGCGCAGCTGGCTGCCGAGATGCACGTGGTAGCCCACCAGATCAAGCCACGGGTCGGCGGCGATGGCGGCCACGAGCTCGCCGGCGCGATCGATCGCGACACCGAACTTGTTCTCGTCCTTGCCGGTGCTGATGTAGGCGTGCGTGCCCGCTTCGACGTCGGGGTTGAGCCGCAGCGCCAGCCGCACCGGCTGGCCAAAGGCCTTGCCGGCAGCCGACAGCAGCGGCAGCTCGTGCGGAGATTCGACGTTGAAGAACAGCAGCCCGCTCTGGACCGCTGCCTCGATCTCCCACGACTGCTTGCCGACGCCCGCAAACACCGCGCCTTCGGTCGGCAGCGAAGCCGCGCGTAGGCGCTCGAGTTCGCCGCCGCTGACGAGGTCAAAGCCGCAGCCGCTGTCGTGCAGCAAGCGCAACAGCGACAGGTTGGAGTTGGCCTTGACCGCGTAGCAGATGTGGCTCTGCGCGCCGAATGCCGCGCGAACCAGAGCGGCGCGTTCGCGCACGGCCTCGGCGCTGTAGACGTAGAGCGGGGAGCCAAAGCGCTCGACCAGGGCGGCCAGCGGCTGGCCCTCGCACCACACCTCTCCGTCCTTCAGATGGAAATGCCCGTCGCCCAGCTCCACCACACTCTCTCCAGCCTTGTCAACGCCAGCCTTGTCAAGGCTGCCCTGCCCAGACGTGTCGCGGCTCGTCGCCATGCTTAGGCCGTCTCCGCCGTAAAGTCCTGCTTGAGCCGATCCAGCACCTGGACGTGGATCTGGCAAATGCGCGAGGCCGACAGCCGCAGTCGTTGCGCGACCTGGCGGCCGGTCAGACCGTCGAGGTAGTGCAGCTCGAGAACCTTCCACTCGATGGGCTCAAGGCGGTTCTTGACGCGCTCGAGCAGCTCTTGGCGGTTGATGGCTTCAATCGGCGACTCCACGGCGTCGTCCGCGAGCTGCTCAAACGGCTGGCCATCGCCGTCGCCATCGCGTGAGTGCACCGACCGCATCAGGGCGCTGTCCGGTCCCCGCATCAGCGCGTCCTCGGTGATGCCCAGTGCCTCGGCGAGTTCGCTCGAGGTTGGTTCGCGCTCGAGGTCCATGCGCAGACGGGCGCGCGCAGCCTCGCGTTCGCGCAGCTGACGGCGGAACAAGCGCGGCAGGAAGTCCATGTGGCGCAGCTCGTCGAGCATGGCACCGCGCACGCGGATGCGCAGGAACGACTCAAAGTTGTCCGAACGTTCTTCGCGGTAGGCCGAGATCGCCTGCATCAGCCCCCACATCCCGGCATGCACGAGGTCCTGCGCGTCGACGGTGCGCGGCAGTCGCGCCGTTTGCTGGCGCGCCATCGACTCCACCACCGCACGGTGGCGGTCGACAAGCTCGTCGAGAACGCGACGCGAACCGCGCAAACGATAGCGCTCCAACAGCCGCTCCGTCGTCGCGCTGGCGACTCTCTGACGCGGGTTGACTTCTGGCTTGTCGCCAGCAGCACCATCCGTTGAAGCGGGTTTGCCTACCATCAAGAGTATCCAGCGTGACGTGCGCGCGATGGACGACGGAATGTCGTCCCCAAAACGAACCTGCATGAACGGCGCACGTGAGTCTGCACCACCCGTGGATTGCACCATGTCGGTGATGCTCGCCCGTCCGCTGCTGCCCCGTCTCCAACACGGACGACCCAACAAGGACGACGCGTCACAAACATCACCGCACAGACACGAATCGTTCGCGTGCGCGATGCGTCAGAAACGATCGGCGACCACCACGTCAGTTGCGAAGGAGCGAACGTGACGAACGGTAGCACGAACACAACATGCAGCGCAACGTCATGTCGATGGTTCGTGCACAACTCAGGCGTCGACTGCGTGCACCTTCAAACCAAGCTGCTGCAAGATGGCGCGCTCGGCGTCGCGCATGCGCGCGCGATCTTGCGCATCGATGTCGTCATAGCCAACCGTGTGCAAGATGCCGTGCACGATGTACAGCGCGCATTCGGCGCGTATCGTGTGCCCCTTCTGCTTGGCGACGCGGCGTGCGGTCTCCACGCTGACAACGATCTCCGCATCGCCATCGAGTTCGAACGACATCACGTCGGTCGGCGTGGGGTCGTCGAGAAACTCTTTGTGCAGCGCAGCGATTTCGCGGTCGTCGGTGAGCAGCAGCGAGACCTGCAGGTCCGGGCGCGCAACGTGCGCGCGCACGGCAGCGACAACGCGTTCGACAAACGCGCGCTCGGTGCGCGGCCGATACCGATCGACGAGCTCGAGCGGGCTAGGCATCGCTCTGGCCCGATGCGCGGCGCTGGTCATAGCGGTCGTAGGCCCGCACGATGCGGCTGACAACCTGGTGGCGCACCACGTCATCGGCCGTCAAGCGCGACACGCCAACGCCTTCGACGGCAACATCCGTCAGTCGACGAAGCGCGTCGCCAAGGCCCGAGGTGACGTTGTGCGGCAAGTCGGTCTGCGACGGATCGCCCGTCACCACCATCCGCGAGCCTTCGCCCAGACGCGTCAAGAACATCAGCATCTGCGGCACGGTGGTGTTTTGCGCCTCGTCGAGGATCACAAACGCCTGGTTGAGCGTGCGGCCGCGCATGTAGGCCAGCGGACAAACTTCGACGACTTCGCTCTCGAGCCAACGCATCCGCGTGCGCGGGTCGAGCAGATCCTGCAGGGCGTCGTGCATCGGCCGCAGATACGGATCGATCTTGGCCTGAAAGTCTCCCGGCAAGAAGCCGAGTTTTTCTCCGGCCTCTACCGCCGGGCGCACCAAGACCAGCCGACGAACCGAGCCTTCCTTCATCGCCTGGACCGCCTTGGCGACCGCGAGGTAGGTCTTGCCGGTGCCGGCAGGGCCGACGCCGAAAACGACGTCGTGCTTGTCCATGCATTCGAGGTAGCGCTTCTGGCCGTCGGTGCGCGCCCGCACAACGCCGCCGCCGCCGCCGCCGCCCTGGGCACGGCCGCCTGCCTGGGCGGGCGACGCCTCCGACGCGCCGCCGCCGCCCGACATGCCGAGCGTCTGCCGCAGGCGCTGCGCAACCTCTTGGGTCGGCAGCTTCTGGCCCGTGCGCATGCGCTTCAGGCACTCTTCGAGAACCGCCTGCACGACAGCTACATGCTCTTCGTCCCCGAGCAGGCGCAAGCTGCCGTCGCGCGCCAGCACGCTGACGCCATGCAGTTCTCGGATCAGTCGGGCGTTGCTGTCCAACGGCCCGAGCAGGGTGCGCGCCTCTTCGGTCGACTCCACCGGGATGCTGATGTCCGCGTCGCTCATGTGGCGCGCAGTCTACGATCAGGTTCGCAGGATCAGCACCAGGAACCATGCACAGAACGAGAACAGCAGGCTGTCGACCAGATCCAGAACGCCGCCGTGCGCCGGCAGCAGGTTCGAACTGTCCTTGGCGCCACAGCGCCGCTTTAGCAGCGACTCGATCAAATCGCCGGTCTGGGTGGTGAAGTTCAGCATGACCCCGGTCACCAGAGCCAGCCAGACTGGCAGGTCGATCCGGCCCCCAAGCAGGGGCTCGGCGAGCAGCCAGGCGAGCAAAACAGAAGCCAACAGGCTGCCGAGGGCCCCCTCAATGGTTTTGCCCGGGCTGATGTGCGGAATCAGCTTGGTGCGGCCAAACAGCCGCCCCAGGCAGTAGCCACCGATATCGCCTCCCTTGCAGATCAGCACCACGTAGAGCAGCGACGGCAGGCAGCGCAGGCAGGTCCCCATGCCGAGATACATCGGCCAGCCCACCATCAAGAAGCCAAGCAGCGTCAGCCCCTGACGCTCAAGCCCTTCGCGCATATCGACCTTGCCGAGCGAACGCAGGGCCAGCGGAAAGAGCAGCAAGAGGGTGCCGGCAACCAGCGGATACAGCTCGTGGTCGAGCTCGCTCCAGCCAAAAGGAAATGCGCTGGCAAGCAGGATCGCGGTCGCGACCACCAGCGTCTTGCGGCCGACAGCGAATCCGCCCTGGCGCAGCAAGGTTCCAAACTCCCAGGCCCCCGCGATGCCAAGCAGCGCCAGCAGGCCCGCCGACAGCGCGCCTTCCTTGAGGCCGAGCACGCCGTTGAGGTCCAACCAATAGGTGCCGCCCACGATCAGCAGCATCGTCGGCGCCAGGATGGCGCGGGTCTTTAGGTCACTGGCCATGCGGATGCGGGTCGGGCGGGAACGAGACTGACGGAAGCGAGACGAGCAGCGCGCCGCCTCAGAGAACCTTGCCGAACTTGCGCGTGCGGCGCCCGTAGTCGCGGAAGGCCGCATGCAGCTGGTCCTTGCCAAACTCCGGCCAGCAGACGTCGCTGACGTGGATTTCGGCGTAGCTCACCTGCCACAGCAAAAAGTTGCTGATGCGCATCTCCCCCGCCGTGCGGATCAAGACATCCGGATCGGGCAGCTGCGGATGGTAGAGCGCATCGTGGATCGCCTGCTCGTCGATCGCCTCCGCCTGCAGTTCGCCAGCAGCCACCCGCCGCGCCAGTGCCTGCGTCGCATCGACCAGCTCTTGCCGGCCGCCGTAGCTGATCGCGAGACTCAGCTGCATGCCGGTGTTGCCGGCCGTCGCCGCGATGGTCTCATCCAGCAGCGCCAGCACGTCGGGCGCGAGCCGCTCGCGACGGCCCGAGTGCAGCATGCGCACGTTGTTGTCCATCAGCGTCGCGCGCTCCTCGACAAGGAATCGGCGCAACAGCTTGAACAGCATGTCGATCTCGCGCTTGGGCCGCTGCCAGTTCTCCTCCGAGAACGCGTACAGCACGAGCGCTTCGACGCCAAGACGGGCGCACTCGGTCACCGTGGTGCGCACGGCGTCGATGCCGCGCTCGTGGCCGCGGATGCGCTCGAAGCCGGCGCGCTTGGCCCACCGACCGTTGCCGTCCATGATGACGGCAACGCTCTTGGGGACGACGAGCTCGCCCACATCCTGATGCTTTCCCTGGTCGTCGCCGCGCATAGCTAGGAAGGCGTCGACGCGCCAGCCGTGACCCCATCGCTGGACGGAGCTCGGCGGATGATCTGATCGCGGCCAGGGCCGACCGAAACCGTGGCGACGCGCACCCCGGTGCGCTGCTCGATGGCGTGCACGTAGGCGCGCGCGTTCTCCGGCAGCTCGTCGAAATCGCGGATGTGCGAGATGTCTTCTTCGAAGCCAGGCATCTCCGTGAACTCCGGCGTGACCGACTCGAGATCGAACGCCGGCAAAGCATCGGTGCTTGAGCCATCCGGCAAGCGGTAGGAGGTCGCCAGCCGCAGCGGAAAGCCGCGCAGCACGTCGAGACTCGTCAGCACCAGCTCCTCGACGCCGGAAACCGACGCGGCGTAGCGCACCGCGACCGCATCGAAGACGCCGCAGCGGCGCGGCCGCCCGGTTGTCGAGCCGTATTCGTTGCCGGCCGCGCGCAGCCGCTCGGCGATTTCGCCGTCGAGCTCGGTCGGAAACGGCCCCTCGCCGACGCGCGTCGCATACGCCTTGCAGATGCCAATGGTGCGCATCTCGTGCGGCGGCAGGCCGGTGCCGCTGAAGGCGCCGGCCGCGCTCGAATGCGAGCTGGTGACAAACGGGTAGGTGCCGTGCTCGAGGTCGAGCAGGCAGCCCTGCGCACCTTCGAGCAGGATGCGCCGCGATTCGGCTCGCGCCTTGCGCAACAGAGCTCCCGTATCGACGATCGCGGGCCGCAGGCGCTCGCCCGCCGCCAGCAGTTCATCGAACATCGCCGCTTCATCCAGCAGCTCGATGCCAGCCGGCTCGAACAGGGCGTTTTTTTGTTCTGCGAGCGCTGCCAGCGCCGCCTTGAGTCGCTCCGGCCGGCACAAATCTCCGACCCGGCGGCCCACCCGGGCGCACCGGTCGCTGTAGGCCGGACCGATGCCGCGCCCGGTCGTGCCGATGCGGCCGCTGCCGCGCACCTTTTCGGCCCACTCATCCTGGCGACGGTGCGCCGCCAAGATCACGTGCGCCCGCTCGCTCACCACCAGGTTGCGGCCAAGCTCGACGTCGAGACCGCGCTTGTGCAGCATGTCCACTTCGTCGCAAAGGTGCAGCGGATCGACCACCACGCCGTTGCCAATCACGTTGATCGTGTTTGGATGCACGATCCCGGATGGCACCAGGTGCAGGACCAGCTTGCTGCCCGAGCCCGTCCCGACGGCTGGTTCGGCAGCACCGCCCGCCGAAGCAGCACCGCCCGCTGAAGCAGTCCCGCCCGCCGAATTGGAATGGCCGGCCTGGAGGGCCGTGCCCGGCTCGAGGACAAGGGTGTGGCCGGCATTGTGACCGCCCCCAAAACGAACGACGTAGTCGGCATCTTTGGCGAGGTAGTCGATCACCTTGCCCTTGCCCTCGTCGCCCCAAAGGATGCCTACGACACAAGTGGTCGGCATGGTTCGCGCTGCAGTGGAAAAGGGCGCCGAGCATACCCACTGCCCCCTGGAACGCCACACAAGCTCGGGAGACCCCACCATGACCCGAAGCGAAACCGACATCCTAGCCGCGCTGGGACACTGCCAGATGTTCTGCCGACGCCTGCTGCCGGGCGTGCTGCGCCGCGTCAGCTCCTGGAAGGGCGTAGCCCCAGGGGTTCTGTACGGCTGGCGAGAGGATCTGGAGCAAGAGCTCGCCGCCGACTGCATCGAAAACAGCGCCGACATCCTGCGGCTGACGGCGCGCGAGCGTCACGCCAGATGGATGCAGCGCTCCGAACGCCTTCTCTACGAACAAATCCGCCACCTGCGCCGGCGCCGGGACATGGATCACGAGCCGTGCGCCCCCGAACAGCATGCCAGCTTCTATCTCGACGGCGTGCACGAGCGCGTCGAACAGCTGCCGCAGCTCCATCACCTGCAAAACGGACGCATGAACATGGCGAGCAGCGTGCGCGAGACACCGCAGGGCATGCGTTCGCTGCGACGCACACTCGACGGCGTGGCAGCCGCCCTCGGCTACGGCGATGCAGACGCTGCCTTCTGGCACCGCCGCACGGCCGAGGGGCTGCGCGAACTGGCCGTCGACCAGCTCTGCCTGCGCGGAGGGCTGCACGTGCTTTCGGGACTGCCGGCACGGCCCGACCCGACACGCCGCCGGCTGCGGCTGGCGCGGCTGGCCAAACGGATCCCCGTGCTGCCAGCGACCGGCGGCGCCCGACGTGCGCTGGCCGCATGGCGACGCCCCCATCAAAGCCACGAGCCGGCGCCCCATGCGCTGCTGCTGCGGGCGGCCCAGATGCAGCCCGACTGCATGGCGAACTGGCTGTGGTGCTTCGAGGCCGCCTGCCAGATGCACAGCGCCCGCCACGCGCTGGCTGCCTTGCGCGGCGCGCGCCAGGCCCGCCTGACCGCCCGCGCGCTCGGCCGGCACATCCCGCGGCACGTCGATGAGGGCCTGCTGCTGGCACGCGCGCGGCTGCGGGAGCTGCGCGGCCACGTCGAACGCGGCCTCACGATGCTGCGGCGGCATCGCGACCGCCGACCGGACGCCGCGCTGCCGCTGATCCGCGCGGCCATTCTGCGGGCGGATCTCGCCCAGCCGACGCGGAGTCAGCCGGCCCGAGTGCTGCCGGAAAAGATGCTGCCGAAGCGCGGCCGCTGCCAGTCCAAGCTGACGAGGCCCAGCCCGACCCGCAAGGACCTATGGGCCAGCTGAGCGACGCCCCGCCGCCGGGCCAGAATCGCCGCGGCCGCGCGCCGCGTTTTCGATTTCTGTTCCTAGCCGTCCTTCGTGAGCCATCCGACTGCCAGAGCGTCGCGCAACCGATCCGCGAGCAGGCGCTCGGCCTGCGCGTCCCCGCGCGGCGGCGTCCATGCCGGCGGCCCAAGCAGCGGCACCTCCAGCCAGCGCTGCTCAACCACAACGGCGAGCGAGCGCTGCCGATCGCTCTCCCGATAGATCGTCGCCCGACGCTCCCCCGGCGGCTCACGCGTTGGCTGCCAGCCCGTCTGGATGCGAAAGTGGCCTTCATCGACGTGCTCCAGCACCTCGAAGTCGGCCAACAGCACGGCGCGGCAGCGCGCGAAAGCATCCTCCGGCAGCTCGTGGCTGAGGTCGAGCGGATAGGGGCTGTAGCGCGGCGCAACGCAGGCTGACGCGAGCGAAGCGGCGAGCCAGAGACAGAGACATCGCCATCGCCACTCCCGCCGCCGCCGCCGCTGCCGCTGCCGCTGCCGGCGAACGCGCATCATGAGCCCTTTCCGGAGCCCTTTCTGCCGCCCGAGCGAGGTGTGGTGCGAAGCTTGCTGGGCGACTTGCCGGGGGCCCGCTTTGCGCTCGCCTGCTTGGCGGCCTCTCGGCGCCGGCCGGGTGCCGATCCGTGGCCCCCGCCGCCCGGCGTTTCTACGATCAGCACGTCGCCAGCCTCGAGCTCAACCGTCGTCTTTGCGGGCAAACGCTGACGGCGGCCTGCGCCGGCCGCCCCGGAGGAGCGACTCCGCTCGACAAACAGCCGGCCCGGCTTGCCGGGCTCGCCGCCAGCCAGGCCCGGCGGCCCTGCTAGCTGCCGTTCGCCCAAAAACGATGCCTGCATCGGCGCGAGCGCTTCGACCTGCTTGACCAGCCCGTCGCCGCCCGCCTCGCGGCCGCGCCCACCGCTGCCGCGCCGCACCGACAGCGAACGAACGCGCAGTGGCAGCCGCTGCTCGATGTCCTCGATCGGCGTGTTGCGCGTGTTGGTCATGTGGGTCTGAATGGCCGCAGCGCTGGGGTGACCGGGTGCAGCGCCTGCGCCACCGGGCAGCGTCTCGTAGCTGGCAAACTCGCGTCCGCTGCGATCGAGACCGCCGAACGACAGGTTGCTCATCGTGCCCGCCGACGCGGCCGGCACGCGGTCCGGTGCGGCGGCAGCCAGCGCGGCGAATGCCACGTCGACGAGCCGCTGACTGGTCTCGACGTTGCCGCCCGCGACGGGAGCTGGCGACTGCGGATCGACCAAACTTCCCGACCGCGTGCGCAGCCGGATCAGGCGAAACAAGCCATCGTTGGTTGGCAAGCGGCCGGGACACAGGCAGCGCAGCGCGTAGACGCAGGCGGCCATGACGATGCCGGGGTTGGCGTTGACGCCGCCCTTGGCCTGGTCACAGGTGCCGCGCCAGTCAAACTCGGCGAGCCGCCCGCTCACCTTCAGCTCGAGCTGGATCGGCAGCGGCGGGCCGCCGAAGCCATCGTCGTCGAGATGGTCCGAAGCGGTGTAGTGCCCCTTTTTGAGGCCACGAAGCAGCTCGCGGCCGGCGCGTTCGCTGGCGTCCATCAGCGCTCCCGTGATGCGGCGCACGCGCGCGCGGCCGTGCTCGGCGCCGAGCGCCAGGAGACGATGCTCCAGCTGCACCAGGCTCGCTTCCTGTGCCCGCAGGTCGACGAGGCGCTCGTCTTTGCCGCGCACGTTGCGGCCCAGCAGGCGCAAGAGGTCCTGCTGCAGCTCGCCGCGGCGCCGGAAGTGCACCGGCGGCAGCACCAGACCTTCGGCAAACAGATCGCGCACGATGCCCATCGAACCGGGCACCGCGCCGCCGACGTCGGCATGGTGGGCGCGGTTGACGACAAACCACTCCGGCTGCGTGCTGCTGTCCTTGCCGAAGACCGGCCGCACCATCGTGATATCGGGCAGGTGTGTGCCGCCGCAGTACGGATCGTTGAGGATGGCCACGTCGCCGGGCGCGAGCTCCAGCTCACGGCGCACCGCCGCAACCGCCTCACCTGCGCTGCCGAGGTGGACCGGAATGTGTGCCGCCTGCGCGCACAGCCTGCCGTCGCGGTCGAAGACAGCGACCGAGTAGTCCGCGCGTTCGCGGATGTTCGGGCTGATGGCGCTCAGTCGAAGGCGCGCGCCCGACTCTTCGCAGTAGGCCGACAGCAGGTGGTGGAACACCTCGAGCTGCACAGGATCTTCGTGCGGGCCGCGCGGCCGGCGGTTGCGAGTAGGGCGTGGCACGCGCGCCATCGTCCCATGCAGGGGCGATCAATTGGAGACGCGGCGCCGATTTCTGCCGAGTTTGCTTTCTGCCGAGTTTGCCGGCTCGGAGAGCACGGCGTGCCTCGCGAAGACGGCACTGCCGCGGATCAGATTCCGCCGCCGCCGCGGCCGCCGCGGCCACGACCAGCTTCACCGCCTTCGCCGCCGCGCCCGCCGCGACCGCCGCCAGCTTCACCGCCTTCACCGCCGCGCCCGCCGCGCCCGCCGCCGTTGCCGTTGCCGCCACGTCGACGCATCGGGAACGCTTCGCGCAGGCCGTCGAGGGCCTTCTGTGCATCTTCCATCTTGCCGGCGTCGAGCGCCTTCTTGAGGTTGCCAGCGGCGGCTTCGAGCTTGTCCGCAATCTCATCGCCCATGCGGCCACGCATGCGATCGATCATCTCCGAGGCCCCTTCGATGCCGGACTTGAGCTCCGTCATCTGCTCTTCCGACATGTCGGCGAGCTTGGTCTCGTTGCGCATGAGGCCGAAGATGCCGCCGCGGCTGCGCCGCTGGCCGCCCTGACCACGCTGGCCGCCTTGACCACGCTGGCCGCCTTGACCGCGCTCGCCCCGCTGGCCACGGCCTTGCTCACCTTCGCCACGGGCTGGGCGCGTGCGAGTCGTCGCGTTGGCCAAGTTGCCGAGCAGGTCCTTGTACTTGGCCTTGAAGGCATCGCGCTTCTTGGCCTGGCCCGTGCGCTCCAGCAGGCGGAACTGCTGCTTGGCAGCTTCCTTGGCGAGCTTGTGCGCCGGCGCCTTGGTCAAGAACTCCTCGTAGAGGGCGCTGGCGCCCGCGTAGTCACGCTGCCCCTTCTCGAGGTAGTAGGCCTTGTAGAAGACGGCCTCGACCTTTGCGGCAGGCGCCTTTGCCGGCGCGTCGGTTTGGGCGGCGAGGGGAAGGGCGAGAACCAGAAGGCTGGCAGCAGCGGCGAAACGGATTTTCATTTGAGTTCCTGAGGGATTGCTTGCGGGTTGTCGAGGTGCCGTCTTTGCGGGCCCCCACGATAGGGCGCCTTACGGACATCTCTGCGTTCTCCCACACGAGCGAGGTAACGGATTGGTCTTTGCTGGCCTCCCGAGGGCGACCTCTAGTGTAGTGCATCTGGTAGACGGGGCATGATCCGGGATGCGAAGGCGTTTGTCGCAAGGCGCTGCGCCGAATGCATGTTCGCTACTTCCCGTCGAGGAGCTTCCCGCCGAGGAGCAGCAACGCCGCGACGAGCGTCTTCGTGCCCGCAGAATTCCCCGACATCAGAGGCTCAACACCAGGCAGAACATCTGACAGATCCTCAAGGAAGCCCTGCATGCCGCCGCCACCGAATCGACCCGCTCCGAGATCCCGATCATCCGCCGAGACCGGAGTTCCGCCACACCCCGAACCGAGCGCGGAATCGAAACCGAGCTCGATACGACCTGCCGCGGAGCGCTGGCGCATCGCCACTGCGCCCTCATGCGAGCCCCCGGGGCGCCGGGGTTCGGCCTAGCGCGCGCGCGCCAGCAGCTCGTCGCGAACCATCGTTCCGAGCTCGCTGCAGGCGTGGTCGCCGGCGCGCAGGCTGCGGATCCGACCCGACTGCAGCAGGTCGGCGATCGTCGCCTCGAGTTCTTTGGCGGCGTCGCGCTCGCCGATGTGCTCGAACATCATCGTCATCGACAGGATGGTCGCGAGCGGGCTCGCCTCGTCCTTGCCCTTGAGCGCCGGCGCCGAGCCGTGGATGCCCTCAAACATCGACACCTTGCCCGGGTGGATGTTGCCAGACGCCGCGATCCCGAGACCGCCGATCAGCTCGGCGCCGAGGTCCGTGATGATGTCGCCGAACAGGTTGGTCGTGACCCCCACGTCGAAGCGCTCGGGCGTTTGCACCATGTACATGCAGGCCGCATCGATGTAGGCGTGGTCGGTATCGATGTCCGGATACTCCGCCGCCACCTCGGCAAAGACCCTTGTCCACAGGTCCTGAGCACGAACCGCGTTGGCCTTGTCGATCAGCGAAACCTTCGGCTTGTCGGCGCCGGGCTTGGGGCCGCGCGCCTTGGCCAGCTCAAACGCGTGGCGAATGATGCGCTCGGTGCCGCGACGCGTGTAGAGCATCTGCTGCAGCGCGATCTCGTCCTGCGTGCCCTTCTTGGTCGAACCGTAGATGCCGGCGTAGGCGTCTTCGGTATTCTCCCGGCAGAACATCATGTCGATGTGCTCGGGCTTCTTGCCCTTCAGCGGGCACAGCGACTCGTGATAGAGCTTGATCGGGCGCAAGTTGACGAACAGGTCCAGCTTGTGCCGCAGGCCCGCGATGATCGCGAACTCGAGCTTGCCGACCTCGATCCGAGGATCGCCGATCGCGCCGAAGAGCACTGCATGCATGCCGCGCAGCCGCTCAAATGCTTCGTCCGGCATCGTTTCGCCGGTCTTCAGAAAGTGCTCCGCGCCATACGGCAGCGGCTCGCGCCGGGTCGAAAACCCAAAGACCTGCTCGGCCGCATCGAGCACCTTGAGTGCTTCGTCGACCACTTCTGGGCCAATGCCGTCGCCGCCGAGAACACCGATGTCGTAGACCGTACTCATATCAACGTTCCGATTGGTACGGGCCAGCACGGCCCTGCGCCTGAATCGGGGCGACAAGTATGGCGATGCTCCCGGCCTGCGCAACGGCCAATCCGACCGCCCCGGACAATCGCAGGAAGCGCCCGATCGGGTTACATTGCAGCACCCAGCCGGGGCCGCCTTGCCGCGGCCCAGGGACCCACCAAGCACCCATGATCCGTAACGCACTGCAGTTGTCCGCCCTGTTCGTCCTGACCGCCGCCATGAGCAGCGCCGCGAACGCACAGATCGACGAAGCCAAGTTCAACCAGCGTCAGGCGAAGACGCTCAACACCTACGCCAAGAAGGCCTTTGACAAGGGCTTCCCGCGCATCGCCAAAGTCGTCTGGCTCAAGACGATCAAGCTCTACGAGCCAGACAACAAAATCGCCTGGACCGCCCTCGGCTACGTCAAGATCGGCTCGAGCTGGAACATCGACTCCAAGCGCCCCTACCCCACCAAGGACACCGGCAAGGGCAGTGACGGCAAGGGCCTGCAGAGCCAGTACCGCTCGCTCGAGAAAAATCTCGCCAAGCAGCACAAGTCGCTGGCGAAGCAGTACGACAAGGCGGGGCGGCGCGACCGCGCCGTGCACCACTGGCGCATGGTGCTGCGCTGGACCGACGACGACAAGGAAGCCAGCAAAGCCCTCGAGCACAAAGAGATCGGCGGCGTCAGCGGCACCGACCTTGAGAAGACGCTCTACGACCGCAGCAAGATGATCGAGAAGGCGGTCGCCGAACAGGCGGGGATCGACTACCCGACCGAGACCGTCGCCGACGTCGCGTGCGCCGTCCTGCAAAACGCCCAGGTGCCCTACATGACGGTGACCTCCGAGCACTTCACGCTGCACGGCAGTCCCGACGAGGAAGAGAATCTGCACGCGGCGGTGGCCTGGGGCGAACGGGCCCTGCGGGTTTGCCGCGTGGCCTTTCCGTGGCAGTATGCCGACGGGCCATGGCCACTCAAGTGGGCGTTCTTTCCCGCCAAGGAAACCTACCAGCAGATCCTGAAGGCCAATGACGTTCCCGAGCTCGCCTGGAAGCTCGAGAACAGCTCGACGAGCACGATTGACGGCGTGCGCGTCGGCGCGACCTCCGGCAAGCAGACCTTGCTCGACGCCTGCGTCCGCAACGTCGCCAGCATCTACTCGCGCTTTGGCAGCACCGGCTACAACGAGGGCATCGGCCACACGCTGGTCGGCATGATCTTCAACAACAACCGCTTGTTCGCCGTCGACCGCAAGCGCCAAGAAGGCACCACCGCAAGCGAAGAAGACCGCGAGTTTACGTCGCCCGATTTTGACGTCTGGAAGACGCTCTCCCTCGAGATGGCGTGGAAGAGCACGGGCGGGATCCCGGCCAACTCGCTGCCGTTTTGCGACGCGTCGAACTTTAGCAACCAGGAGCGCATCAAGGCGTGGTCGTTCTGCGACTACATGCTGCGCCGCGATCCGGAAATGCTGCGCACGATGGACCAGATCGCGCAGGAGATGAAAAAGGGCCGCCGCAAGCAGCCGGCCGAGTTTGAGAAGTCGTTCGCCGAAAAGCACAGCGGCGTGACAATCCCGCAGCTCGACAAGGAGTGGGAAGACTTCTGGACCGAGGCGTCGCCGGTGCTCAAGGCGATCCAAAACAACACGCCGCCGGTCAGCGCGATCAGCAAGGGCGTCGACAAGTGGCTGCTCGAGTTCAACGCCCGCCGCGCGAAGTTCCAGCGCACGCCGGTGACGTGGTCGGCCAACTTTTCGACGCGCTGTCGCGACCATGCGGAATACCTCAAAGCCAACAAGGACCAGCGCGGCCCCGCCGCCGAACACACCCAGTCGATCGACCTCGGCGGCTCCTACGTCGGCAGCCTGTTCGCGCAGATGGCCGTTGTCGAGACCAAGGCCAAGATCGGCAAGGCCGACAAGCTCTTCGATCGCTGGGTGTATCTGCCCGGCTACCGCGATCTCTTCTTGAACCACACGCTGCTCGCTGTCGGCATGTATCTCGAAGGCGACATCCTGGTCATCAACGCCACCAGCGGCATCGGCGACCCCAAGAACCCGCAGTCCGGCTTTGACTGCTATCCGCCGCGCAACGACAACGGCCTCCTGTTCGAGCGCGAAGTCGCGGTCGCCGACCTCGGCCCCGAAGCCGCCAAGCTGCTCGCCGACAACGGTCGCGAAGGCAACAAGACGATCGGCTTCCCGCTGACGATGCACTTCGGCAGCAACGGCGGCATTGGCCTACGCAGCTCGCTGAAGTGCCGCGTCGTCGGCAAGGACGGCAAGGAAGTCGAGGGCGTGATGCGGTTTGACGACGGCAGCGTGCGCACGACCACGGCCCCGGGCATGGCGACCTTCTGGCCCCTCGATGCGCTGCCGAAGGGCAAGTGCCAGTTCGTTTGGTCTTGGTCGAAGGATGGCGAAGCCGGCAGCCTACGCGGCGGATTCACCGCCAAGTAGCGCCGCGAAAGGTGGCGGTCCGATCGACCGGACGCGCCACGCCCCAGAGGCGCCACGAAAACGGAGCGCTACCAGAGCAGCCGGCGCGCGGGAACCGTGACCTTCACCACCTCCCCCCCGCGCTCTCTCCAAATCTCATATTCGGCCGGCACCTTGTAGTGGTCCACGCCCTTGGTCTTGCCGACCACCTGGTCATTGAAGAGATCGCGCAGCATGGCCACGCTGTCGATGGGCGTGAGCTTGGGTTCGCCCGCGATGCCGCCTGGGAGCTCAACCCCGAGCAGTAGGTCGCCCGGCTTCAGCGGCTGCGGCCGATCCCCGTCGCGGAACGCGCGCCCCACCGCAACGACCTGCACCGGGATCTGCACGGGCTCCCCGTTCACATCGCCCGTCACGGCGCGGTAGAGGGCAATCGAAGCCTGGCGCACGCGATCTGGATCGGCGCTGTAGCGGAAGTCTTCAAGCTCGAGACCGGACTGCCGGATTGCGGCCCAGACCTCAGGCGCACAAGGGGCAACCTCGACGCGGACCTCCTCACCACCGCGCAACAGCACCAGCGTCGTCGCCACCCCAGCTTCGAGCGAAGACAGGCGGCGCGCATAGTCTGGCGTCCACGCAATCGGCACACCGGCAAGCGACTGGATGCGGTCGCCAGACTGGATGCCGGCGCGTGCGGCTGGGCCACGTGCATCAACATCCATGACCACAACGGCCTTGGCGTCGACGTCATCGAGCACGCGCATGCCAAAGTTCGGGCTGCGCAGCTTGTAGGGCTGCAGCAGCAGGCCCGTGAGCTGCCGGCGCACGTGATCGACGGCAATGGCATAGCCGGTGTTGTTGAACGTGCCGCCGCCGGCGCTGTTGATGCCCACCAAACGCCCGGCCATGTCGAGCAGCGCGCCACCGCTGTTGCCGCCATTGATGGCCGCATCGGTCTCGATCAAATGCTTGAGCTTGGCCCAGCGACCCTTCACGCGGATCGCGTCGCCCTTCGCGGAGACAACGCCATAGGTAATGGTGTTGGCGCGGCCGTGCGGGTTGCCGATGGCGGCAACCGACTCACCAATGCGCAGGCGATCGGAGCTGCCAAGCTTGACGAAGGGCACCTGCTCGCCTGGCTCAAGCTTGAGCTGCAGCAGCGACAGGTCGTCTTCGCGCGAGATGCTGAGCACTTCGACTTCGAACTCGCGGCCGCTAAAGACCCGAACCGTCAGCCGGTGGTCGTCGAGGCTGCTGCCGTCGGGCCCCGTCGCTTCATCGACGACGTGCCAGTTGCTGATCGCAAGACCGCTCGGGTCGATGATGACGCCGGAGCCAAGACCAAGCGTCTGCCATTCAGGATCCGGCGGGAACGGGTCCTCCGGATCGACCTTCGCCATGTTCTTGCTGATGTAGACATTGAGCAGGGCGCCGTTGACCTGCTCGACCATGCGCGTCAGCGCCGAAGTCCGCGTCGCCCCGGCGGCGGCTGCAGGCGCAGACGCGGCCGCCAAGATCGGCGCGTCCGCGGCATCGCAGTCGCCAAGCTCGGATGCGAACGCGCTGCGCACTTGGGCAATCGAAACGAACGTCGACAGATTGGTTTGCTGCTGCGCCTGATCCCGACGCATCATCCAGGCCATCTCGACCGGATCGATTCGGCCCGCATCGCCGATGCCGATCAGACGCCCTGCCGCATCAATGATTGCGCCGCCGCCGTTGGCGTTGCCGAGATCCGCATCCGCCTGGATACGCAAGCCGCGACGGCCGCGCTTTGCCGACACGACGCCCTTGCTGACCACGACGCTCTGGCCCGAAGGCCTGCCGAGCGCAAGCACGGCCTCGCCCAGCATGGCGTCGTCATCGGCCCCGCACCCAGCCGGGACAAGGCGCACGCCGGCGGGTAGTTCGACCTCGAGCAGAGCGAGGTTGCTGCGAGCGTGCGTGCTGACGACCTCTGCGGGGTATGTGTTGGCACCCACGACGACCTCGACGTTGCCGCCGTCGCAGACGTGCCCATTGGCGACGACCAAGCCGGTCGCGGACAGCACCACGCCCGAGCCAACGGAAGCCCGGCGCACCGCCATGCCTGGATCGCTCGGATCGGCAGCCGAGTTGGCGCCGACCCGACGCACCCCGACGACCGATGCTTGCGCCGCAGCAACAGCCTTCGCCCAGGGGTGCACGTCGCGCTGGCTGGCCGCCCGCAGGCTCGGGTTGGAGCCCGTCTTGAACGCCGCAGCAAAGGCATCGCGAGCCAACTCGATGGAGACCACCGAGCCAAAGCTCGGCCGCTTGAGGTCCGCGAGGGTCGGCTCGCGGACGTCGAGCAGCACGTGCTCACTCGCGTAGAGGCCGAGCAGAACGCCATCCGCACCAAAGACCGGAGCCCCATCGCAGCGTTCGTCGCTGCGGGCATCGGTCAGAAAGAACTCATCCGGCGTGCGCTTCGAGCCACCGAGCACGACCGGTGCAAGCGCCGCACTGGCAACGCCGGCAAACGCCAGCATGTCTTCCCCCGTCGGTCGCGCGACGACGAGCAGTGGTTCGCCAAACGACGGCATGGCCGGCCCCAGTTTCGCCGCCTGCAAGCCATCGGCGGGCGGGGCGACCTGCAGCAAGGCCAGGTTTCGCGACGCGTCGGTCGCAACCACCTTGGCCTCGAGCCGCGAGTTGGCGGCATCGTTGAGCTGCACCGCAACCTTCTTGTCGTCAGCGCCGATGGCTTCTCGGACCAGATGCAGCAACGTCAGCACGAGGCCCGAGCCGTCGACAATGACGCCGGAGCTTGCCCGCGTCAGCTCAAACTGCCCGCGCGGGCCATCGACCTCGACCGCGACCCAGACCACGCTCGCCTGGGTCTGCTCGTAGGTTTGCGACGCCCAGGTCGCCGGTGCAGCTGCCGATGGCGCCACCAGGATCGAGGGATTGGTCACGCCGGCGGCGCCGGCGGACTGGCCAGGGGCGGCGGGAACGAGGCTGGAAAGCGTGCCGGCCAATGCAAGCCGGGTCAGAAACGAATGCGGACGCATGCGGCGGAGACTACCCGATCGATAGATCGGGAAACGGATCCCCTGCGACATGACTGCTGACCTGCGCCACGCTGCGCAGAAACATCCGCTCGGCTACTTGCCGGCCTTGGCGTTGGTCTCCGCGCGTTCGATGGCGAGTTGCAGCATGCGCCGCTGCCACTGCAGGTAGTACTCCGCGTTGCGCTTCAGCATCTTGAAGGTATCGGCTTCGCGTTCGTCGGAGCCCTGGAACTGCTTGCCCGCGAACGTCTTGTTCATGTAGTCCTTGCTCGACTTTGGCAGCGCCTTGAAAGCCGGGTGCAGCTTCTTGGCGGCGCTGTACGCCGAACCGAGCGTCTTGACCGCCTTGCGGGCGCCCTTGCCGCCGACCGGAGCAAACGCCTCAAACTTGGCGATCGTCTTGTCGAGGTCCTTCTTCGCCTTGAGCAGCTTGTCGAGCGGCGCATCGCGAAGCGACGGCTTGATCTGCAGGCTGGACATCGTGCGCTTGCCCTTGCAGCCCCCGCACGGAAAGCCGCCGTCTCCCCGACAGGTTGGACAGTCGCTCCAGCGCTTGGCGCCACCGACCTTGAGCTGCCCACCGCCGCCGCACACCGTGCAGACCAAGAAGCCCGCCCCCATGCAGCCGGCACAGGGAGCCGATTCGAGCGGATCCGCTAGTTTGCCGCTGCCGGCGCAAACGCGGCACTCGACCAGCAGCTTGGGATCCTTGCGGTGGCACTCGGGACAGTCTTTTGCGTCCTTGGCGAAGCGAGCACACGTGACGCAGGTCGACTTGCCAACACCCTTGCAGCTGTGGCAGTCGGGCGAATGCCAGGCCACCCACGTGTGCTGACCATCGTCTCCCGCCTCGGTCTTGCGCTCGACCTTGTCCGCCTTGAAGAAGCGCGGTCCCTGCGACGAAGCGACCGTAGAAAAAGAGGCCGCGGCAAGCAGCACCAGCAGCGCGAAGCAGAAACAGGCTTTCAGAGTCGACATTCCATTCTCCATTGCTGAGCCCACGATAGCGCGCCTGAGCCTTCGGTTTGCGATTGGCGGCCTGCCAGCCAAAAAAATCGTGGGCGGCAGCGAGGCCGCGTCCGCCCCCGCATGCGAGCGAACTATTCCGGCGCCCCGACATCCGACGAATCGTCCGGACCGGCATCCGCGCCATCGCCGCCAGCCGGCGACTCGCCGCGCGCCTTGAGCCGCAGCCGACGATTTTGACGGCGCAAGCGATCGTTGCTCTGCGCCAGGCGACCGACCTCATCCAGAAGCCAGCGCAGATCTTCGGCCCCCACGGCAAGGTCCACCTCGTCGCCATTCAGCATCGCTCGCAACCGGCGGCGGCGGGCATCGTCTTCTTTGCTCATAGGTCGAGAGGCTGGCGCCCACGACAGGCCCACGCAAGAGCCCTGTCGACGTCGACGGCAAGCGGGCCTGAAAAACCCGCAGCCAAAGCGGGCCACGCTGCCGGCGCATGGCGCCGCACAGCGCGCAGATCGGCTCCGCGCCTTTTTGACGCCACCCCGGTTAGAAAACCTGGGCGGACGCGAGCGAGAGAACACGGTCCGCCATCGCCCCCAACCCGGCGAGCAGCGCACCAATCGTCATCGAGCCCTCGGCGCGGACCGTGACGCCATCGTCGCCGACGTGGTAGGCAATCGTCGTCGTGCCCAGCGCTTTGGCCATCTGCTCTTGGTCGGGCAGCGCCTCGCTGCCAAAGCCGATCTCGTCCGCTTGGGCATCGAGCATGGGGTAGAGCATGGTCTCGACCGAACGCCAGCCGATCTGGACGCCGCGGAACGCACGCACGTAGAGCACGCCACTCGCACCGTCGGTCTTGTCGGCCATCTGGGCAAAGTCTGGCTGCGCCGCCAAGCTTTGCTCGGGACGGTCGGCACGCTTCATCGCACGCGACAGGCCGAGCGCATCCGAACCAAACCAAAGCGCATCGTTGGTCAGCAGGTAGCACGGCGTCAGCATCAGCCCGCCTTCAACCTGCATGCTGCAGAAGCGGATCGCATCGTCACCGCTCTTGCGCGAACGCCACTCGACACCACCTTCCTGGCTCGACATCTGCTCGACACGCTGCAGCAGGCCGGCCACCAAATCGTGGTCGCGCACCGTCAGGCGCATCAGCAGTTCCGGCTTTGGCACCGGCCCCTTCTCTAGCGACAAGGCCATGCCAACCTGGCTGCCAAACGCCTGCATCATCGCGTGCAGCTCTTGTGGCGAGGTGCCCATACGGCGCAATTCTCGGCCGAACTCGCGGCCCATTTCGCGCCGCATCTCGTCTTGTGCTTGCTGGGGAAGCAGGTCGACAAACTTCTCGAAGGCCGACAGAACCGCTGGCACGTCAAAGCTACCGGCGCCAAAGACGACGGTGTTTTCGGAGCAAATGCTGGCGAAGTCGAGATTGGCGGGCTGCTGCACCAGCGACTTGAGAAGGCCATCGCTGCTGCCAGCAAGGCCTAGATGAAACAGGTCCTTGCTGCCGGTCGGGCTGCCGGCCACACCGCCATAGACCGTATCGAGCCGGCCGACGCCGAGCGCATCGGCAAAGTCCCCGGCTTCGTAGGGCATGTGCGGCGCGAGGGCATCCATGATCGTGCTGGCGTTGAGCGCGCCGGCGAGCAGCGGCTCACCGCCCAGCTTGCCGTGCAGTTCGCCGGCGCGTGTCGTGCCGAATAGCGATGCCTGCTGCCCTGCCGCTACGGCAGCCACCTCGCGCAGGTAGCCGCGGCTGTTGCTGACGCAGTAGGTCGAACCCAGCCAGCCGGCGAACACCGACGGGCCGCCGTCAAACTGCAGCTGATAGAGCGCGTGCCCGGCGATCTCGACGCGGCCAAGCGACGTGTCGGCACCCATGCGCGGCAGCATGCCGCCAACCGCCTTCATGCAGCGATTGATCTGCTGGCGGGCATCGCCGGCATCGATCAACAAGCAAACGGACGGCCCCATGCCTTCCAGGGAGATGCGCCCCACTCCAACCGCCATCGGCCGCTCAAGCATCGAGCGGAGGTCTGTCGGCTTGATCCCCATGTTGGTGAGTTCTCGCCTCACCTCGTCGGCCATCTGGTCGAGGTTGCCTGCGACGATCTCCTCGCGCAGCTCGGCAGGAAGCTCCCCCAAAAACTGCTCGAACAACTGGCTAAGCGGCTGGTCGGAGGCGGCCTTGCGGAACGCCGACAAACCGCCAAAGCGAATCGCTGCGTAGGACGACGCCGGCAGCAGCTGGTCGACGCTGCGAACGGTCCTCACCGCCGCGGATTCGGAAAGCATCTGCCGCGACGAGCTCTTCGCCATCGAATCCTGGGCATCTCCTTCCTGAGCAGCCAGACGACCCTCAGCGGACAGAACACCCTGAAGGGACAGAACACCCTGAGCAGAAAGAACGCCCGAAGATGAAATCGTGGCAGAGAGGACGGCGGCGGTGAGCGCGGCCGGGACGGCGAGGGTTCGTCGTGTCATCATGGCGGTTCGGAAGATCGTGGCGGTTCGGAAGCGAAGGCGAATGTGAGCGCCGAGGCGGCCAAACGAGGTATCGGCCGAGATATTCAGGAGACCTGCAGTCTTTTGGCAAACGCGACCGGGAAGACCGACGTAGCCGGCGCCCCCCGGATGGTGTCGCACGATCCCGAGATTGCTGGGCCCGAGATGAGTGGGCGTTCCCGATCGGACCAGGCGGCCGGCAGGGCGCCGAGGCCGCAGGGAACGCCGGCTGCCGTCAATCGCCACACCCGCCGCCACATCCGTCGCCGCCATCTCCGCCGCCATCGCCGCCGCCCCCGAAATCAACGTGGCCGCCGTCTTTGCCGACGCCGCAGCCGCCATCGCCGCCATCGCCGCCGCCTCGACCAGAACCTCGACTGGGGGATTCACGCATCGCGCACACGAGCACAGCGACGACTCCAAAGACTCCGAGCAGAGCCACGGTCGAAGCAAACGTCATGTCTCCGCCGGTGCGCGAGCAGCCCAGAGCAAGCAGGCATAGCAGAGCTCCAGCCACTCCGACGAGCGGCGCGCGCGGCAAGGCGATGCGGCGATGGCGCCGACCACGCCGTGGCGCAAAGCGAACGTGCGGCGGCGGCCAGAGATCTGCCGGCGGCACTCCGAAACGGCGTTCGTAGCTGACCAGCGTGCGTCGATACCAATCATCAAATTTGGCGCGCTCGCCGCCCCCGCCAAGCGTCGGGCCGTGGTGCAGTGGCCGTTCCAACACCTTGGCGCAAAGGTCGTCCCAGTACGAACGCGTATAGCACAGGTGCAGGTGCCAGACCTGGTCGACCTCATCAGAGGGTGTCACCGGATGTCCCGCCGTCATCGCAAGCAAGACGAAGCGCCGGTATTCCTCGATCGCGCGCTGGGCGAACTCCTGGCTCCAGCCGTTCTCCCGGGCAAGCCGCTGCCGGAACGTGAGATGCGCTCCTGGCACATCGATTTCGAATTCCTGAAGCCGCTGCCAAAGAGAGTCTTCGTCCCATCCCCGTCGCATGGCTACATCATGCCACTGCGCGCGTTGGCGTGCTCTAGTCTCACGTCCAAAAGCCCACGAGCCCGCTCTGCGGCGCCTACTCCTGTCCGGCTACGGCACCGCCACAGCCTACGAACCACGAATGAACTACGCCTCCTTCCTGTCCCTTAGCCTTCTTGCCTGCCCGCTGGCGGCCCAAATCGTGCCCGGAGACATCGCGGTTACCGGCTTTTCGACCAGCGAGTTTGCCGTCATCAACGCCGGCACAGCAACAACGATCACGACGCCTGGCTTCGGCGGCGCCACGTCGCAATCGATCCTGTTTGACCCCTTCAACCCACTCGATGTCCTGGTCGGCGGCTTCGGCTTTGTCGGCCGTGCCACCGTCGCGGGCCCTGGCGTTGTCCTCTACACCCCCCTGACGACGGCCGTCGGCACGGCGGCGCAGATGTCGTGGCTGTCCTCGACCGAAATCGTGATCGCCGATGCCGGCACCGATCAGGTGCGACTGCTGACCACGAGCGGCACGCTGACGGATCTGTCGAGCGGCACCCAACCGTGGGGCACCTCCATCAACGCCGGCGCCTGCGACCCTGCCACGGCAAGTGTCGTGGTCGGCGGCAACGGCAGCCTCCACCGCCTGCTCATTGGAGCGCCCGTGGCGACGACGATCGCGACGGGACTTGGCGGCTTCGTCTCGAACGTCAGCTTCGACCCCTGCAACGGCGACGTGCTGGCAACCGTGCTGGGCGTCAACCGCCTCGTGCGCGTCGACGCCGCCGGCACCGTCACGGATGAAATCGCCCCGGGTATTGTCACCGCCCCGAACTCCTTCGACATCGACGAAAACGGCAGCTACCTGATCGGCGCAGCAGGCGGCAACGTTTTCCTGGTGCCACCTGGCGGAACCACCGCGACCCCGGTCGGGTCGTTCAGCGGGCTTGGCTCCAGCACCTCCGGCCTAGCCTACGTCGGCGCCAACAGCTGCTCGTACGGCGCTGGCTGCGCCGGCCCAACGGGCGTGCCCAACCTCGAATTGAGCGGCGCCGTCTATGCCGGCAGCCCGCTGACCACCGTCAGCGACAACCACACGCCAGGCGCCATCGGCGTGGCCGTGTTCGGCCTGAGCGCGGCTGCCCCGCCCGTCGCGCTGGATCCGATCCTCGGCACGAGCGGCGGCTGCGAGCTGCTGGTCTCTGCCGACTTGCTCGACGCCGGCTTGACCGACGCGGCCGGCAACTTCGTCCACGTCATCCAGACGGTGCCAGCCTTCGCCAACCTGCGCCTCTACGTGCAGCACGCGGTCATCGAAGGCGCCGGGCTGTCGAGCTTCTCGCTCAGCCAAGCGCGCACCATCCGCTTCTAGACGAGGTCTTCGCCGGGGATCTCCGCCCCGGGTGCATAGCCCGGCGCGTAGAGCACGCGCTGCAGGTAGAGACCGCGCGCCGGCGCCGTCGGGCCACCAAGCCGTCGGTCGCAGCCGTTCAGGACGTCGGCCAGCCACTCCGGCGGCCGGTTGCCGTAGCCGACTTCGAGCAGGGTTCCGACGAGGTTTCGGACCATGTTGTAGAGGAAGCCACTGCCCTGCACGACGAAGTCGAAGCCGTTGCGGCGGCGCATCAGGTGCACGTGCGAAAGCCGACGCACGGTGCCGCGCGAGCGCGAATAGCCAGGATTGGTCGCGAACGACGCGAAGTCGTGCTTGCCACGCAGACACTGCGCAGCGCGGCGCATCGCCTCCAAGTCCACCTCCCGCCGACTCCAGTGAAAGTAGGCGCGACCGATAGCTGGCTTCTCCGCGCTGCAAATCACGCGATAGGCATAGCGCTTGCCACGAGCATGGAAACGTGCGTGAAAGCCTTCGGGCGCCACGATGGCCCGCCGCACCGAGATGTCCTCGGGGATGTTGGAGTTGATCGCGAGGGCCAGTCGACCTTCGGGAAACGCACGCGGCAGCTCGATATGGGCGCACTGCGCAAACGCATGCACCCCGGTGTCCGTACGCCCCGCGCCGTGCACAGCAACAGGGCAGTCAATGCGGCGCAGGCCCTTCTCGAGCTCTTCCTGCACGGTGCGCACGCCCGGCTGGCGCTGCCAGCCATGGTAGTTGGATCCGTCGTAGGCGATCGTCAGCAAATAGGTCGGCACGGACCGACCGACCATACCGTCAGCCGCGCAGCAGCAGCCAGCTGAACACCGCAGCAACCAGCGATCCAGCTCCGATCAGCCCCGCCATGACGGGGTTGTCCTGCATGACCCAGAACCAGGCGCCGCTGGTGCCGCCGGCAGCGCAGAAGAGGGCCGGCACCAGCACCGCGGCAATCCGGGGGCCGCCTTTGCGCCGGCGCGGAGACGCCGAACGCCGAACGCGCACCGCACCGGTTTCGCCCGCGTCCGCAGCGGCCGCAACCGCCGCGGCGGTTGCCAGAGGCTGGCGATGCACGGTGCGCTGCCCGCGGCGCCGCGCCATCGGCTCCTGCACGCTTTCTTCTTCTTCGCCGCGCCCATCTTCGTCGACAAGCTCGGCGCCACCAAACTCCACCGGCGCCGCCCGGTTCGAATCGAAAGACGGGGATCCCGCCGCGTCCGCGCCAGCTGCCGGCGCCCCCGCATTGCCGTAGATGGAGTCCTCCGACTCTTCACCGAGCACTTCCATGCCAAACTGGGTCACGCCGGGAGAGGGCATCCGCCCGTCGCTGGCCCGTTCTCCCGCCGGCGCCGATGGCGATGGCGATGGCGATGCCTGGCGCGCGCTCGCCGGCAAAAGATCCGAAATGTCCTGCTCGCCCGTCGGCATCGCCGCAGCCCAGCTGCTTTCCTTTGGAGTGGACGCGCCGCCAGCGACCGCGGCAGGATCGCCGTCCGCGAACAGCATGTCTTCGTGGTCCGGCTCCCCGCCCTCAGCTGCCTGCTTTTTGCCGAGGTTTACGTTGCCGTAGCCAAATGGGTTGTAAGCGGTCATTTGGAGTCCGTGTATTTCCTGCGTTGGTAGCTCGAAACGATGCCGAGTTCGCGTCGATACTTAGCGACCGTTCGGCGGGCGACCTGCACGCCGCGTGCCTTGAGAGCCTGCACCAGCTCGTCGTCGGACATGGGCTGGCTCTTGTTTTCACCGGCGACGAGATCGGCAATCTGCTGGGCCACGGCCATGCGGCCCTGGCCTTCGCCGCCGTTTGTGCCGGCGTGGGCTGGAGCCCCGATGCGACCGCCGTCAAAGAAGTCGCGCAGTGCAAAGACGCCTCGGTCGGTCTGCACGTACTTGCCGGCGATGGTCCGGCTCACGGTCGAAGTGTGCAGCTCGAGTTCGTCCGCGACCTCGCTCATGCGCAACGGCCGAATGCCGGCGCGCCCGCGCTCGAGGAAGGCTCGCTGCTGCCGCATCACGGCCTCCACGACGCGCCGCAACGTCGCTTGTCGCTGCTGGATCGCGTCAATCAGTTCGCGCGCCGAGCGCAGCTTCGGACGCAGGTAGTCGCGCACCTCGCGCTCCGTCCGGCGATCGCCGGCGAGAGCCGCGTAGTCTTCGTTGACGTGTAGATCGGGCAGAGCCTCGTCGTCCAGCACGACCTGGACCCCACCATCGCGCAGCCAGGCATAGGCATCCGGCCGCACAGCCTGGCCAGACGTCGACGAAAACGCCGAGGCCGGCCGGGGATTGAGGTCGCGGATCCGCGCAAGCAGGTGCTCAAGTTCGTCGATCGACAGCTCCAGCGCGCGCGCTACTTCCGGCAGCTTGTTCTTGCCGAGCGCGTCGAGATGTTCGCGCAGCACCTTCGCGATCAACACCAGGTCCGGATCACTCGCCGCCTGCAGCAGCATCGCATCGATGCCATCCTGCGCCCCCAGCCCGCCTGGCTCCAAACCGTGGAGAACCAAGCGCGCTTCGCCAACGATGTCCTCGTCCAGATCGACCGCCGCGGCCACTTCTGCGTCGCTATCGCTGAGCAGACCGCGTTCGTCGAGTCGGTCCACGAGCAGCAGCACCACCTCGGCGAGCAGCGGCGGCACGCTTTGGAACGTCAGCTGTTCGCGCACGCTGTCGCGCAGCGTGCCGGAGGCCGCTGGCAAGTTGGCGAGAAAGCCGAGCTTGGCATCGTCCGCATCGCTGCTGGCGCGCGCGCCGCCGCTGTCCATGCCGCCCGCGCCGTCCGAAACCGGGCGGCCGGGATCATCCTGCCAGCCCGAGTCCTCGGCGCGCTCTTCCGCCGCGGCCGTCGGCGGACTTTCACCGGGCGTGGCAACATCCGATACGTGCAGCTCGAGCGTCTCGTTTTGCTGAAGCTCGGCCTCGAGAAACTGCACGAGATCGGTCGTCGCCAGCTGCAACACCTCGATGGACTGCAGCATTTGCGGCAGCAGCGCGAGTCGCTGTTCTTGGCGTTGGCCGAGTCGTAGATCGAGGCTCATATGGGCGGGCTCCACCCAAGTCTTCGACCACAACCGCCGCCACCTTAAGGACCCGCTCGCAACCGTCTAGGAATGCGGCACAGAGCGTGCGTTGTCCCCATGGCAACGGCGCATTTTGACAGTCTCGATTTCAGCGACGACGCCGCGGTTTGGGCCGCGCTTCCGGGTTTGCACCGAGCGGATCCTCGGGCCAGCTGTGTCGCGGATAGCGCCGACTGAGCTCCTTGCGCACCTGGGGATAGACCGTCGCCCAAAAGCTCGCGAGGTCCGTCGTGACCTGTACGGGCCGATGGTTTGGCGCCAGCAGCTGCAGCACCACCGGAACGCGGCCGTTCGCAAGCCGGGCGACCTCGGGCAAGCCAAAGAACTCCTGCAGACGTGCCGCCACCGTCGGCCCCGCCTCGGCGGTGTAGTCAACAACCGCCGCCCGCCCCGTCGGCAGCTCGATGCGATCTGGCGCCGACCGCTTGAGCGCGCGCTGCTGTTCCTGCGACAGGCGCGCCAGCAACAGTTCGCCGATGCGCGCACCGCGCAGCTTGTTGAGGTCGTTGCCAAGGAGCAGATCGATCGCCGCTTCGGCAATCGCGCGGTGGTCCAATGACGGCAGTTCGAGTTCGGGCAAGCGCTCGGCAAGCCAAGCGATCCGACCGAGCAAGCGCTGAACGTCTTTTTGCTCGCCAAGAAAACGAAACGGGTCCGCCGCCAGCACCGGCAGCAGCGCGGCCCGCACCTGCTCGGCGTCGAGCTCCCCGCCACCGCGGGCGCGCGACAGCGGCAGGTCGCGGTAGCGCTGCTCACGAACCGGCACGACCCGCCCCTTTGCTTCCTCGAGATCGGCCACGACCACCGAACAAACCTGCTCGGGCGCTGTCGCTTCGAGATCGGCCCGCGTCACCGCCACCGTCAGGTTGGCCTCCGATCGCTGCTGGCGTCCGACCTCGTGCAGGCGCAGCGCGAGCAGCAGCTCTTCGCCATCAGCTGCCTTGGGCAACGTCACGCCGCGGCCACCGACCATCGTGCCGGTGCGGATCTCCGTGCGGATCTCGGCGGCGGAAGCATCGCCGGGGGTCCGCCGCACGACGCGATCCGGGAAGCCGCGCAAAAGGCTGCGGGTCAGCGCTTCGTGCCCCGCGGACTGCGCGCCGCCGCTGCCGCTGCCGCTGCCGCTGCCGCCGCGGCCTCCTCGGGATCCTCTGGATCCCCTGGCGCCGCGGCCAAGCAGCCGGTCGCGAGACTTTTGCAGAGCCCGCGCTGGCCCCGGCAACGAGCCAAACTCACGGCACAGCGACTCCGGAAAGCCGCGCTGCTCCGCCAGCAAGAAGGAATCGACCGCGACGTGCAGGTCCGCGCCTTCGCCCCGTCGACCGCGCCCGAGCTGCTCGACCTCTCCGAGCAGCGTCGCCGCCGTCGCCGCCTCACGTTCGCAGCCAAACTCTCGCCCGGCAAGAACAACGGCTCCCAAGCGCGGATGCATCGGCATCGCCAGCAGCGCGCGGCCGAACTCCGTCAGCTGGTCGCTGCGGCCGTCGATCGCTCCGAGCGCGTGCAGCACGTCATCAGCCGCAGCAAGCGCCCCGTCCGGCGGCGCTTCAAACCAGTCGAACGCCACCGGGTCACGCCCGGCAAACGCGCGCACCGACAGCGCCGGTCCGCACAGATCGACGCGCTGCACGTCGGGCAGCGCGTGCGCCCGCATGCCGCGCTCTTCGGCCCGCGACCACAGCCGGTAGCAGCGCCCGGGCCCCGTGCGACCGGCTCGGCCACTTCGCTGGGTCGCCGACGCGACGCTGATGCGGCCGAGTTCGAGAACGTCGACGCCGCGCCCGCGATCAAAGCGCAGCTCGCGCGCCAGGCCGGAATCGACAACCGCGGTCACACCGGGAATCGTCAGCGAGCTCTCCGCGACGTTGGTCGACAGCACCACCTTGCGGACGTCGCCGGGCCGCACGGCGCGGTTCTGTTCGGCGAGGTCGAGGCGGCCGTGCAGCGGCAGAACGGCAACGCCACGGCTCCTGGCAAGACCTTGCAGGGCCGTTTGCGAGCGCGCGATCTCGCCGACACCCGGCAAGAAGGCCAGCACGTCGCCGTCGGTCTCCGCGAGCGCCCGCTCGACCGCGTCGCGAACCATGATTTCGAGGCCGTCGCCTGCGGCGGGCGGCCGCAGCAGATGCTGCACGTCGACGGGATGCAGCCGGCCGTCTGCCTCGACGACTTCGGCTCCCTGCAAAAACGCGATCAGCGGATCCGGATCGAGTGTCGCCGACATCACGCACAGCTTGAGGTCCTCGCGCACGGTGGTGCGCGCCTCCTGCAGCATCGACAGGGCGAGGTCGCCTTCGAGGTGACGCTCATGAAACTCATCGAGGCAAACGGCCGCGATGCCCTCCAGGAAGGGATCCGCCACCATCTGCCGCACAAGCACGCCCTCGGTCACGAAGCGAATACGGGTCGCCTTGGACACCCGAGAATCGCCGCGCACCTGATAGCCGACCAACCCGCCGAGTTCGGCGCCAAGCTCGCTGGCGACGCGCTGCGCGGCAGCCCGGGCGGCGAGTCGGCGAGGCTCAAGCACGACGACCGAACCGCCGCCGTCTGCCGCAAACGACTGCAGCAGCGCCGGCGGCACGCGCGTCGTCTTGCCCGAGCCTGGCGGCGCCATCAGCACAATTGCGTTGGCGCGCGCGATCGCGGCGGTTACTTCGGGCAAGACCGCATCGATCGGCAGCGGTTCGCGGCGGCGGCTGGCGCTCACGACAGCGGCCGGCGGCCCTCGATGGCATCCGACAAGATCGACGAGCTGACCTGCGCGATCGACGAGCCAGCCGGCAGGCCGCGCGCGAGCCGCGTCAGCCGCACCCCGGACTGGTGCAGCTTTTCGGCCAGCAGGTTGGCCGTGCCTTCGCCCTCGAGGTCGGGATTGGTCGCCAGACACACTTCGCGAAAGCCTCCGTGAGCAACCCGGTCGAGCAGCGCAGCAATCGTCAGGTCATCGGGCCGGATGCCCTCGAGCTGCGACAGCCGCCCCTGCAGCACGTGGTAGACGCCGCGGTAGCCGACCTCTTCGAAGCGGGCGACTTCGCGCGGGTCTTCGACAACCAGCAGCATGTCCTGCTCACGAGAATCGTCACGGCAGACGCTGCAAGGGTCGCTGGCGTCGAGCTGGAAGCACACGCGGCAGCTCTTGACCGCTTCGCGGACCGCCTCGATCGCCTGCGCCAGCTCCAACGCCTCGTCACGGTCGACGCGCAGCAGGTGGAAGGCGAGGCGCTCGGCCGTCTTCGGGCCAACGCCGGGCAGGCGGTTGAGGCGCTCGATCAGCGTCTCGATGGTGCGGTCGCGGTGTGCCATTGCATATGGAGTTAGAATCCAGCGATCGTCGCGACGCGCGACGGCCGCCACGCCCGCCAGCGTCGCCGGTCAGGTTGGGATCAGGAGCCGCTAGAAACCCAAGCCCGGCAGGTTCATGCCGCCGGTGACCTTTTGCGTTTCCTGCTCGCGCAGCTTGGCCGCCTCGGCGAGCGCCTGGCGCATCGCGGTCGTCACAAGGTCTTCGAGCGTCTCGACGTCGTCGGGGTCGACGGCCGCCTTGTCGATGGTCACCGACAGCAGTTCTGGCTTGCCGCTGACCACGACCTTGACCACGCCGCCGCCGGACGAAGCTTCGATCTTGCGTTCTTCGAGAGCGCGCATGCTGTCCTGCATACGCTTTTGCATGTCTTGAGCCTGCTTGAGCAGGCTCTGCATATCACCAAATCCAGATGCCATGACGACATCATGGCTGCAGCGTGATCGCCACGCCAGCACTGCTGGCCCACAACTGACTGCCGCACGTGTCGAGCCACAGCACCTGGGCGAACAGGTTGGTGCCAACGAGCGCCGGATTGCCTGGCAGCGGGAACGCAAACGAAGCGTCGCCGCTGGGGCCGCTCGCCAGCGTCGCCGTCACCGCACTGGACGGATCGACCAGCACATCGATGCCGAGCGCGGCAATCGACGCGCTGCCAAGGGCCATCGCCAGCAGGCCGACCGACTGCGCCTGCGCGTTGTGCATGGCGTAGCCAAAACGATCGTTGCCGACAAACGGCTCCGAATTGGCGTAGAGCAGCGGCTCCCCGCTGCAACCCGGCGTGGCGCTGCCGTAGCGCGCGGCGCGTTCGTCACCATCCGGCACGCCGTCGCCGTCGCGGTCGCGCGCAATGCGCTCACCCGTGCCCGGCAGCACCGCCGTCACCAGCAGCTCGGCTGCGCCTAGCGACGCCTGCTGCTGCAGCTGCGCCGCAGTGAACGGCCCAACGCCCGTCTCGTCGGCTTCAAACTCGCCGGTCGCCGGGTCGAGCAACAGCCCCACCGGCCGGCCCGCGAGCCGGCCGTGCACGACGACGTCCAGGTCGCCCGCCGCGGCGCGCGACTGCAGCAGCTGCACCCCGGCAAGAACCGCCGCGCTCTGCGCGTTGACCTGGTCGACAGCAAACTGGTAGCCGACCGCCGGCGCCGTGCCGGTATCGAGGCTCTCCAGAAACGCGACGATGTCGTCCTTGGTCCCGTTTGGCCACGTCGTGAACTGCGGCAGCTGCAAAAACTCATCGAGCGTGCCCACCACGCCATCGTGCGTGAAGCCAACACCGGCCTTTTGCGGTCCCGCGGCGTTTTCGAAGCCAACCTTGCGGTAGAGGTTGCGCAGATGCGCGACCTTGAGCTGCTGCGGCGTCGCCAGCGTTTGCGCATTGACGACCAGGCCGTTGGTGCCGGTCGGCAGCGCATGGCAGGTGTTGCAGCTGAGCGGACCAACCTGGCTGTTGGTCACGACCTGCAGGTAGGCCTGACGGCCCGAGGCCTCGTTGCGGCTCGCCGGCGTCGTGCGCAGCGAGCGATCCAGCAGCTGGTTGGGGTTGGGCGGAAACACCACTTCGGCCACGAACGCCGCGTAGTCGTCCATGTCCTGCTGCGGCAGCACCGTGCCGCCCATCAGCTTGTCGAAGGCCGGATTGAACGCCTGGAAGTCGGCCTTGTCGCCGCGCCAGTGCAGCACACCCGTGCCGTCGAGGCCGCGCAGCGTCTGCGTGGTCATCGGGCCCTTCATCGGATGGAACGGCACCAGCAGCACGTTGAATGGAAACGGCTGCGGCGGCGCTGCCTCGAGCACGCCGCTCGGATCGCCAAGATCCCATGCGATGCCGTCGGTGTCGCCGTCGATGTGGCAAGACGCGCACGACATCGTGCCGTTGCCGGACAGCTTGCTGTCGTAGAGGAAGTTGCGCCCCTCGCGCAGCAGCGGCGGCATCGCGTCGACCGTGGCGACCGGCTGTTCGTCGACCAGCGCGAGCGTCTGGGTGTCGACGACGGCAAGCGTGTCGCTGAGACGGTTGAGCACGTAGAGGTGAGGGCTCGACGGGTGCAGCGCCAAACCACGCGGGCCGCGCTTGTCGCGCGTGGCGATCTGCGCGCCGGAGGCTGCGGGCAGCATCTCGACGCGGGCCACAACGTTGCCGCTCAGGTCGAGCACGCCGATGCGGTCGGTGCCGTGCGCGGCCACGTAGACGCGCGCGGCCACCGGGTCGATCGCGACGCCAAACGGCTCCGCCAGCGCCGTTGCAAGCGCCGAGCTGTTCGGCAGCTGCGCGTAGTTGATGCCGGGATTCAGGTCGAACGGCGTGACCACCGGCTGGGCTCCGATTGTGATCCGAGTGATACGGCTATCGATGGCATGGCCGCGCAGGTTTGGCTCGAAGCGCACCAGGTTGCGGGCATCGGTGTTGGCGACCCACAGTTCGCCGGTGTTGGGGTGCACTGCGATGCCGGTGTTGGTCGTTCCGACTTCGCGGAAGTAGCGCGTCACCGACAGGCTGGCGACATCGATCTCCGCGATATCGTTGTCCGGCAGCGTGTAGGGAAGCTGCGCGGCATATTGCGGATCGTCGGCGCGCACGATCAAGCCCTGCGGCGGTGCCGGCGGCAGCAGCGGGTTGCTTGGAGCAGGGGGCGCGACGACGCCGGCCGGCAGCACGGTGGTGCCATTGCCGGAACGCTGCACAACCGCGTAGACGCGCGAGCCGTCCGAGCTGACCGCCAGGGCACGCGGGTCTTTGCCAAACACGTCAACAGCGCCAAGCGGTGCCCGGGTGGCGGCATCGAAGACGAAGACCTGGTCGACGGTCGCCGCGCTGACGAACGCTCGACCGCCGGCAAAGACCACGTCGCTCGGCTCATCGACAACGCGAAGCGTATCGATCACCAGACGCTGCTCGACGTCGACGACCGCGACGCTGTCCGACAGCTGGTTGACGACCCAGACCTCGTCGCGGGTGCGCGGCTGGACCGACACCGGCTCACCGCCCACCGGGATCTCCGCGATCAAGAACGGGCGCGCTGGATCGCGCAGATCGAAGACGCTCAGGCTGCCGCCCTGCGTATCGACGACAAACAAGCGCGAGCCGTCGGCGCTGGCACGGACCGGAGCGATCGGCCCCGATTCGAACGGCACGTAGGACTGGCTGCGGGCCAGCTGCGCGGAGCCGGCGGCGAGCGCTGCGGTCCAGGCCGCAACCGGCAGGGCCAACGCCGCTACTCGCGCGGCTGTTCGCGCGGCTGTTCGCAGCAGCCGCGAACTCTTGCGGACGGGAGGCCGGGGCGCGGCAAGCGTGGCGAAAGACGAAGGGGCGTGAGGCATCGACATGGGCATGACAGGGTCCAGAGCGGGTGCGCGGACTCGAGGAGAAGCAGCGCTACGGGCCATGCGCTCCGGGATTCGCAGCGAGTTGCCCCCGCTTCGCCACCCTAGCCGATGCCAAGAGACGACGCCTTCCAGAGACTGCCAACACCCGAACCGTGCGGCGGAACGCATTCTATTCCCGGCCCTTGAATGAGACCGTAAGACCAGTAAACGCAGATATTTCCACCGCTCCAACGCACTTCGAAAGACCCATAGGAGGCGGCCTAGCGGCGCGATTCCGCCGAAGATCGCCGATCCCAGGGGAGCACCCCGCTGGGCAGAAGGCCTTCTGTTCGCTATCCTGTTTCCCCCCCATTCGCAGCCGGAGCCCGGCCGAGAGAGGGGACTGGCTTGATTCGCCCCACCGCAAGGGGCTGGACGCAACCCGCACCGATATGCCCAAGAACATCCGAGTCACCCCGCGCAAGTTCACGGTCTTCACCGAGAAGAACCTCGAGAAGATCCCCCAGTTGTCCCGCTTCAACAAGGACGAGGTGCTCGCGATGAGGGCGGTGGCTCAGGTGCTGCCGTTCCGCGTCAATGACTACGTCACCGACGAGCTGATCGACTGGGACCGCGCGCCGGACGACCCGATGTTCCAGCTCACGTTCCCGCAGCCGGGCATGCTGCCGGACGGCGAGCTCGACAAGATGATCGACCTGATCCGGACGGATGCGGACAAGATCGCGATCAAGTCCGAGGCGCGCCGGATCCAGCACACGCTGAACCCCCACCCCGCCGGCCAAAAGTCGATGAACGTGCCGCAACTCGAGGGCATCGAAGTCGCGGGCATGCAGCACAAGTACCGCGAGACGGTGCTGTTCTTCCCGTCGGCCGGCCAGGTCTGCCATACCTACTGCACCTACTGCTTCCGCTGGCCGCAGTTCGTCGGGCTCGACGACATGAAGTTTGCGGCGAAGGAAGCGGACATGATGATCCGCTACCTGAAGAAGCACCCCGAAGTGAACAGCGTGCTGTTTACCGGCGGCGATCCGATGGTCATGAAGACCAAGGTGCTCCGCCGCTACCTTGAGCCACTGCTCAGCGAGGAGCTGTCGCACATCGTCAGCATCCGCATCGGCACCAAGGCGATGGCCTACTGGCCGCAGCGCTTCGTCAACGACGCGGACTCCGACGACCTGATGAAGCTGTTTGACGAGGTGCACTCCGCCGGGCGCAACCTGGCGATCATGGCGCACTACAGCCACCCCGTGGAGCTGTCGACGCCAATCGCACAGGCCGCCGTCGAGCGCGTGCGCAACGCCGGCGCAACCGTGCGCTGCCAGGCGCCGCTGATCCGCCACGTCAACGACAGCGCCGAGGCCTGGGCCAGCATGTGGAAGCGCCAGGTCGCGCTCGGCGCCGTTCCGTACTACATGTTTGTCGAGCGCGACACTGGTCCGCGCAAGTACTTCGAAGTTGGCCTCGGGCGCGCCTTTGAGATCTTCAGCGAAGCCTACAAGCGCGTGTCGGGCCTCGCCCGCACGGTTCGCGGCCCATCGATGTCGTGCACGCCGGGCAAGGTCCTGGTCGACGGCGTCACCGAAGTCGCCGGCAAGAAGGTCTTCGTGCTGAAGTTCATCCAGGGCCGCAACCCCGACTGGGTCAACCAGATGTTCTTTGCCGAGTACGACGCCAACGCGCACTGGATCGACGACCTGAAGCCCGCGTTCGGCGAGACCTGGCCGTGGCAGGACGAGCTCGAGCAGATGAAGGAGAAGGGCTGGACCGGCGGCGGCTGGAGTCTCGATTCGCAGGTTCAAAAGCGCATCAGCGAGCACGGCCACATCCTGTTCGACAGCGCCGCCGGCATGCCAAACCCAGCGGCAAGTGCGCCGAGCGCCGGCGCTGCCGAGCAGCAGGAAGCCGCTTCCTAGCCCCGACGGGCGAGCGAGCTGGGCTGGCTGGCTGGCTGGCTGGCTGGCTGGCTAGCGCGCGAGCTGCTGCAGCCGCTTGCGGCAGCGCGCGCCGAGCTTTGAGCCCTCGCCGGCCCCCGCGAGGGCCTGCGCAAACGCGCCCCGCGCGCCGTCGCGGTCACCGGCCTGCAGCCGTTGCTCCGCCCGCTCGAAGGCGACCCCTGCGGAATCGCCCATGAGCTTCTGCGCGCGCAGCAGCGCTGCATGCGCGGCCTCGCTGTCATGCTCGGGCGAGCGGCGACGCAGAGCCGCAAGCTGCAGCCATTTGTCCCCGTCTTTGGGTCGATGCTGGCACCACTCGTGCAGGACCGCCTCCGCCTCTGCCCACCGCTGCAGTGCTTCGAGGCGGGCGATCGCGGGGCGGTAGGCGTAGCCAAACCCCGGCCGAACGCGGCGCGCGTCGGCAAGCAGGCTCAGGGCCTGCTCATCGTCGCCCCGCTGGAAGCAGATCGACGCTGTGTTGATGCGCGACTCGGGGTCGTTGGGATTGGCCTGCATCGCCAGGCGGAACGCGTTTTCGGCCGCTTCGGACTGCGCCTGCACGCGGCACAGATGCCCCGTCTGCAGATGAACAAGCCAGTGTCCAGGATGCTGGCGACGTCCCTCTGCGAGCGCTGCAGCAGCGGCGTCGTAGTTGCCGCGCATGCGCCGCAGCTTGGCGACATCGCACCAGCTGGCAACGTCGCTCGGCGCGTGCTCCAGCAGCTGTAGCAACGCCTGCTCGGCGGCGCCAAGGTCGCGCTGCGTGATGCAGACGGACGCGAGCTTGCGGTGCAGGTCGATGTAGCGCGGCCAGTTTTGCAGCGCCTCTTCCAGCAGCCGCCGCGCCGTGCCGGCATTGCCGCGGCGGCGCAGGATCTCCGCCGACATCACAGCGACCCGCGGCGCATCCGGGGCCAGACCGTGCGCGTGATCGACGAGTCGCTCGGCTTGGTCGAGCCGCCCGAGGTCAAGCAACGTCGACGCGCGCTCCAGCGCCGTCCGATACTCGCGGGGCAGCTCTGCCGACGAGACGCGATCCAGTTCGCGAAGCGACTGCTCGGCGCGCTGCGTACGCCGCAGGATGCGAGCCAGCATACGCCGCGCCACGCGGTTGTCCGGCTCCGTCTGCAGCACCCGCCGCAGGCGCTCTTCGGCGGACACAAACCGATCGGCGTTTTCGTCGATCTTGGCAAGACGCAGGTGCGCGTCGCGCAGCGACGAATCAAGGCGCAGCGCCCGTTCGAACTCCGCCCTCGCGACCCCAGGCGCGGCCGTCTGCAGGGCAAAGCCTCGCCAGTAGGCCACAAACGCGGAGTCCGGCCACAAAAACAGCGCGTCGTCGGCGATGCGCTGCAGCTCGGCCGCGTCGCCTAGATGCGTCAACGCATGCAGATATTGACAGTGCAGCAGCGCGCGCGGGCTCGCCGCCCGAGCCATGGCGCGGCGCATGGCCTGCGCCGCCTGCTCATAGAGTTCGGGACGGTCCTGCACATGGCCCCGACGGAGCAGATACAGACCGCGCGCAAACCAACCGAGGCTCGTGACCGGTTCGCTCGCGGGCTCGGCAGCTAGCTGGTCGACAAGGTCCGGCGCCAGCTCGCGGATGGCCGCGAGGCTGCGCGTGGCTCCAGCGACGTCGCCGCGCTTCCATTGCACGTAGGCGAGCGTCGCGACAACCTCCGGAGACGCCGGGGCGAGCGCGTGCGCCGAGTCAGCCGCGCGTTGCGCAACCTCGGCATCGCCGTGTTCGATCGCAAGCATGGCGCGCTCCAGGTGGCGTTCGACCAGCGGCCGCTGCTCCAGCTCACGCGCCACCTCGATGCGCTTTGCCTGCGACTTGAGGTACGCGAGCGAAGCAGCCGTCGTGATCGCCAGCAGGACCAGCACCGCCCAGGTAGCCGTGCGCCACGGCCGACGGCGGACCGCTCGCACCGCCCGCGTCACCGGGCCCGAGCGCCGGGCGTGCACCGGGCGAAGGTCGAGCACGCGGTCGAGTTCGTCGCCAAACTCGGCCATCGACGGATAGCGATCGGCCGGCGACGCCTGCAGCGCGCACTCGAGCACGGCAAGCAAGTCGGTCGGAACCGGTCCTGAGGTGCGACTCCGCGGCAGCGGCATCACCCGGGGCGCGGCCGCGACGCCGGCCGCGTCCTCGCCGCTGCCGGCAGCAAACGGTCGCTTCAGCCACAGCAGTTCGTAGAGGACGACGCCAAGCGAGAAGACATCGCTCGCCTCCGACACCTCGGCGTGCCGTCCGGCCGCCTGCTCCGGCGACACGTAGAACGCGGTGCCAAGGAACCCGCCGGGCGCGGTCAGCCCAGGCTCGCTGCGGTCGCGCGCCAGACCAAAGTCGGTCAGCAGCGGCATGCCATCGCTCCGCAGCAGCACATTTGCCGGCTTGACGTCGCGATGCAGCACGCCGTGACGATGCGCCTCCAGCAGGGCTTCCGCCAAGCGGCGAACCAGGCGGACCGCGGCTTCACAGTGACTGCGCGCACACAGCGCGTGCCCCGCCTGCTCGCCGACGGCATCGCCCGCGCCACTGGCGCCAGCGGGCTGCAGCGCCACAAACGTGCGCTGCAGGGTCGCCCCATCGCAGGTCGCCGGATCGACGCCGCGCAGCTCGACGAGAACTTCGTGCAGGCTCGGGCCGGCAACGAGCTCCATCGCATGGAACGGCACGCCGTCGACCACTCCCGCGTCGTAGACCGGAACAATGTGAGGATGCTGCAGACGGGCCAGCAGTTCGCCTTCACGCCGGAAGCGTGCGACCGCCTGCGGCTGGTGCACGAGCGCGCCACCGAGCAGCTTGAACGCCACCCGGCGACCGAGTGAGACGTGCATGGCCTCAAAGACGACGCCCGCACCGCCTCGGCCGATTTCGCTCAGCAGGCGATAGTCGCCGACGATGCGCGGCGGACGTTCGCGCCCGCCATCGACAGCATTGCCGCCCGCAGCGTTGCCCGGAGCAAGCTCGGCGCCGAAAGCGTCCTCGCCGGAGGCCTCGCGCAAAAGCGGCTCCAGCAGATCGCGAAGGTGCGGGTAGCGCGTCAGCAGTTCCTCGTCGTCGAACTTCGGGGCGCGTCGGTGCGCCAGCCACACATCCATCGCCTCGCCAAGTCGCTCGGCGCTGCCGCGCGGCCCGGGCTCGTCGCCGAAAGATGTCATCCGTCCGCTACATCCGTGTCCGCGGCGACCGGCAGGCCGCCTGCTTGCAGCTGCTCGAGCATGCGCGCCAGCTTCGGCAGCGCCCGCTGGAAACGCATGCGCGCGGCGTCGGCCGAGGTGCCAAGTCGTTCGCCGATCGCGGCAAACTCCAGCCCATGCCATTCGCGCAGCAGCAGGACCTGGCGGTCTTCGCGCGCCAGCAGCTCAACCGCCAGCAGCACCCACGCGCTGCGCTCGTTGCGCGCGGCCTCCGATACGGGCTGCGCGACATCGTGCAGGGGCCGATCGAGATCGAGCACCGAGTCGGCTGGAATCGGACGCTCCCGCAGCGGCGTGCGCCGGGCCGCGGCATGGTGATCGTGCGCGTCGCGCAAGTGGTTTTCGATCATGCGCGCCAGCAGCGAGCGAAAGCTGCGGCGCGAACCCGTGACAAACCGCGGCACGTAGCCGAGCACCTGCAGCAGGGCATCCTGCACGTAGTCGTGGGTTTCGCCGCGACCCCGCAACATCGGCCCCAGCCGGCTGCGCACGCATGCCGTGATCCACGGCAGATCGCGTCGGATCAGCTCATCGATCGCATCGCGCTCGCCTCGGTGCCAGCGCTGCAGCAGTTCGCGCGTTTGCTCATCGGCCATAGTGGGAGAACAACTCCGCCCACGAATCGGCGTTGCAGGAGATTGCCCTGGGCCATGATCGGCGCGCGCGGCACGCTTGGCAACCGTCGCGGTCATCGGCACCGCCTGCTGCGCGCGTGCGACCCCGCGCGAGCGACGCGGCCCGGGTTGGCGGCGAGCCCTTGCGATCGAGGATCGGGCGAATCGTGGCGCATGACGGTGACAGCGGCATGGCTTGGCGTGAGCGAACGCCGAAGAGCACAAATCGCACGAATCCCAAAGCCGAGGTCCCACGCCCCCGAAAACGGCGCCCTGCACATGCGGCGCCTCTGCCGCCATTCTCCCGCCGGCGACGTGCCGCCCGCCGCAAATACGGCCGCGTGATCAGGCTCCAGGCGGCAGCCCCGGATCGAGCATCTCGCCGTCCGCGCCGCCGGCCATGCCGTCAAAGCCCGGCTGCACGTCGTCGGGGATGCCGCCGTCCGCGGCTGAAATCGGCGCATCCGGATCGGGCGTGCCTTCGACCTCGACACCGGCCTTGCCATCGCCTTCGCCGGCGACGGGACGCACCCGGTCGGGCGGATCGATCTGTACGACCCGGCCACCGAAACGCTTGATGACGCGCTTGGTGCGTTCACCGGGCGGCACGTCGACCGGGCTTGCCGCGGCGCCAGGGCCTCCGGTCGCCGGACTGCAGCCGCCAGCGCCCGCACCCGCCACCATCGCCTGGGTCGGCTTGTCCGAGACCCGGAACTCAACCTGCACCGGCCGGCCCGCACACTCGAGCACAGCAGCACGCACTTCCTGCTCGATCGCCGGTGACTTGAGCCGGTCGCGATACATCTTGCGCGGCGATTCGCACGTGATCACGACCTGGCCGGTATCGCTCGGCCCCTCGATGCGGCACTGCTCCAGCGTCGCCTGCAGCAGCTTGCGGTCGTTGAGCCGGTTCAGCAAACGCGCCTTGAGCTCTTCGGAGGAGGCCACCGGGACCGCCGGGGTTGCGGCCGCGGCCGCGGCCGCGGGCGGCGGCGGCGAAGCCGCACGGCCACCCGGACGGACCGAAGTTCGGGCGGGCGCACCGCCAAAACCCGCGCCACCAGAACCGGGACCACCAGCCCGGGAACCGCCTGCCGCGCCGCGATGATTCCCGGCCGCAGGCGGCGACGCTGCGCCCGCGGCCGAACGCTGCGTGCCTCCCCCGCCGCCGGCCCGCACCTCGGCGAGCAGATCGGCCAGCGTCGGCATCGCGCCGGCCTGCGCCATGCGCACGAGAGCCAGCTCAAACACCGCGCTGCGATCTTCGAGACGGCGCAGGCGGTCCCGGCCGAGCAGGCCGGCTCCGATCATCGCGTCGAGGCGCGTCGTATCCGCTTCGTCGGCGAGCTTTTGCAGGAGCTCGCGCATCGCGCCCGAGGCCGAGACCAAAACGCTTTCCTTGCCGTCCACCTTGAGCAGCAACAGCCACCGCAGCGCCTCGACAATCTCGCCGAGAACGTCGCGCTCATCGGTGCCGTGCTGCTGCATCTCCGCGGCGAAGTGCAGCCCCGCCTTGGCGTTGCCCTGCAGCAGTTCGGCCACCACCTCGACAACCGCATCCGTGCCAACCCGCGCCGTCAACGTGCGGTAGGCGGCGAGATCAAAGCCATCGCCGTGCTCGCGGGCGAGCGGCAAGACGCGCTCCAGCGCCGTCTCGGCATCGCGCACGCCGCCGCGCACCGAACCGGCGATTTCGGCCAGCACGTCGTCGGCGATCGAGGCGCCCTCCTTTTCGGCGATCATGCGCAAGCGCTTGACAAGGTCCTCCTCGCCGACGCGCTTGAACAGGAGCACCTGGCAGCGCGACTGGATCGTATCCGGCAGCTTGTGGCGCTCGGTCGTCGCCAGCACAAACACCACTTTTGGCGGCGGCTCTTCGAGCGTCTTGAGCAGCGCGTTGAACGCCGCCTTCGACATCATGTGCGCCTCGTCGAGGATCACGACGCGATAGCGCGACTGCATGGTCGCAAAGGACACGCTCTCGCGCAGGCGGCGCACATCGTCAACACCGTTGTTCGAGGCCGCATCGACCTCGATGACGTCGGGGTTGCTGCCGTCGAGGATCGAGCGGCACGAAGAGCACACTCCGCACGGATCGGGCGTCGGCCCCTTTTCGCAGTTGAGGCAGCGCGCCAGAATCCGCGCCGAGGTCGTCTTGCCGACCCCACGGCTGCCCGAAAACACGAATGCGTGCGGCACGCGCTGCTGGGTCAGCGCCACCCGCAGCGACTGCAGCACGTCGTCCTGGCCGACAAGCTCGGTGAACGTCTGGGGACGAAACCGGCGCGCGACGACCTGATACGGTTCGTTCTCCGCTGCATCGGAGGCTACTGCTGCCTCGCTATCGCTACGCCCTGCCATGCGTGCAGCATGCCGGATCCGAGGCCCTCAGGGAAGACGTCGAACTATCCGAACGAGCGTTGCGCTCCTTGGTTGTCGCGGCTACCGTCCCAGCCCCCATTTCCTGCCCAGACGTTTGGCGGCCGACGACCAAGCGAGCAAGTAGGACGTGTGGAGAGGTGACCGAGCGGTTTAAGGAGCTCGCTTGGAAAGCGAGTGCAGCCCAAAAGGCTGCCGGGGGTTCGAATCCCCCCCTCTCCGCCATTGCTTCGCGCGGCTCGCGAAGGTGGGGCCTGTCGGGTCCCGAGCAAGGGGGCGGCGTGAACCTGGTCAGATCCGAAAGGAAGCAGCCATAAGCGTGCAGTCTCTTGTGCCCGGGGTGCCTGGTGGGCTCCACCTTTGCGGGCCGCGCGTCGCTCTTTTCTCGAGCGGCGCGGGCACGCGGACGGGATCGGGCCTCGGCATGACGAGGCCAACCTGCCAGCTCGGCGTGCCAGCTCGGCGTGCCAGCTCGGCGTGCCCGGCTC
>JBGCDH010000043.1:0-12632 GCA_045105235.1 Planctomycetota bacterium | reverse complement strand
GGCCGGCTGCACGCCGAACTTCTCGTAGACCGCGTCCTCGTCAAAGACCTTGCGCTGCTTGCGGTCGAGCTGCACGACCTTGCCGCCCACAACCTGCGCGAGGTCCTTGTCCGGCGTGCAAACGTAGACCTTGTCGACGCGGGGGTCGTCGCGATAGCGGGCTGCGCCGGCCGCCAGCCCATCGTCCGCCTCGAACTCGATCATCGGCCAGACGACGCAGCCGAGCGCACGCACCGCCCGCTCGGCGAGCGGAAACTGCAGCCACAGGGCCTCGTCCATGCCTTCGCCCGTCTTGTAGCCGTCGAACATCTCGTTGCGAAACGACTCGACCGCGGTGTCAAAGGCGACCGCTACGTGCGTCGTGGTCTCGTCGCGCAGCATGCCGCCAAGACTTGCCAACAGACCGCGCACGGCCCCAACCTCTTGGCCCCGGTAGGCGCCCGCGGCCGGAGCCTGGGACGGCGGCGCGCCGAAGAAGCTGCGAAAGAGCTCGTAGGTTCCATCGACGAGGTGCACGTTCATGCCTCGATCTTGGCGATCGGCACGCGGCGGGCAAGAGTTGCATGCGGCGAGTCGCCGCAGCGGCTATGACCATGACTGTGAGCAGCTCCGATGAACGCCTACGCCGGTCGCTGGCGGCAACGGGCACGTGGCGCCCAAGCGAGATGCGCCGCGCCGCCGTGCTCTGCCCCATCTTGTCCCGCGACGGGGAGGACCAGCTGCTGTTCGTGCTGCACCACGAGGGCCCGCACGCCCATGCCGGCCAGATCGGGTTTCCGGGCGGCATGCGCGAAGGCGACGAATCGCCGCTGCAGACCGCGCTGCGCGAATGCCATGAGGAGGTCGGCGCACCGCCCGACATCGTGGCGCCGCTCGGCGAGCTGCCGCCGCGTTCCAGCACCTCGTCGATCGACGTGCACTGCGTCGTTGGCCGGGTCGCGCCGTTTGAGATCGTGCGCGACGAACGCGAAGTGGCCAGGGTGCTGTTCGCGCCCTTACGCGCGTTGGCCGACGCCGGCAACTGGCGGGACGCGCCACTCCCAACGGCCGCGCCCGTCGCCACGGGGTCGCCTACCGTGGGGCCATCGACCACGCTGCAGTTTGATCTCGACGGCGCCGTGCTCTGGGGGCTCACGGCGCGCTTCGTGCGCGATCTCTGCGCGCGAATCGTCTAACGAATCGCCTCGCGAATCGCGCTAGCCGCGCATCTCCGCGCCGATCTGTTCGGCCCCGCGGCGCACCTTGTCGACAAACTTGGCCTCATCCTTGTCCGACAGCGTGCGATCATCCGCCCCGAGCGTGACGGTGAAGTTTAGCGACTTCTTGCCGACGGGCACGTGCTCGCCTCGGTAGACCTCAAACAGCTCGACCGTACGGCACAGCTTGCGAGCCGTCGCGCGCAAGAACTCGGCGGCGCTCGCAACCTGAACGCTTTCGTCAACCAGCAGCGCCACATCGATCGGCAGCAGCGGGAAGGTCGGCACCGGCGTATAGCTCGGCGCGGCGCGGCCGTTGGCGTGCAGGGCACGCACGTCGACGCACGCAATCGCGACGTTTTTGGGCAGGCCCAGCTCGCGCGCAACGCCCGGATGCAGGTGGGCTACGTAGCCGACCGGCGAGCCATCGCGGTCGATGGCAACCGCCCGCGCTGGGTGCACCCACGGCTGATCCGCCCCGGTCCAAACGCGCTGCATTTGCACCGGGTAGCCGAGCCGGTTGAGCATCAGCTGCACGTGCTCACGCAGTTCGCCATAGGGATGAACCGCTTCCTTGTCGTCGCGCCGCGCGAACACAAACGCCAGCTCGCGCACCTCGTGCGGCAAGCCGTGCTCGTCCTTCATCTCGGCGTGGTAGCCCTTGCCGGCCTCGCAGAGACGCACTTCGGGGGTCTGCTGCAGGTTGCCCTCGACGTTGCCCAGCAGGCTCGGCAAAACGTGCCTGCGCATGCGCGCAATTTCTGGCGCCACCGGGTTGCGGACGCGGATGTAGGCGTGGCCCTTGCCGCCGCACGCGTCGAGCAGACGATCCGGCGTGAAGCTGTAGTTGTAGACCTCGTGACAGCCTAGCTCGAGCGTCGCAAGCTCGACCATGCGCCGCACCAAGAACAGCTCTTCGTTGTGCGGCGGCGGCTCGATCGTCGACGTCAGCGGCTCTTCGGGGATGTTGTCGTAGCGGAACATCCGGCCGACCTCTTCGATCAGGTCGTCCTCGATCGCGATGTCCTTGGTGGCACGAAAACTCGGCGCACGGCACGCAAATCCATCTGCCGTGACGTCGACATCAAACTGCAGCGACGTCAGGATCTTTGCGACCTGGGCGTCCTCGAGCGCGACGCCAAGTTTGAGCTGGAGACGGTCGCGACGCAGCAGCAGCGCCGCCGGCTGGTAGTCAAAGCCCGCCGGATCGATCATCGGCCCCGCCACCGTGCTGCCTTCGCATAGGCGCTGCAGCTCGGCCACAAACAGCTGCACGGCAAGCGCCGCATTGGCCGGATCCTGCGCCTTCTCAAAGCGCGTGCTGGCGTCGGTCCGCAGGCCCAGCCGCATGCTGGTGCGGCGGATGGTCGTCGCGTGGAAGTTGGCCGACTCCAAGAACAGACTCGTAGTGCCCGACTCGACCATGGTGCCCTCACCGCCCATGATGCCCGCCAAAGCCTCCGGCTTGTCACCGCTGCAGATCAAGAGGTCGCGATCGGCGAGCTTGCGCTCCTGCCCGTCGAGCGTCGTCATCGACTCGCCGGACCTGGCCCGCCGCACGGTGATCGGCCCCTCGCCCACGTGCCCCGCGTCGAACGCGTGCATCGGCTGGCCCAGATCGAGCATGACGTAGTTGGTCAGGTCGACCGGCAGGTTGATGGCGCGCTGCCCCACCGACCACAGCAGCCAGCGCAGCTCGTTGGGCGACGGTCCACTGGCGACGCCATCCAAGAACACGCCGCAGTAGCGCGGGCACGCTTCGCGGTCGTCGATGCGGATCTCGATGCGGCGGCTCGCGCCATCGCCATCGCCATCGCCATCGCCATCGAGATCGCCGGCCAAAGCAGCGACCGAGGCAGCTGCCGGCTGCGCCACCGGCTGAAGCTCGCGGCCATAGATCGCGGCGAGTTCGCGCGCGAAGCCGTAGTGACCCCACAGGTCTGGCCGATGGTTGATCGACTTGTTGTCGATCTCCAGGATCCAATCCTGCACCGAACAGGCGTCGACGAAGCGCGCACCGATCTTGGTTGCTGGCGGCAGCACGAAGATGCCGTCGGCTTCTTCGCTCAAGCCGAGTTCGCTCTCCGAGCAAATCATGCCGTGCGACTCGACGCCGCGGATCTTGCCGACCTTGATCTTGAGCGCGCCCTTGCCGCCGGCGGGCGGCAGCACCGAGCCAGGTTGGATGACGACGACGCGCTGGCCGGCGTCGACGTTGGGGGCACCGCAGACGATCTGCACCACGCCGCCGTTGTCGTGGCCGACATCGACCTGGCACACCGACAGCTTGTCGGCATCCGGATGCTTCTCGCGCTTGCGAACATGGCCAACGACCAGCGGCTCGAGTCCGGCGCCGAAGCGCTCGAGGCCTTCGATCTCCGCCGTCGACATCGTCAGATCCGCGAGGATCTGCTGCGGTTCGATGCCGCCGAGGTCGACGTGCCGGGACAACCACTTGAGACTGATCTTCATCGCTTGGCCTCGCTCACCGTGCCACCTGAGGGAACTGCGACAGGAAGCGCAGGTCGCCCCCCATGAAGTGACGGATGTCGTCGATGCCGTAGCGCAGCATGACGACGCGCTGCAGCCCCATGCCGAACGCAAAGCCGGTGTATTCCTCGGGGTCGAGGCCGCCTTCGCGCAGCACGTTGGGGTGCACCATTCCGCACGGCAAGATCTCGATCCAGCCGGACTGCTTGCAGACCGTGCAGGGATCCCCCGCCGCGGTCTTGCCGCTGCCGCCGCAGAACGGGCAATTGACGTCGAGTTCAAACCCCGGCTCGACGAACGGGAAGAAGCCCGGACGCAGCCGCACCTCGACATCGCGCTCGAGGATGACCCGCAGGCAGGTCTTCATCGTATGGATCAGGTTTGCCGTGCTGACGCCCACCGAGCGGCCGTTGGCGTCCTTCTGCACGCGATCGACGACGAGGCCTTCCATCTGGTAGAAGCTGTGCTCGTGGGTCTTGTCGAGCGTTTCGCTGCGGAAGCAGCGACCCGGTACGATCACCTTGAGCGGCGGATCCCACGACTTGCCGTCTTTGGCGTCCTTTACCAAACGCTGCAGCGTGCGCAACTGGACCGGCGACGTGTGTGTGCGCAGCAGGTTGTCGTCGTCGAGCCAGAAGGTGTCCTGGCTTTCGCGCGCGGGGTGCTCCGAGGGGATGTTGAGCGCGTCGAAGTTGAAGTATTCGGACTCGATCTCGGGCCCGTCCTCCCAGCGGAATCCCATCGACGTGAACAGGTCGACCAGCTCGTTTTGCACGATCGTGATCGGGTGCATCGCCCCCGGCCGCGGCCGCGGGCCCGGCTCCGTCGGGTCGAAATCGGTCGCCGCGAGTTCCTGCTCCAGCTCGGCTTGCTCAAACGCCTCGCGACGCTCGCGCAGAGCCCTTTCGCAGGCCTGTTTGACGGCGTTGGCTGCCTTGCCAAACGCCGGCCGCTCTTCTTTTGGCAGCGAGGTCACCGAGCGCACCAGCGCCATCACCTCACCTTTGGGGCCAAACAACTCGGCTTCGAGCGCCCGCGCCTCGTCGACCGTCTTGGTCGTCGCGATGCGAGCCAGCCACGCCTCTTGCTTTGCTTCCGTTTCCATCTCAGCTACCGGTTCGGTGGCGCTGGCTCGAGACCGATGACGGGATCGAACCGTACAGCGAAACGGCGCCGGACAAGCCAGCGCCGTCGTTGCCCGTGTCTTGCACCGAGCCCGTTACGAGCTAGATGCGGAAGAACCTAGGGCGTCTGAAAATCCGATTCGCGACGGCCGAGTTCATTCAGAACCAAGGGCCATCCAGAATCGGCTCTCTCAGAGCCAATCGCACGATCAGGCGATCGCGCTCTTGGCTTGGCCGCAGATCGACTCGAAGGTCTTCGGGTCGTGGATGGCCATCTCGCTGAGCTCCTTGCGGTTCAGCTTGATGCCGGCCTTTTGCATGCCGTGGATGAACTGCGAGTACCGCAGGTCATGGGCACGCACGGCAGCCGTGATGCGGGTGATCCACAGGCGGCGGAACATGCGCTTCTTCTGCTGACGACCTTCGAATGCGAAGGCGTCGGCGCGCAGCGTCGTTTCCTTCGCGTTGCGGAAGTGGTTGCGACGGCTTTGACGAAAGCCCTTCGCACGCTTGAGAACGCGGTTGCGGCGTTGCCGCGTTGCGGGACCGTTGGTTGCGCGACTCATAGTAGGCTATCTCCCACCCAGCAGCATGGCCATGTTGGCGTTGATCTTGCCGCCACACGTGGCGGCGCGGCGCAGGTTGCGCTTGCGCTTGCGCGAACGACGCACGAGCAGGTGCGACGTGAACGCATGGTGAAACTTGACCTTGCCGGTCTTCGTCAGCTTCATGCGCTTGACGACCGCCTTCTTGGTCTTCTGCTTGGTCATGACTGGTGGTTGCTTGGCCGGCCGATGGGTCGACCAGGTGGAGGGCTGATCCGCGTCAAACGGACCAGTGTTGATGCGTATCCAGGTGCTTGTCACCAGGATCTCGTTCTTGCGCGGGGTCCTGCACGGATCGGGCGCACGTCAGAAGTGCTTACCCGCGCCCACTCAGGATCACGAAGGGCAAAGACGCTACCGATGCCAGCAGGCTCCGGCAAGTGCGGCCTGGGGAAAAGTCTGGCATCTGGTTCGCCCGGCACGTTCTGTGGTGGCGCGTTGCGCCGCAACCGCTGCCGCCGCCAGCTCCCGACGATCGCCTCGACCGTAGTCGATCAGCGCCTCGGTCGGCCAGGAAGTCGGCGAAAACTGACGCTGCCGGCGAACGTTCCGCCATCCTACCCATGGACCTATTGATCGCGCTCCTTCACGTCACGGCCCATATCGCGCTGGCTTTCGCCATCGTGCTGCCGGGCTTTCGACGCATCGGCATCAGCATCCTGACCGCCATTGCCGCCACAACGCTCTTTCTGGGCATGGGCGACGAAATGCGTGAGCTGACGACGTTCCACCACTACGCGGGCTTTGCGGGCTCGGACATGGAGGTCAGCATGGTCGAGTTCCCGACCGGCACCTTCCGCGCCGAGGGCGGTCAGTGGACGATTCCCTACGCCGCCTGGACGCTGCTCTGGATCGTCGTGCTCTGGACCATGCGCCGCCGCGAAGCCGGCAATCCGTGGCTGCTGCCCACCCTGTTTGCCTGGACCAGCTTTGCAGCCTGGATCGGCATGCAGATGCTGGCAGCCCCCTCGACGGTGGTCCAGCCCATCGGCCTCGATCGCTTCTTGTGGCCCGCCGGGATCGCCCTATCGCTGCTGGCGGCCAAGCGAGCCCGCGGCCTGCTGACCATGTTTGTCATGGTCGGCTCCGGGATCTTGCTCGCCAGGGTGCCGGCCGTGGCGTGGAGCAAATACGCCAGTGCGAACGAAATGGGCACCTGCCTCGACATCCATTCGATCCGCGACATCGTCAACCCGATGACGCAGATGCAGTTTGAGCCTCGTCTGGAGATGGGCTCGAGCCAGCAGGAGTTCTGGCTGATTTGGCTCGAGCACGTGATCTTCTTTCCAGCCGTCTACCTCATGAGCCTGTTTGGCATTGCGCTCGGCACCTACTTTTTCCACAAGCACAACCAGCTGCAGGCGACACCGGTCGCGCGCCCTGCGGCTTCGCAGCCAGCCTCTCCGCCCGCTCCCGAGTAGGATCTTCGCGTCATGACCCGCTCCGAACTCGCCAGCTGGGCCGAGCGACTCGCCGCCTCGCGCTCCGATCGCAAGCCTGCGCAGACGGCTGCCTCCGCCGCCGCCAACCGGACGGTCTTGCGGCAGCGCTTCGACCAGGTGCGCGGCCAGACGCTCCGACTGATGGCGCCCCTGCTGGCCGACGACTTCCGCATCCAGACGATGGCGGACGTCAGCCCGCCCTACTGGAATCTGGGCCACACGAGCTGGCTCTTTGACCGCAGCATCCTGCGGCCGCATGGGCTGGAGCCCAAGGGCTTCGGCGGACTCGACTACGCGCTCAACAGCTACTACGAAGGCCTCGGCGCGCGCCTGCCGCGCGAACGACGCGGCCAGGTCTCGTCGCCGTCGACGCAGCTTGTTCGCAGCTACCGGCAGGCCGTGGACGAGGCCATGCGCGACCTGCTGACGCACTGCGACGACGCGACCCTCGCCGAGCTCGCGCCGGTCGTTGCCATTTGCTGCCAGCACGAGCAGCAGCACCAGGAGCTGTTCTTGACCGAGATCCAGCATATCCGCTGGTCGGCCCCCGAGACGCTGCGCCGCGGCTACCTAGAGGATGCCGACGCCGAACTGCAGGAGGCGCCACCGCGCCTGAAGCGCAGCGCCGCGACGCCCCTGCGGGGCGTGATCGTCCCCGGTGACGACAACAGCCTGCTCGGCTACCAAGGCCGCTCGCTCAGCGAAGGCGGGTTCTGCTGGGACAACGAGCTGCCGGCACACCGCCGCATCGTCGAGGAATTCGTGTTCGCAAACCGGCTGGTGACCAACGCCGAATGGCATGAGTTTGTCGCCGACGGCGGCTACCAAGACCCTTTGCTTTGGCTTGCCAACGGCTGGGCCTGGTGCCAGCAGGAGCAGATCGAAGCACCGCTCTATTGGCAGCGCGGCGGCAGTGTTGGCAGCGGCGGCAGACCTCATGGCGGCGCGGGCGCTTCGCGCCAGGCTCTCTCAAGCTGGCAGCGGTTCTCGCTGCACGGGCTGCAGGAACTCGACCCGCACGCGCCCGTCTGCCACGTGTCCTTCTACGAAGCCGAAGCGTTCGCACGCTGGTTCGCGCACCAGCACAAAGACAGCGCCTGGCGCACGGCCCGCCTGCCGCGTGAACACGAGTGGGAGCACGCGGCCCGCCACCATGGCTACCGCGGCGACGGCGCCGCCAACCTGCTCGATCCAGATTTGGCCCAGAGCGCTTTCGACGTCTGCTGCGCCGATCCCGCTGGCGCCGACGTGCAGCAGCTAGCCGGCGACGCATGGGAATGGACCATGAGCCATTATGAGCCCTATCCCGGCTACCAGCCGTTTGAAGGCCCGCTGATGGAGTACAACGGCAAGTTCATGGACAACCAGCGGATCCTGCGCGGCGGCTCGTTTGCGACGCCGCGCGGCCAGGCCCGCGTCGCCTACCGCAACTTCTGGGCGCCGACCACGCGCTTCCAGGTCACCGGCGTGCGCCTGGCGGCGGACGGCTAGCGTCCTACATCTGGTTGACGGGGCATGATGTTGACGGGGCATGATGTAGACGGGGCATGATGTGACGCGACATCAGCACTCGCCGCAGGACCTGGCGCGATCCTGCATATCTCCTACTTCTCTTCGATGTCGACGGTGTAGCGCTCACCGGCTTCTACTTCGAAGGGCTTGGCGGCGCGCTGCATGTTGGGACGGCCGTTCTTGCCGACCAGCTGCAGCCACGCACCGCCGAGCGGCACGCCGAGGAATCGGTAGCGGCCGAGCTTGTCGGTGATGACTTCGGTAACGCTGCCACTGGCCTGTTGGCCGGTGTTGAAATCCCAGTCGCGCAGCCAGACAGCGACCCCAGGCAAAGGCTTGCCGTCGGCATCCGCCACAACGCCCTCGACGCTTGCCGGTGCCGCCAGCCTCAGATCCGGGAGGCGAACAATGCCGCCGACCTTCTCGATGGCGAAGTCATCGCTGGCAGCCGTGCCACTGCGCCCTTCGACCCGCACCCGCACGGCTTCGTCGGAATGGTGCAGCCGGGCGAACGTGTAGTTGCCGTCGCGGTCGCTGGTGGTCCACGCAAAAGACATCCAGCGCGGCCAGCGATTGAGGGACTCTTCTTCAAGCTGCAGCCTCACGTATGCAGCAGGTCGGCCATCCTCTCGCAGCAAACGGCCGCTGACACGTGTCGACGGAACCACCCTTAGTCGGATCGTCTTGCCGGGGTCGACGACACATTCGTGATCCTCGAGGAAGCGGCGGTCGTGGCTGCCGTACATCTCCGCCGTCTTGACCTGGTCCGTGACCCAACCGCTGCTGCTGGCGTAGATCACGATCTTTGTGCCCGCCGCGAGCGGACTGTCGAACGTCATCCGCCCATCTTTGTCGCTCGTTGCAACCGCACGGAGTCCGCCATTGCTCTTGCGAAAAACAAACTCGACGCCGGCCACGGGCTTGCCAGCCTGGTCGGTAACGACCGCCGGACACGGAATGCCGGCCTTGCCCTCGCCCTTGCCCTTGCCCTTGCCCTTGCCAGCCTGGGGTGTGCCAGCCTGGGGTGTGCCAGCCTGGAGCGCGCCCGTCAGGCACGTGGCGATGAAGTCCAGCTGGTGCGGCCCCGAACCGGCCTTGACGCGCACCTCGTTGGGTTGCAGCGCCCAGCCCACAGCCCGGAGCTGGACGGTGTAGTCCCAGTCCGGCACGCCGTCGCAGGCCCACGAACCACCCTGGATCACCGGCCGCTTGAACGGCGGCGGCAACTCCACGTAGCTGCCGTCGCGATAGGGGCGCCAACTCACGGTGACTTCGGGCCCCCCTTCCTTCGGCAGCCCCGCCACGGAGATCGCAAACGATGTCGTCGCCATCTCTTTGGCAACCAGCCGCAGCGGATCGCCGCCGCCGGTAACGCGGAACAGCATCTCCGCCAGGCCGTCGCCCGCGACCCACGCGCTGACCTGCGACAGGCCGAGAGGAACCGACTCGATCTCGAATTGGCCATCCTGATCGGTCGTCCCCACGAGCTGCCGACGCTGCAGGGCACGGCCAGCAGGAGCCATCGTTACGATCGTATGGGCAACCGGAGTCTTGTCCGCGCGCATCAGCTGCCCCCGCACGGTCGTGGCATCGTGCAGCTCGATCGTCGTCGTCGGGTTGCTGCCACGGGCAAAACCAACTCCTTGCGAGCGCCCCTGCGCCGCGGCATACAGCGCGTAGCTGCTCGCAACGGGAACGCGCGACATCCGGAAGTAGCCTTCGGCGTCCGTCACCGTCCGCCGCAGCGCCTCACCTGGGTTCGCGCGATCTTTGGTCCAAACGTTCGCGACGGCAATACCTTCGCCGCGCAGGTCGACGACGCGACCCGCGACGACCACGGTCCGGGCCGGCTCCGGCGCGGCTGCGAACGGGCGCGGCGCGCTTGGCTCTTGCGGGCACGCGAGCAACGCGAACAAAAACGTCGACGTGGTGACGACTGGCATCATTTTCTCCGGGTCGGGTTTTCCCAAAAACCCGAAGAGAGAGCGTAGCCGCGTCCAGCAACGAATGCTCGCGGCCGCGATGCGAACAACGCATCGCGCCGAGGCCCTACTCGGCAGGCTACTTCTTGCGCTCGAGCTCGTCGGCGAGCGCGCCCGCGCCGTAGATCTTGCGCAGCGACTCGATGATGATTGCGGTGTGCACCGACACGGTGCGCGACACTTCATCGTCGAAGATGTAGCGGTTGCCGAGCATCTCGATGTTGCCGTCGAAGATCAGGCCCACGACGTTCTGGTCCTTGTCGATCATCGGCGAACCGGAGTTGCCGCCGATGATGTCGCAGGTCGCAACAAAGTTGAACGGCGTCGACAGATCGAGCTCCTTCTCCTTGTCGAGCCATGCCTTTGGGATGTCAAACGGGTGGTCGCCGCCAAACTCGTGGAAACGTGCGAACAGGCCGTAGAGCGTCGTGTAGTGCGGCGCCTTTGTGCCATTGTACTCGTAGCCCTTGACGACGCCGTCGCTGATGCGAAGCGACATGGTCGCGTCCGGCGGAATCTTGGTGCCGTAGACGGCGAAGCAGGCTTCACCAACCTTGACGTTGAGCTCGTTCTCTTCGATCTGCAGCTTCTGCAGGGCCGCGCGGTCGCGGCTTTCCATCGCTTCCATGCGGGCCGTTTGGATGGCGGCAATGCGATCCCAGACGTCGCCGTACTTTTCCTGCAGCTCAGGCTTCTTGGCAATCTCGGCGCGCATGTCCGCCTCTGCCTTGGCCTTGATCTCCATGATGCGCTCGTCGCGCAGGCCGTCGAGGTAGCCCTGCAGCGCCTTGCGACCGTTTTCCGCACGCAGGATCTGCGGCAGCATCTCCTTGCGCTTTTCTTCGGTGTCGGCCGCCGCGTTCATCTCCTTCAGCTGGTTTTCGTAGCGCGTGACGACGCGCGGCAGCAGGTTGTCGCGGTCGAACTCACACTGCGCGTGCGTCTTGAGGCGGCCGGTGCTGCCGGGGTTGCCAATGACGAAGACCGGATCGTTTTCGGCCGCGCCCTTGGTCTTCCACTCAAAGCAGAACTCCTTGCTGTCGACCGGGCGGCCGTCCTGATAGGCGCGCAGGAAGGCAAAGTCGAGGCCCCAGCGCGGATAGCAGAAGTTGTCCGGATCGCCACCGAAGTGCGCGCTCTGGCCGTGCGGAACGCACACCAGACGCAGGTCGTCAAAGATGCGGTGGCTGTAGAGCTGGTACATGCCGCCCTGGTAGAGCGCGATGACCTGGTGCTCGAGCTCTGGCTTGGCCTCGCGGGCCTTTGCCAGCACGGCTTCCTGGCCGCCTTCCTTGACCTCCTTGGTCACATCACGCTGCTCGATCAGCTGCGAAACGCGCGCACCGGGGATCTTGATCTCGTTTTCGTAGGCGCCGGCGTAGAAGCCGTTGGTCTGCCAGTCGTTGTCGCCCTGCACCTGTGCGACGAAGTCGCGGGCGCAGTGGTGGTTGGTCATGATCAGGCCGTGCGGGCTGACGTAGGACGCCGAGCAAAAGTAGCTGGGCTCGCTCGTGCCTTCGGCCATGCGGCCCAGACGCAGCGCCGACATGCGCGCATGCTCGAGCCACTTTTCGGTGGGCTGCCAGTCGTAGGCCTGTTGGAACCAGCCGAGTGGCGCGTTTTCAAACGTCCACATCCGGCCCAGCTCCTTGCGGGTTTGGGCGCTGGCTGTCGGCGCTGCGGCGAGTCCGGCGAAGGCCAGCAGGAGTGCGGCGCGCGCCGCAACAAAGAGCCGCCCTCCGGCGGCACGCGTGAAGATCTTCATCATAAAGAGTGCCGTAAGTCTACGAAGCGCGCGGGGCCGACGCGAAAAGCAGGCGCGAAAAGGGCGCCCCAGGCTCAGCGCTTCGGTGGCGAAAACGGCAGGACTCGCTTCGTGCCCCCCTTCAGGTCCTGTTCGCTCGAAGTCTCCTGGCAGCCCAGAGTGCCGCCGCGGCTCGAAACGGCCTCACCGTCGAGCCGCACCGGGTGCATAGGAGAAGCTGCCGCCTGGGGCCACGTCTCTGGCGCCCTCATCCTCACCCACTCACGCGCTCGACATTACGCCAGGGCGGTGCCAGCGCAGACGAAGCTGGGGGCGGGTCGGGCGCGATGCCTGCAACCACAGCCGGCAGCGTCCGCGCAAGCTCGTCGGGTTCGATGTCGTCGGCGCGCGCCGTGTCGCCTGCCGCTTCCTAGCAACCGCGCAGCGAAACCTCGCCCGGCGGCCTCACGTGGCGGCCCCGCATGAAGACACCGCATGAAGACCATCGCCGGCTCCTCCCCTCAGCTGGCCACGATC
>JBGCDH010000042.1:0-5852 GCA_045105235.1 Planctomycetota bacterium | reverse complement strand
TAGCGAAAGCGGCCGTCGGAAACGCTGCGCTGGCGGTCGTAAACCGCATCGAAGCGGTCGGCGTGGCTGTAGGCGTAACCGCCGCCATCGCGCGCAAAACGACCCAGAAACGGCACGCCGTCCAAACGCTGATCCGGCCGGATGCCGCACAGCGACAGCACCGTGGGCCCAAAGTCGACGAACTGCACGACCCGGTCTTCGACCTTGCCGGCGGCATCGCCGCCATCGGGGAGGCGCACCAGCAGCGGCACCCGCGTGCCGGTGTCGTAGCACGAGCGCTTGCCACGCGGCAGGCCAACTCCATGGTCGCTGTAGAACATCACGACCGTCGAATCGAGCAGCCCGGCCCGCTCCAGCTCCGCGAGCTTGCTGCCGACCCAGCGATCCATCGCCGCGATGTTGTCGTAGGTGCGCCGCAGCGCCTCGCGCACGTTGGCCGTATCCGGATAGATCGGCGGGATGGCCAGCGCCGCGGCATCGACCACCCGCCGGCTCGGCTTGCTCTTCGGGAACGTGCGGCTTTCGTGCGTGCCGTTGTAGTTGAACACCGCGAAGAACGGCTGCCCTTCGCCGCGGTTGCGCCAGTGCGCGCGGCCGCTCGATTCGTCCCAAACCGTCGCCGGCGCGCGAAACTGGTAGTCTTTTTTGGCCGCGTTGGTGCAGTAATAGCCCGCCGCCCGCAGGTGCTCAGGAAAGCAGCGAACAAACGCCGGCGGCACGCCCTCGTAGCCCGGGATGTCGCGGTAGGCCTCAGGGTTTTTCTCGACGGCCGACTTGCTGGGGCTGTTGTTGCGCATGTGCATCGTGCCGATGCGCGTCGCATACATGCCGGTGATCAGCGACGAACGCGCCGGCGCGCAGACTGGCGACGTCGCAAACGCGGAGGTGTAGCGCAGGCCTTCGCGCGCCAGTCGGTCGCAGTTCGGCGTCGCGACCGTATCGTCGCCATAGCAGCCGAGCCACGGACTCATATCCTCGGCGACCAGCCAGACCACGTTCGTCGGCGGCTGGCCGGCGGGCGCTTGGGCACGCACGCCGGCAGTCCAGCCAGCGAGCACGGCTAGGGATACGAAAAGCAACGCCCATCGAAGGTTCGGCATGACGGCCGTTGAGGCTATCGTCAACCGCAGCGATGACGAAGACGTCCAAGCCATCTACGCGCCGATCTCGCGGAGCCAAGAAGCCCCTCGTGATCATCTGGCTGGTTGCGATTGGCCTTTTGGTCGCCGCCAGCATCTACGCCGTTTCCCTGATCGGTCCTGCGCCGCCGCGCAAGCTCACGCTCGCCGCCGGTTCGCCCGGAGGCGCCTATGCGGCCTACGCCGAGCGCTACCGCAAGCTGCTCAAGAAGCAGGGCATCGAAGTCGAGGTGCGCACGACCGAGGGGTCGCTAGAAAATCTCGGCTTGCTGCTCGAGGAGAAGGCCGACATCGCGTTTGTGCAGACCGGCACCGCCAAGAGCCGCCCCGAATCCGAAGAACGGCTGCGAGGCATCGCGTGCTTGTTCTACGAGCCACTGTGGATCTTTCACAAGGGCGACAACCACGTCACTACGCTTGCGGATCTAAAGGGGCAGCGCCTCGCGATCGGCAGCAAGCAGTCGGGCACGAATGCCGTCGTGCGCCAGCTGCTGCAGCTCAACGGCATCGATGACGAAAACAGCAAACTGCTCGAACTCGGCATGGAGCCGTCCGCAGATGCCATCGTTGCTGGCAAGGCCGACTATGCGTTCCTCGTCGCGTCGCCGCGCGCCGAGGTCGTCAGCCGCCTGATCGCCGATCCGAGCACGCACATGGTCGGCATCCGCCGCTACGAAGCGTACGTGCGCAACGTGCTGTTCGTGAAAGGCCTGGAGATCGCAGAAGGCACCTTTGATCTGCGCCAGAACGTCCCGAGCGAGGACCTCGCCGTGCTGTCGACGCTCGGCCAGCTCATCTGCCGCGCCGACCTGCATCCCGCGATGGTCGAACTGCTGGCGCGCACGGCGCGCGACGTGCACTCCGGCGGCCAGCTGCTCGAGCGCGGCGGCGAGTTCCCGAATGCCGACAACCTGGAGATCCCGATCGCCGAAGCCGCGAGCGACTACTTCCAGTCCGGCCCTTCGCTGCTCGCTCGCTACATGCCGTTTTGGCTCGCGCAGCTGCTCAAGCGCATTGCTGTGCTCGCCATCCCGCTGATCACGCTGATGATCCCGTTGTTCAAGGTCGCACCGACTGCCTACAAGGCCGTCATGCGCCGGCGGATCCACAGCTACTACGACGACCTCGACCGCATCGAAGAGAGCATGGTCCAGGCCAAGCATGCGGCCGAACTGGACGAGTGTCTGCAGCGCGTCGACGACCTGGCCGAAACCGTCGCAACCGGCATCGAGGTGCCGACCAGCTTCCGCAACGAGGAGTATGATCTGCGCCTGCACATTGCGCAGGTGCGCGGACGGGTGCTCGACCGCAAGCGCGGCTGATCCCTGTCGGGGGCGGCGGCGCATAGCTAGCCCGAATCGACCAGCTGAATCCATTCTTGCCCGCACCAGCCCACCCCGAACCAACCATGCTCGCGCCAACCCTGTCGCGTTCGCTGCTCTGCCTAGCGACTCTCGTCTGCCTCGCGATTCTCGGCGCTGCGGCCCCCGCGCAGACCTACTGGCAGCCGCCGCCCACGCCATCGGGCAACCCCACGACGCCGGACAAGGTGCTGTTGGGCAAGGCACTCTTTTGGGAAGAGCAGCTCTCCAGCACCAACAGCGTCGCCTGCGGCACGTGCCATATCTTTTCGCACGGCGGCGGCGATCCGAGATCGAGCCAAGGGCTGCATCCGGGCCCGGATGGCATCTATGGCACGGCCGACGATTCGCGCGGCTCGCCGGGCGTGCCCAAGAACTTCGGCAGCGGCAGCGCCCTCTACGGCTGGGACGCCAGCTTCGGCTCCGCGCCGCAGGTCACGCCGCGGACCGCGCCAAGCGTCATCAACGCAGCCTACCAAACGAGCCTGTTTTGGGATGGGCGCACGGAAGACTCGGTCTTTCGCGACCCGTTGACCCTTCAGGTCGTACTGACCGACAACGCGCAGCTTGAGAACTTGATCGCGGCGCCGCCTCTCAATGAAATAGAAATGGGCCACGCCGGACGCTCGTGGAGCGATGTGGTTGCCAAAGTGCAGAACGCCCAGCCGCTGGCGCTCGCGTCGAACCTGCCAGCGCCGCTGCAGGCATTCGTCGCCGGCAAGAGCTATCCCCAGCTGTTTCAGCAGGTCTACGGCACGCCGGTCGTCGACGCGTCGCGCGTGATCCTGTCGATCGCGGCCTACATACGCACGCTGGTCAGTGACCTGACGCCCGTCGACGACTTCACCCACAACAACAATCCGACGGCGATCACTTCGGCGGAGTTTCAGGGGTTCTTGGTATTCAATAGCTTTTGCTCGGGCTGCCACCTCAACCACGTCACGCTGCCTGGCATCACCCCGGGCCCCATCCGCATCGAGTTTGCCAACAGCGGCGTGCGGCCCATCAGTGAAGATCCGGGTAGAAGCCTCGTCACCGGATCCCCCGTCGACGACGGCAAGTTCAAGGCGCCGGACCTGCGCAACGTCGCGCTGCGTGGCCCGTTTTTTCACAACGGTGGTCCAAACACGCTGGCCGAAGTCGTCGACTTCTACAACCGCGGCGGCGACTTCCATGTCAACCAGTCGAACCTCATGCAGGCCGTTCAAAACCAGCTATCGGCGACCGAGCGCGCCAACCTGGTCGCGGTGCTGCGGGCGATGACCGACCCACGCGTAGAAAACGAATCCCCGCCGTTCGACCGCCCCACGCTGTTTGCCGAGGGGCCGAATCGCAACCAGTCGTTCGGTGCCGCGACCGCCGGCAGCGGCGGCCGCCGCCCGCGCGCGATCGCGGTCGAGCCCGCCTACCTTGGCGCGCCCTCGGTAACGTTGGCCGTCGACACGGTGGAAGCCAACCAGTTCGCGTTCCTCGGTCTGGACGCGGCTCCTGCGCCATCACCGATCCCCGCCCTCGGCGTCGACATCCACGTGGCGCTTTCGCCGGCGATCCAGCTCCTCGCGCCGGGCACAACGCTTGGCTCGGGCCCGGGCAATGGCCACTTGTCGTGGTCGTTTGCCGTTCCGGCGCAGAGTTCGCTGCAGGGCTACCAGCTCTACGGGCAGTGGCTGGTGACGGACCCCGGCGGGACTGCTGGTTTCGCCAGCACGGCGGGGTTCCGCGTCACGGTGTTTTGAGGTGAGGTGATTCGCGTCTGCGACACCGTCGGCCGCCGCCGCCGCCGTGGGCCAAGCCGCGAACACGCGCCCCCGGTGCCGTCGAGGTGACGGTGATTGCGCCGCGGTTCGACGGTCTCCCTGGCACCGGCACCGTGGTGCTGATGCTCGGCTCAGATGATGCCGAGGTCGAGTTGCAGCACGTCGCTCGCGGTCAGGTCAACCGCTGTGCCGCCGGCGAATTCGATCGTTGCCACGTACGGCGACACGCATCTTTCCGACTTGCTCCTACGGCTGCACCCCGTGCGGCCAGCCAACTGCAAACGGCATCGGCTCGCCAAGGGTCACTTTGAGCGATGGTGACAGGTAGACGCCCTGAAACGCAAATGCATGCAGCACCGGCATCGACAGCGGCACCTGTGGATTCCAGGTGAAATCGCCAAACTGCGCGCCGAGAGCAACCAGGTCCAGCGGCGACTCCGTGCCCGGCACCAAGTGCAAGCTGCCGAACGGCGTCGGTACCGCCTGCATGTAGTCGCCGATCAGCATCAGCGCAAACCCGCCCGGCGGGCCGACCGTGTAGAGCACGCCTTGTTCGCCCGCGACCATCGCCGTCGAGCCGATGCTCCAGATATCGGTCGGGATCGGTTGGCAGCAGACCTGACTTGAACCCGTCTGCTGGGGAATCAAGGTCGTGAGATCGGCCACCTCAAGCCGCGCCACCGCCGGGCTCGTACCGTCAATCCCAATCCTACCGCCCGAAAGCGACGCGCCGCCCATGATGAACGTGTCCGGCGCAACCCGCAGCACGCCACTCTCGATGTAGGCCGCCGAACGCTCCCGCCACTGCGGGCCTTGCAGGTGGATTGCATTCTGTCCCTCCACCGACGAATGCGTCAGCGTCACCGTCGAGTTCTTCAACCGGAGCCCTTCGGCCGTTTGCTGGTAGGCATTCGGGGGAGTGAAGATCGAGAGGTCCCAGTGAGAGATCCTCACATCCAAGAGTCGCGCCGTGCTGTCTTCGAACTACATCGGCGCGCCGCTGTTTCGATACATCCCGCCATGGAGCACGACGTCGTTGCATCGCGTGAAGCGCACCTGGTAGCCGGCTTCCCCGAGTGTGACGAACGACACATCTTCGAACACAACCGACCCGGCACAGTCGGACACTTCGAACCCTGCGGAGGTGTAACCGGCTCCAAGCACAGCGCCAATACTCAGGTGGCTCAAAACAACTTGCTCGTTCGCCGCGATATTCTGAATGCGCACAAGCCCGACAAGCGGCGCTCCAGACGGCGAAGGGTTGCCTGGCTGAAACGCGAGATCGAACCCGATGATGCGCAGCGGCTTGTCGATCAGAGGCCCTGTGTAACCCGGGTTGCAAGGGCCCGTCACACCACTACGAAGGACCAAAATCGTGTCCCCCGGAGCTGCCGCCGCAACAGCCGGCGGCAGGTCCGTGAAGTCCACACCGGGACCACCGCCACACTGCACGCGCCAGGTCTGCTGCGCGGGCAACGCGTGCACGAGAATGCCAATCAAGAAAACGATGCGAGTCGTAGCGCTGCTCCTAGAAATTGAACCGCCACAGACCGAACGAACCGGCCACATAGAGGGCAGCCTGGCTACCGCCCACC
>JBGCDH010000041.1:0-40297 GCA_045105235.1 Planctomycetota bacterium | reverse complement strand
GGCACGCAAGACGAGGGAACTGCTGGCGAAGCGCAATCCGTGAGAACGCGGCTTGCCCCTACACAGAATGGATGGAGCGCCCCTCCCCCGCCGGTAAGCTGTTCGGCCCGATGGCCGCCCCGTCTCCCACCGATGTCCTGCTCGAAGGCTTTATGCGCCTGCCTACGTCGCAAAACCTGGTTGAGCAGGTCGCGCGCGGAGCACGCTGCAAGGCCGGCGGACTCTGGGGCGCGTCGGCGGCGCTGCTGCTAACCCTGCTGCAGCGCGAGCGACGCCGCGAACGCGACGCCGCCATGCTCGTGCTGGCGGCCGACGACGTCGACAGCCTGCAGCTGCAAACCGACCTGCGCGCGTTCGGCGAAGCCAGCTACGTGCTGCTGCGCGAAGAAGAGGGCGAAGACGGCGAGCCCGACGCGACGTCGCGCAGCCAGCGACAGCGCGCCCTGCAGCAGTTTGCCGCCAAGCCGGCGCCGCTGATCGCCAGCATCGAAGCCATCCTGCAGCCGGTGGCAACGCCCAAGGGGCTACGGCGCGCGCGCCTCGAACTCAAAGTCGGCCAGACCCTCGACCGGACGGCCATCCTGCACCGCGCGCAAGGAGCGGGATTGCGCAGCGTGCCGCTGGTGCTGGCGCCGGGCGAATGCAGCGTGCGCGGTGACGTGGTCGACTTGTTTCCGATGGGTTCGGACACCGCGCTGCGACTCGAATTCTTCGACGACACGCTCGAATCGATCCGCAGCTTTGATGCATCGAGCCAACGCACAACCGAGATCCACGAAACGTATGCGCTCGGCATCGGCGACAGCGACGAGGTAGAGCTCGGCCCCGTGCTCAAGCACCTGACGCCGTCGCGCACGCTCGTCGTCCCCTACGAACCGCTTCGCATCGAGGAGCGACTCGCTCGACTGACGTCTTTCGAAAGCTCGTTTGCGCAGCGCCTGCAGCAGCTGCAGGACACGCTGCGGCCGTGCGCGCAGGTCGAGCTATCGTCGCTGCCGAGCCACGAATACGACTACAAAGTGCTCTCCGCGGGCTCTGCCGCCGGATCGGGCGAGGCGGATCCGGCGGGCCGCCTGCGCAGCGTGCGCGGCATGCAGGGCAAGGTGCTGCTGTTTTGCCGAAGCTCCGACGAACGCGAACGCCTCGCTGAGATTTTTGCGCACAAAGACGTCGACCTCAAAAAGGAACGCGTGCAGCTGCTCGACGGCGCGATCAGCCGCGGCTTCCGCATCCCGGACCTGCAGACGACCGCGCTCTCCAACGTAGAGTTCGCCGGCGTCGCACAGCAGCCTCGCATCCGCGAGCGCGCGGTCATGCCTTCGCGGGCGATCCAGAGCTTCTTCGAACTCGGTCCTGGCGATGTCGTGGTGCACGCGGTGCACGGCGTCGCCCGCTTCGAAGGAACGGAGCTTGTGCACCGGGGCGAAGGCACCGAGGAGCACCTGCGGCTGTGCTTCCAGGATGACGTCAAGCTGCTCGTCCCGGCGAGCAAGATCCACCTGGTCCAAAAATACGTCGGGTCCGGCGGCGCCAAAGGCGTCACGCTCGACAAGCTCGGCGGCAAGGGCTTTCAAAAGCGCAAAGAGCAGGTTCAGGAGTCGCTGTTTGACCTTGCCGCCGAACTGCTCGAGGTGCAGAGCAAGCGCGCACTGGTCAAGCGACCGCCCTACCCACACGACACGCTCGAACGCGATTTCCTCGACACGTTTCCGTTCCGCGACACGGAGGACCAGGCCCGCGCTTGGTCGGAGATCCAGCAGGACCTCGAGAAGGATACGCCGATGGACCGCCTGCTGTGCGGTGACGTCGGCTTCGGCAAAACGGAGATCGCTCTGCGCACGTCCTTCCGCGTTGCGATCACCGGCCGACAGGTGGCCGTGCTTGCGCCGACCACCGTGCTCGCCGAACAGCACATGCGCACGTTCCGCGGCCGCTGCGAGTCGTTCGGATTGACCGTTGAGCTGCTGTCGAGATACCGCAAGCCCAAGGAACGGCGTGAGGTCCAGGAGAAGCTCGCCGCGGGCCAGGTCGACATCGTCGTCGGCACGCACCAGCTGCTTGGCAAAGACGTTTCCTACCAGAACCTCGGACTCGTCGTCATCGATGAAGAGCAGCGCTTTGGCGTCCGCCAAAAGGAAAAGCTGAAGGCGCTGCGCGCCGAAGTCGACGTGCTCACGCTCAGCGCCACCCCGATCCCGCGCACGCTGCACGGATCGCTGCTCGGCATCCGCGGCATCTCGACGCTCGACAACCCGCCGCCCGGGCGGCAAGAGGTCGAGACGCGGGTGCTGTTCCGCGACAACCGCGTCATGCAGGACGCCCTGCACCGCGAGCTCGCACGCGATGGCCAGGTGTTTGTGCTGCACAACCGCATCGATGAACTCGAGGTGCTCAAGCAGCGCCTGAGCCAGCTCGCTCCCGAAGCTCGCATCGCGATCGGCCACGGCCAGATGACCGAGACCCAGATCGAAAAGACCGTGCGCGCGTTCGTGCGCGGTGAGTTCGACATCCTGGTTTCGACAACGATCGTCGAAAACGGCATCGACATTGGGCGGGCCAACACGATTCTGATCGACCGCGCCGACCACTTTGGACTAGCCGAGCTGCACCAGCTGCGCGGCCGCGTTGGCCGATCCGACAAGAAGGCCTACTGCTTGCTGTTGATCGACCGCGACGCACCGCCTGGCCGTGAAGCCCGCCAGCGGCTCAAAGCGCTCGAGGAGTTCTCGCACCTGGGCGCCGGCTTCGCAATCGCGATGAAGGACCTCGAAATCCGCGGTGCCGGCAACCTGCTTGGACCGCAGCAATCCGGCCACATCGCCTCGGTTGGCTACGACATGTACTGCCAGCTGCTGCGATCGGCGATCGACTCCGCCAAGGTCGAGCGACGCCGACCGATCGAGATCGTCGAGGTCGACGTCGACCTTCGCCTCAAGGCCTACCTGCCGGAGCCGTTCCTCAAGGATCCCCGCCAGCGGCTTGAGCTGCTTCGCGAGATGGACGAAGCGACCGACGATGAGCGCTTCCGCGAGCTGGAGAAGGAGCTGCGCGATCGCTACGGCAAGCTGCCCAAGCCGGTCGTAACGCTGCTACGTCAGTTCCGTTTGAAGCATGCGCTCATGGAGCTTGGCCTGCACAGCGTGCAGTGGGTAGAAGACGACCGATTGGTCGTTCGTCACCCGAAAGGGGTGCCGCTCGGCGGCGCCTGGCTCGACCATTTCCGTGAAGTGCGCCCGGTCGAAGCCGGCAAGACACACCTGATGCTGCCACGGCCACGCCGAGGCAAAAACACAGCCGAGAAGATCCTCGAGCTGCTCCTTCGCGCCACCGCAGGCGTCGAGATGGCAGCGGGCTAATGCTGGCGCTAGCGGTAGCGGTAGCTCCTAGCCAACGTGCTGGGCCAGGCAGATTCGCATCTCCTCCAAAAACGCCCGACGGTCGATCGGCTTGACGGCATACGCGGTGCAGCCAGCTGCGTGGCTGGCGGCTCGATCCGCGGCCATCGCGCTGGCGGTAAGGGCCATAATCGGGCCCTGGTAGCCGCTCGCGCGAAGCCGGCGCGTTGCCTCAAGCCCACTCATGACAGGCATTTGCAGGTCCATGACAACCACGTCGTAGGACCGCTCGTGGTCGCTGCACGCGGCGATGGCATCGACCGCCTGCTTGCCGTTGTCTACGACCTCGACGGACGCGCCGGCGCGCTCCAGGAGGTAGCGCACCAGACGCTGGTTGTCGGGACTGTCTTCGGCAAGCAGCACGCGGCAGGCCGTCAACTGCCCATCCAACGACGCCAGCGACGGCCCGGCCTGGGCACGGAAATCACCGGGCTTTGGCTCAAACAGATCGGCCCCGCTGGCGACGGGGAGCGTCAACCGAAACGTGCTGCCTTGTCCCAAGCGGCTCGACGCGAGCTCCACCCGACCGTCGAGCATGCCAGCGAGGCGACGGCAAATCGTCAACCCGAGCCCTGTCCCCGAGAACCGGGTTTCTGCGTATTGCTCAGCCTGAACGAAAGGCTGGAACAAGCGCGTCGCCTGTTCTGCGCTCAAACCGATACCGGTATCGCAGACCTCCACATCAAGCTCGCCGTCACTCCCACAGAAAGAACCCGATTCACCGCGATAGCGAAGAAGCACTTCCACGCTTCCCGATGATGTGAATTTTATTGCATTGCCAATCAGGTTTACCAATATCTGCCGAACACGCGTTGCGTCGGTATCTATGCACTGCGGGATGGTGCCCTCTGCCCGAGCCATAAGGGCAAGCCCTTTTTCCCCGGCCCGCCCGACCATCATTTCACAAGCCTTCGCAACCACAACAACGGGCTCGCAAGGAGCGCAGTCTAGCTGCATCTCTCCAGCATCGATCTTGGCGAGATCTAGCACTTCATTGACGATCTCCAGCAGATGCTCGCCGTTGCGGCGGATGCGCTGGATCGTCTCGCGGCTCCCAGAACGCTCGCAGCCCAAAGCGCTGCAGTCCTCGAGCAAAACGTCGCTGAAGCCCAGGACTGCCGTCAACGGAGTTCGCAATTCGTGACTCATCGTTGCCAAGAAGTCCTGCTTGGCGCGCGCCGCACGCTCCGCGCTGTCGCGAGCCCGCTCCGCCTCGGCTTTGGCGCGCTCGTTTTCCGCCAGCAGCCGGAGCCTCTGCAGCGCCATACAAATCGTAAAGCGCAGCGTCACGCCGGAGACAACTCCCTTGATGAGGTAGTCCTGTGCGTCAAGCTCCATGGCCTGCTCAGCAACGCTCTGATCTTCGATGCCGGTTAGGATCACAACGGGCTGAGGCCCCGGACAGCGCGCACGACGCTCCGCAAGCCATTCCAGTCCGGTGCCATCCGGCAACAGATGATCAAGCAGGATCAAGTCCGGCGACGATTCGGCATCTAGCTGCGTCGCGCGTTCGCACGAGTCCGCTTCGAGCCATACAAAGTCATCCTCCCCATCACATAGCATCCGTCGGAGCTGTCGGCGGTCTAGTTCGTCATCGTCGACGACTAGAATGCGAGGTTTGGTGACGGGTCCTGGCGAGGTTTCCATCACTTCTAGGGACATCGTCTTCATGACGACCCGCAATGAGGGATGGGTGGCAAATGCCAGCTTGCGGGCCTGGCCTGTCATGACGACCGCGCGGCCTAGCTGCCGTTCGGCCAATGCGACCGACAGCACGGCAGCCACCCCGAACTGCGAATGCACGCCCCGCCAAGCGTCTCATCTCGGGACCACTTCCACGTGCTTCGCCCAATCGACGGCAATGCGACATTCGGCCGACAATCATCCACATTCGGTTAGGCAAAGCTGGACGGCGACGCCCGCGACTACCTACCGTAGCGAGCGTTCCCAACAACGATCCAACACAGCAAGGAGCAGAATTATGGTCGACTACGTCGCAGACGTGAAGAAGTACGCCGAGAACGTGAACGACGCCGTGGTTGCCGGCATCGTCAAGCACTTCGGCATCGCAATGCGTGAGAACAGCGACTCATCGTTCGTGTCGGTTTCCGACAAGGCCGAACTGAATCGCGTGCGCGATGGCTTCTGCAAGAAGAAGCTCGCCCTGACGCAAAGCGACGAAGAGCTCGACGCCGCAATCAAAGAAGTCGGTGCCGTGATGAAGGATGAGCGCCGCAAGCTGCGTTCGACCTTCTGCTACCTGCTGGCCGAGAAGTTCGGCAAGCTCGACATGTTCGGCGGCTAGGAATGTCGCAGCCGCGCGGGCCGCGGCCGTTGCGGTCTAGAATCGCGGAGCGGCGGAGTCGCCCCGGCCGCCAGACATCGCAAACGGCCTGGCGGCCCGCCACGGTGGCGAGGCGCTGCCTCGCCCGCCGGCAGGTCGCGTCGACCGGCACGCGTGGAAAACGCCCAAGACCGGGCAACCCGCGACGCCCGTATCGCGAATCAAAAGGCCACCTGCGAACCACGCGCAGCGGATGCGGCGCGCCGCGGTAGCCATGACGCTTCCGGTACGTTCGATACGCGAAAAAGGGTTGGCAGCCCAGCCGCACGGTTCCGTAGAAGAGTTGCCCCTCTCCGTCCGTCGCGTCGGCACCAAAACTTCCGCAAATGCAGAGCCTCCGCTCTCTTCTCGCTACCACTCTGGCGCTGGTCCTGACGTCGCTCGCGACCGGACCCATGGCTCAACAACCTGAGCCGAAACCGTCAGCTAGCGAGTCTTCTTCCGAAGCAAACACGCCCGGTCCGCAAGGCCCGCGCCGAGCCGCCGGGCGGCGACGCCGCGGCCGGACTGGCCGGCAAGGCGGTGGCCGCAAGCTCACCGTGATCGAAGCGGGCACCGTGCACCCGGTTGCCGGCCCTGCGATCAAAAACGGCGTCGTGCTGCTCAACGGCGATCGCATCATGGCGATCGGCCAGCAGGGCAACCTGCAGCTGCCGCCCAACACAAAGGTCTTCCGCTTTCCGGAAGGACACGTCTACCCGGGGCTGATTGACGCCCAGACGGACGCCTTCACCGACGCCTCGGTGCAGGCAGACGGCGGCATGAATGGCGCCAGCAAGATCGTCGACGGCCTGACCTTCCGCGATGCCCCGGCGGACCGCTTGATTCGTCACGGCATCACGACCGCCTACGTCGCCGTTCGCTCGCCGTCCCAGCTGCGCGGCCAAGGCGCCATCGTGCGCCCGCGCAAGGCCGGCTTTGACGTTTGGGAAGAGCGCGAGCAGGCCGCTTTGCAGCTGCGCATGGCGCAGACGCAGCGCGGTGTCCACCCGCTCCAACGCCTGCAGCAGCTCGAATCGGTCGCGAAGCTGTTTGACGGCCTCGACGACTACCGCGACGCGCAGGAGAAGTTCGACAAGGACCTCGAGAAGTACGAGAAGGACTTTGAGAAGTACCTCGAGCACTACCGCGGCAAGTCCGGCAAGAAGGGCGGTGACAAGCAGCCGTCCGACTCCTCGAAGGGCGACAAGTCGTCGAAAGACGGCAAGTCCAAGGCCGCTCCCACCAAGACTGGATCCGAGTCGAAGAGCGAGAAGGCCGACGGCAAGCCGCCGAAAAAGGGCGGCCCGCCAAAGAAGGACTCCGCCATCGAAGCGCTCACCGTCCGCGACCTGACAGCCGAAGCTCTGGCTGCCGGCAACACGACCGCCGACGAGCTGACGATCGCCGAGATCGCAGAGCTGGCGCACACCATTCGCGTGCTCAGCAGCCCGCAAGATCCACGCGGTCGACGCCGCCGCCCAGGCGGCAGCGCCCCGCAAGGAAAGCCCGCGCCCAAGGCCGGCGGCGACGACAAGTCGGCCAAGTCCGCCAAGAAGGACGACGGCCCCAAGCGGCCCAAGTATCCGAAGAAGCCCAAGGTCGACCCGCAAAAGGAAGCCCTGCTCAAGGTGCTCGATGGCGACATGCCGCTGCGCGTTGAGGTGCAGCGCCCGGAAGAGCTGCGCGCCGCTTTGCGCCTAAAGCGCGAGAAGGACATCCCGCTCATGATCGTCGAGCAGGCCTACGGCGCCGCCAACCTCGCCAAGGAACTTGCCGAGCAAGGTGCCATGGCCGTGTTGACCGACCTGCTCCCGCACAGCCTCGCTCCCGCAGGCGATGACAAGAACCCGATGGCCGCGTTCGATCCAACGGCGCTGCCGGCGAAGCTCGAAGCCGCCGGCGTTCCGTTCGCGATTGCCTCACGCGATGCCGACCTGAGCAGCATGCTGCCGATGATGGCTGCCGCCGCCGTTGGCCGCGGCCTGACCGCCGAAGCCGCCCTGCGCGCCATCACCCTAACCCCCGCCGAAATCCTCGGCATCGCAGAGGACACCGGATCGCTGAGCCGCGGCAAGTATGCCGACGTGCTGGTGACCAGTGGCCCGCTATTCGCATCCGACAGCCGCGTGCTGCTCGTGCTGTCGAAGGGCCAACCCGAATACGAAGCTCGCTAGGAGCGAACGATGCCGAAGACGATGAGTCCGACGACGAAGAGTCCGCGCGCTGCTGCCTGCCGACCGCCATCCCTCTCCCGCCCCGCGGCGCTGACCTTTGCCGCGCTGCTACCAGCCGCGCTGCTGCAAGCAAACCTGACCGCGCAGGCAAACCGGGCCGCGCAGTCTACGCCAGCCAGGGCCACGCCAACGAAGACCGACACGCGCGACGTGCTCGTGACCGCGAGCCGCATCGTGGTGGCACCCAAGACGGTGCTGACCGACAGCGCGCTTCTCATCCGCGACGGCAAGATTGCCTACGTCGGCAACGACATCCCGGCCGAAGCCAAGGCAAACGCGCGCAGCGTGGCCTTCGACGGCAAGACGATCTCGTCGGGTTTGGTTCTCGCGGCAACGACGCTCGGCCGCGATGCGGACCTGGCCGAGGCCGCGATCGCGTTCACGCCCGATCTGCGCGCCTCGGATGCATTCAACCCGTGGGCCGATCAGCTCAGCGTGCTGCCGATGCTTGGCGTCACATCCTTTGGGCTGATGCCGTCATCGCGCAACGTCGCGGGTGGCGTTGGCTCGCTCGCCAAGCCCGGCGCGAAGCAGGGCCGCCTCGTGCAGGACGAGCTCTTCGTCGGCTTCTCCCTGATTGCCAACGCACGCAACCAGGAGCGCGACCCCACTTCCCTGATGGGCGCACGCCAGATGCTGGATACGGCATTCAACGCCGCGCGCAGCGGCGTGCAGACAAACCCCGAGCTCGCGGTCCTGCGCGAAGTGATGTCCGGCGCCCGCCGTGCCTTTGTGCACGCGGACACCTATGCCGAACTGAATGCCGCCCTGGATCTCTCCGAGAACTACCAGTTTGCGCCGGTGCTGCTCGGCGCCCGCGACGCCCACAAGGTGCTCGCCAAGCTGGCGACGCGCGGCGCGCAGGTTGTGCTCGGCACCATCTCCCCCACCGCGAGCCAGAAGCAGCGCGAGTTGCCCAAGAAGCTCGCCGAAGCCGGCGTGCCGTTTGCCTTTGCCGGGCGCGCCGACCAGATGCGCCTGACGGCTGCCATCGCCGTTCGCAATGGCCTCGATCGCGCGACCGCGATCGCGGCGATCACGCGGATCCCCGCCGAGATGCTCGGTGTGCAGGACCGCGTCGGCTCGCTGCGCCAGGGGTGCAGCGCCGACTTTGTCGTTTTTGAAGGCGACCTGCTCGACCTCAGCGCGCGCCATGTCGCGACCTGGATCGACGGTGCGCCCGCCGCGAGCGGACATTCTGCAAACGGTCACCAAGCCCACAGCAACAGCTCCGCCGGGAGCATGCGATGAACCCAATGCGACGATCAGCCATCCTGTCGAAGCTCTCCTCGACGGCCTTTCCGAGGGCGGCCACTGCAGCCACTGCAACTGCTCTTTCGCTGCTGGCGTTTGCCCTGCCGACCGCGGCAGCTCACGCCCAAGAGGCGGTCACGGCCTACACCCACGCGCGCATCCTGCCGGGCGGCGCAGCGCCGATGACCAATGCGACGCTTGTCGTCGGCAGCGGCAAGGTGCTCGCGATCGGCGGCGCCGACCTGGCCGTGCCCGAGGGCGCGACCGTCGTCGACTGCACCGGCAAGACGATCACGCCGGGCCTGATTGACGCCGCCTTCTTGGGTGGCGCCAGCGCCAACGACCTCAACGAGCAAAGCGACGAAGTCACACCCGCCCTGCGCGTGCTCGACGTGCTCGACCCCGAGGACAAGAAGTTCGAACGCGCCCGCCGCGACGGCGTCACCTCGGTGCACGTCATGCCCGGCACGCGCAACGTCGTCGGCGGCCTGGGCGCCGTCATCAAGACGTTCGGCACCGACCCGGACGCGATGGTCATCAAACGCGACGCCAGCATGCGCATCGTGCTCGGCGCCGAGCCGTCGCAGCGCAACCGCGCCATCCGCGGCGGCCGCGTCAACTCCATCTACTACCGCCGACCGACGACCCGCATGGGCGTCATCTGGGCCGTACGCAGCGCGTTCTTCGAAGCGCAGGAAGCGATGCAGAAGACCATTGCCGATCCCAACGCCGGCGCGCCGAGCGCTGGCATCGAGGTCCTGACGCAGGTTCTGCAGGGCAAGATGACAGCCGTCACCACCGCCCGTAGCGAACAGGACCTGCGCACGGCTCTGCGCATCGCCGAAGAGTTCGGTTACCAGACCGTCATCGACGAAGCGCAGGACGCCTACATGGTCGCCGACGAACTGGCCGACGCGAAGGTCACGGTCCTGCTTGGCGCGCCGAGCGCGGACAGCGTCAGCGGCTTCGGCCGATCGGACGGCGCGACGCCTCGCAGCGGCACGGTCCGCGTGCTCGCCGACAAGGGCGTCACGTTCGTGATCACCACCGGCACCAACGCAGCGGCTCTGCCGCTCGTTCGCGAAGCGATGTTTGCGCACCGCTTCGGCCTGAGCCACCAGCAAGCACTCGACGCGATCACGATCCGACCAGCCAAACTGCTCGGCGTCGACGATCGCACCGGCAGCCTCGCCAAGGGCAAGGATGCCGACTTTGTCATTTGGTCCCAAGATCCCCTCGACCCGGCCGCTGTCGCCGAGTCTGTCCACATCGACGGCAACACCGTGTCGCAAACCCGATGAACCAGAACCCACTGCGTTCCGTCGCCCGCACCGCGATCCCCGCGATCGCGTTCACGACGATCCTCCTCCCGACTCTGTCTTCGGACGGCCTGCGCTGCCAGGAAATGGTCGCCGTCAAGGCCGGCACCATCCACACGATCAGCGGTCCGACCATGACCGACGCCGTCGTGCTGATCGAAAACGGCCGCATCAAGGCCATCGGCAAGCAGGATGCCATCGAGATCCCGTGGTCGGCCAAGGTCATCGATGCCAGCGACAAGGTCGTCATGCCAACCTGGGTGCTCGCGCACACCGACGGCGGCATGCGCGGCAGCAACGAATCGATGCAAAACGTCCCGTGGCTGACCGTCGCGGATGCCATCGACCCATCGTCGACGTTCTTTGAGAACATGCTGCGCAACGGCGTCGGCACGCTGCACGTGCTGCCCGGCAACCGCACGCTGCTCGGCGGCACCGGCATGGTGCTGCGCCCAGCAGGCCGCACGATCGAAGACATGACCGTCGCCGCCAACACCGGCATGAAGATGTCGCTGCAGGCAGGCCGCGGCAGCCGCCTCCAGCAGATCCGCGAGATGCGGCGCGCCATCGCCGACATCCGTGAATATCTCTCCGACTTCGAACGCCAGAAGGCCGAGTTTGAAAAGGAGAAGGCCGCTGGCGCCGTCGAAGACGACAAGAAGTGGGACAAAGAGATCGACCGCAAGAAGAAGGCGGCCGTCGACCTGATCCAGAAGAAGCTCAAGGGCTGGCTCTACGTGCCAAGCTTTGCCGAGCTCGATGAAGCGCTGCGCATGTCCAAGGACCTCGACCTGCAGATGGTGCTCGGCACAAACCTGGACGAGGCCGCCAGCCTGCTCAGCCGCCTCAAGACCCCCGTCGTGCTCAGCCCGACTCTCGAATACTACGAGACCGACGAGGACACCGACGAAGAGGAGCTGTTCTGCACCGCCAAGATGCTCGCCGACGCCGGCGTGCCGTTCGCCCTGTCGCTCGCCAGCGGCGGCCCGACCAGCTACCCATGGTGGCAGCTCGGCACGTGCGTTCGCCACGGCATCCCGCAAAGCGAAGCCCTCAAGGCTCTGACCATGGTGCCCGCGAAGCTGATCGGCCTCGACGAGCAAGTTGGCTCACTCGAGGTCGGCAAGCTCGGCAACCTGCAGGTGCTGACCGGCGATCCGATGCAGGCCACGTCCTGGGTTGAGACCGTCGTGCTCGAAGGCGAAGTCGTCTACGAGCGCAGCGAAGACCCGCGCCTGCAGTACCTGTTCGCGGCCGCGGCGGAGTCCGCCAAGCCGCAGGAGCCGAAGCCGGCCGAAGAGGGGCGCTGATGCAATCTCCTCCTAGCCACTCCTCGATCGTCCCTTCCGCTCGCTGCCCACGTCGCGCCAATGGCCTGCTCGCACTTGCGGGTGCCGTCCTGCTGACGGCCGCGTCGAGCTTCGCCCAAGGTCCGAGCGCGACCAACGCCAACGCACTGCCGGAAGGCGGCTCGTTCGCGATGCGCTGCGGCACGCTGCTCGTCGGCGACGGCAGCACCAAGCTGGACAACGCCTGGCTGGTCGTTCGCGACGGCAAGATCGAACGCATCGGCACGACGCCGCCGCCGGCCGATCTGCCCGTGGTCGACCGCAGTGACAAGGTCATCATGCCCGGCATCGTCGCCGTCGACGGCGACCTGACGGCGATGGCCGACAGCGAATACCAGGTCACCCCCGACGCCTACGCGGTCGACGCATTCGACTTCGAACGCTCATGGCGCTCGGTGCTCGCCGGCGGCATCACGACCAGCTACCTGTCACCCGCGCGGCAGCGACTCGTCTCCGGCCAGGGCAGCGTCATCAAGCTCGCCGGCCGCGACATCGTCGAGCGCGTGCTCAACGATGCGCAGTGCCTGCGCGTCAACTTTGGCGAGTCGGCGACCAAAGCGCCGCGCGTCTTCGAGCCGACCGACCACCCAACCGACGACGACCCGCTGAAGCCTTCGCGCATCCAGCTGCCGACGGCCCGCATCAGCATGCTGCCGGAGCTGCGCGCACTGTTCGCCGAGGCAACGGCAGAAGGTGCCGGCAGCGTCGGCGGCGAAGGCCCGAGCGAGCACCGCTACGAGACCGGAGCCCTGAAGGCCGTTGTCGAAGGCAGCATGCCGCTACGCGCGGCGGCAACCGAGGCGTTCGACATCCGGCGCGCGCTGCAGCTGCAGAAGGCGCTCGGCCTCAAGATGGTGCTCGAGAACCCCAGCGAAATCGCGCGGGTGGCCGAGCTTGCGAGCGAGCAAGACGTCATGGCGACGTTCCGCATCCCCGCCATGTTTGGCCGGTCGATCCCCGGCGGCGAAGACCGTCTGCAGGACACGCCCGACTACAACCTCGACGCGCCCGCCAAAGCGGCGGCCGCCGGCATGGTCGTCGGCCTGAGCCCGGCAACCGGAACCTACATGCGCGACTACCTGATGTCGGTCGCGCTCGCCGTGCGCCACGGCTTGCCGGAGCAGACCGCGATGCGCGCCATCGGCATCGACGCGGCCCGCATCCTCGGCGTCGAACAGCGCGTCGGTTCGCTCGAGCCAGGCAAGGACGCCGACTTCGTTGTGCTCAGCGGCGAGCCGCTCGCCGTTGGCTCGATGGTCGAAGCCACCTGGATTGACGGCAAGCGCTGCTACGCGCGCAAGACCGACAGCCAGGTGCTGGCGATCCGCGCCGGCCGCGTGCTCGACGGCACCGGCCGCGTGCTGCGCAACGGCGTCGTGCTGATCCAAAACGGCCGCATCAAGGCCGTCGGCGAAGAGCTCTCGATCCCCTACGGGGCAACAGTGCTCGATCTGCCGGAAGCCACGGCAACGCCGGGCTTCGTCGACACGTTCTCGCACCTTGGCCTCGCCGGCGAAGGCACGGGCGTGCCAACCGGCACCGGCGCTCAGCGCCTCGACGAAGTGCTGCGCGCCGACGACCCGATGTTTGAGCCAGCCCTGCGCGCAGGCGTCACGGCCCTGCTGGTTGCCGGCAAGGACCGCAGCCTGGCCAGTGGCCGCCTGACGGCGATCAAGACCGGCGCCAGCGACCGAGACGGCATGCTGCTGCGGCCGATTGCCGGCCAGCGCATGGTGTTCGACGGCATCGGGCCCAACGCCACCAAGCCTCTCGAGGCGCAGATCGGCAAGGCCCGCAAGTATGTCGCAGCCTGGAAGAAGTACGAGAAGGCGCTCGCCGATTGGCAGGCCGGTGAAAAGAACAAGCCCGCACCAGAACCCGAGCCAGAGCCAAAGCCTGGCGAAAAAGCCAAGGTCGACCCGATCAACGGCGTCTGGGAAGCCGAGCTGGAGCTCCGGCCCGGCTTCGCGCTGCAGATCACGCTCGATCTCAAGCGCAATGGCACCAAGGTCACCGGCACGCTGTCGATCAGCCTCGGCGGACGCGGCGGTCCCCCGCCGCAGGAAATCGAAGGCACATTCGACAACGGCAAGCTCGTGATCGAGTTCTCCGGCATGGGCGGCGACGGCAAGCTGGAAGCAACCGTCGACGGCGACACGCTGACCGGCTCGTTTGACGCGGGCCCGATGGGCTCACGCGAGATCACCGGCACCCGCACCAGCAAGACTGCCGGCAGCGGCTCGTCGAGCAAGGGCCGCGCGCGCTCGCGCAAGAAGAACGACGACGGCCGCCCGAAGGCGCCCAAGACCGATGAGAACCTCGAGCCCATGCGCGCGGTCATCGCGGGCAAGGCGACTTTGGTCGTGCGCACCAACCGCGCTCCGGCGATCGAAAGCGTCGTCGCGCTACTCGAGAAGGAGAAGCTCGATTACGTGCTGACCGGCGCCGACGACCTGCTCGATGACGGTACGCCGCTCGCGGGCAACAAGCCCGGCATCATCGTCGGCCCCGAAGTCGTCGTCGAAGACGACGGCGAGCTCGTCAACGTCGCGTCGACGTTCGCCGATCACGATCTACCGATCATGTTCGGCACCGGCAACGCCGCCGGCACCCGCTTCCTGCCGCTGCACGCAACCTACGCCGTGCGCTACGGCCTGAGCCCGCAGGATGCCCTGATGGCGCTGACCGCGTGGCCCGCGAAGGCCTTCCACCTCGACGACCGCATCGGTTCGCTCGAGAAGGGCAAGGACGCCGACGTGGTGCTGTTCTCCGGCAACCCGTTTGAGCCGCAGAGCCGCGTGCTGCTGGTCGTCTGCAACGGCCGCGTGGTCGTCGACAACCGAGAGGATTCCGAATGATGTCGTTCCAAAGCTGTTCCCTTGCCAGACGCGCCGTCGCCACGGCCGTCGTCGCTTCGTTCTCATTCGCAGCACTCTCGTCCAACGCCTTCGCGCAGGAACGAGAGCCGGCGGCAAAGCCGCCGGCTGCGGCAGAGCGCGAGGCGCCGCCGGCCTTCCAGACGTGGTATCCACGCCGTCCAAAGGAAGAGAAGGACTACAAGGTCGCCCAGTGGGGACCGCGCGGTCTGCCGAGCCCCGGCTACGCGTTCTTCGCCCGCAAGATTCTGCCCATCACTTCGGCCCCGATCGACGACGGCGTCATCGTGACCAAGGACGGCATCATCACGGCGATCGGCAGCGCCAAGGACATCACGGTTCCGGCCGGCTACGAGCGCGTCGACTGCGGCGACCAGGTCATCATCCCGGGACTGATCGAGCTGCACTGCCACATCGCCAGCCCCAGCTTTGACCTCAACGACACGGTCCACCCAACCAACCCCGAGTTTCGCACGCTCGACCTGATCAGCATGGAGCATGATCAGATCAAGATGGCGCGTGCCGGCGGCGTCACGACCGCGCTCTACATCCCGGGCTCGGGCTCGAACATGGGCGGCTTCGGCACCCTGACCAAGACCTACGGCAGGTCGCCTGAAGAAGCGCTGGTGCGCTTTCCAGGCAGCCTCAAGATCGCGCAGGCCGGCAACCCCGAACGCGGCAGCGGCGACCTCGGCTCGGGCATGATGGGCATGTCGGAAGGCATCCGCATGACGCTGCTCGACGGCAAGCGCTACTGGGAAGAGACCCTCGCGTTTGAAAAGGGCGAGGGCCCCAAGCCCAAGTTCAACGCGACGCTGGAACTGATCAGCGGCCTGTTCCGCCACGAGTACCCGCTGAGCGTGCACACGCAGATCTACCAGGTCGTGCTCCAGACGCTGCAGGAGCTCCGCCTCGAACTCGGCCTGTGGACCTGCATCGTGCACGGCACGTTTGACGGCTACCGTCTTGCCGAAGACCTGCTGATGGCAGGTGTGCCCGTCAACGGCGGCCCCCGCGCCTACCACTTCGATCGCCGTAGCGGCGTGATGAATGGCGTGCTCGCCAACTACGCCAACGGCGGCAAGCTCGGCTGGCGCGCGCCGGTCTTTGGGCTCGGCCGCGACGGCGTCGGCGTCAACACCGACTCGCCCGTCATCGCCCAGGAGCAGCTGCAGCTGCAGGCGACGATGGGCGTTCGCCTCGGCTGGAAGCACGAGTGGGCCCTGCGCGGACTCACCATCAACTCGGCGCGCTTCATCGGCATCGACCACCGCACCGGCTCGCTCGAAGTGGGCAAAGACGCCGACCTCAGCGTCTGGAACGGCGATCCCATTGACCCGCGCAGCTACTGCGACATGACGGTCATCAACGGCACGATCTGCTACCGCCGCGATCCGAACCGCCCGAAGTGGTGATGCAACGAATCGCCGCTTCGGCGGCGAGGCCGCTCTCGGCCACAAGCTGTTTCCGCTGACTCCTGTTTCGACCGACTCCGCAACCGATCCACCACACCGCGTGTCCCGGCCTCATCTGCGCAACCTGACTGCGATGCTCCCATGCCTGCTGGCTTCTGCCAGCCTCATGGCTGCAGCACGCACGCCAGCGCCGAGCCGCGAGACCGCGCCGGCAGCGGCAGATCGGGCGCAGGCCCCCGCAGCCGACCGAGCCGCCTCGGCGCGCCCGGCGCGCCGAGCGCTCACGACCGCGGCGAGCACGATCCACCGCGCCGCCCGCATCCTGACCGCCGACGGCGAGCCGATCGCCGACGGCGTCTTGGTCGAGCGCGGCGGCCGCATCGTGGCTGTGGGCCCCTCCCGCACAACGACGGTGCCGACGGCAAACGTTCGCATCGTCGACCACGGCGATCACTGGCTTTCGCCGGGCTTCGTCGACCTACACCACCACGTCTCAAGCGGCGGCGGCGACATCAACGACATGACGCTGCCGCTCAACGCGGAGCTGCGCACGCTCGACGTCGTCAAGCCGTCCACCGATGCCATCCGTCGCTGCGTCGCCGGCGGCGTCACGACAACGCTGTTTATTCCGGGCAGCGGGACCTACATCTCGGGCTTCGGCGTTTTGCTGAAGATGCGCGGCGGCGGCTCACTGGAGCGCATGGTCTTGAAGGAGCTTGGCGCGATGAAGGTGGCGCAAGGCTTCAACCCAGAGCGCCGCAGCGGCGACCTGGGCCAGACGCGCATGGGCAGCCGCGAGATGCTGATTGTGCAGCTTGACCGTGGCCGCGACTACGCCGAGGCGTGGCGTCTCTACGACCGCGGCGAGGGTCCCAAGCCCGAGTTCGACGCGGCCCTCGAACAGCTCCGGCAGGTCTTCCAACGAAAGGTCCCGGTACTGATCCACACGGCCGGCCTACGCGACTGCCTCGCAACGTCGCGCATGTTTCAGGACCGCTACAGCGGCGTCGACATGATCCTGTCGCACGGTTCGTTTGACGGCTGGTGCGCGGCCGACGCGCTCGCCAAAAAGCAGACGCCGCTCAACCTCGGGCCGCGCATGTATCAGTTTGATCGCTACGGTCGCATCCAAGGTATGTGCCAGGCGTTCTGGGACGCCGGTTGCCACAACCTTTCGATCAACACCGACGCGCCAGTGGTTGCCGCCGAAGAGCTGCAGGTGCAGGCCGCCATGGCCATCCGCCTAGGCCTTCCCTACGAAGCCGCCCTGCTGGCTTTGACCCTGATCCCCGCGCGCCAGATCGGTTTCGACGACCGCATCGGCTCGCTCACAGTTGGCAAAGACGCCGACTTCCAAGTCACTGCGGGAGACCCACTCGACCCTCGAGTAGCCCCGCAACAAGTCTACATTGAAGGCGAATTGATCCACCGATTCGGAGACGTGCGATGAGCATGCTGAACACGACTGAAGCCTCTCGCTTCCGCGCCACACTGGCCGGAGCTTTGCTGACCGCTGCCCTGCCATTCGTTGGCATCGCAACGGCACGCGCCCAGGACACCCGTCCGGTCGCGTTCACCAACGCGCGCATCCACACGATCAGCGGCGACATCATCGAGACCGGCACGCTTGTCGTGCGCGACGGCAAGATCGAGGCGGTTGGCGAGGACGTCACGGTGCCCGCCGGCGCCCGCGTCGTCGACGCCACCGGCAAGACACTGATGCCGGGCCTCGTCAGTGCTTGGTCGCGCGCGGGACTCAATGCGCCATCGAGCAGCATGAACATGCCGTCGCGCAGCGGCCGCCGCTTACGCGGCTTTGGCCGGAGCCGTGCGCCCCGCGGTGCGACGAGCAGCGCCGCCGCGACCAAGGCCGTCGACTCGCTCTACGGACGCCAGAAGATCTTCGGCAAGCTGCTCGAGTCGGGCGTCACCACGCTCGCGCTGACGCCGAACGGTTTCGGGTTCCCCGGCCTGGGCGCAGTCCTCGACCCATCGGGCACGACGCGCAGCGAACTGACGCTCGACGACGACGCGTTTGTGCAGATCGGCATGCGCCGCGATGCCGGCGCCAAGAAGATCCTCAAGGACACGCTGGCGAAGGCCAAGAAGGTCGTCGAAGAGCGAGAGAAGCCAAAGGAAGAGAAGAAGCCCGAGGCCAAAAAGCCGGCGGCGGCGAAGCCCGAAGCCGGCAAGAAGGATCCGAAGGCCGGCAGCGACAAGAAGGGGCCCGCGCCCAAGCCAGGCGAAACGCCCGCGCCCAAGCCTGGCGAAACGCCCGCGCCCAAGCCTGGCGACAAGCCCGCGCCCAAGCCCGGCGAAAAGCCCGCTCCAAAGCCCGGTGAGAAGCCGAAGCCCCAAGATCCCAAGAAGCAGGATCCGAAGCAGGCGGCGGCGAAGAAGGCTCCTGCGAAGAAGGCCAAGCCCAAGGATCCGAACCTCGAAGTCCTCGCCGACCTGCTGCAAGGCAAGCGGCGCGCCTTTGTGCAAATCGACTCGGCCGCCGACATGCTGCACTGGCTGTCGGTTGTCGACAACGACGTCAAGTTCCCCCGCGTCGTCGCCGTCACGCGGCACGACTCCTACAGCGGCACCATGGATATGGCGATCGACCACCTCAAGAAGTGGGAATGCGCCGTGCTCCTGCCGCCGACGCTGACCACCAAGCCGCGCGCGGCCTACCTGACCAACCCGGCCAAGCAGCTGAACGATGCCGGCATCGAAATCGGCTTCTGGCTCGGCGACTCCCAGAGCCAAGTCCGCGGTGTGTTCTTCCAGCTGATGGAGCTGGTCCGCAGCGGCCTGCCTGCCGACGTCGCACTAAAGGCCGTCACGCACGTGCCGGCCAAGATGCTCGGCATCGACAAGCGCACGGGCTCCCTGGAGGTTGGCAAGGACGCCGACCTGCTGGTCTTTGACGGCGACCCGCTGTCTCCGACTGGCCAACTCGAACAGGTCTGGCTGCGCGGCAAGCGCGTCGAGAACTGATCTCTCCCCTTCGACCGAACAAGCAACCCGACCCCCTACCCCGCCATGCGCCATACCACGCTGGTCCTGCTTTCGCTGGCACTCGTCAGCGCCTTTGATCTGCCCGCGCAAGGACGCGGCCGCCGCGCGCGCCCCGCTGCCCCCACCCCCGAAGCCCAAGAGCCAAAGGTTGAAAAGAAGAAGGACGAGGAGCAGACCAAGCACCTCGCCATCGTCGGCGGCGACGTCTACGTGGGCACCGGCCAACGGCTGACCGGCGCCACGGTTCTCGTCGCGGACGACAAGATCGAAGCCGTCGGCCACAATCTGGACCTGCCGGAAGGAACCGTCGTCATCGACGCCAAGGGCAAGGCCGTCAGCCCTGGCTTTGTCATCGTCGAAGGCTCCGGCATGGGCGCCGGCTTTAGCGGGCCGTACAAGGACACGGTCAACCCGTTCTCGCCGGACATCAAGCAGGGGCTCGCTTCCGGCATCACGTCCTTCCTCGCCGGCCAAACGTCGTCACGCGGCAAGCTCGGCGGCAACAATGCCGTGATCAAGCTCAGCTATGGCGACCTCGACGGCATGGTCGTGCGCGAAAACTCCGTGCTCGGCATCAGCGTGCCCCTGGATCGCAACGCCAAGGAAAGCCTGACGGACTCGGTCAAGAAGGCCCGCGAATACCTCAAGGCAAAGGAAGAGTTTCCCGCCAAGAAGGCCAAGGACCCGAAGGCCAAAGAGCCCAAGATGCCGCGCGGCGGCAAGCAGATCCTGGACATCATCCAGGGCAAGGCAAAGCTGTGGATCGCGCTCGGTGGCGGCGGCTTCAATCCATTCGCCCGCATGCGCGGCGGCGGCGGCGGCGGCGCCTCGGACGTGCGTTCGATCCGCGACGCGCTGGAGATCAGCGAGCTGTTCGGCAAGGGCGCCGTCATCATCAAGCCCATGAGCGCCTGGCTCGTGCCCGATGAAATCGCCGCCACGGGATCCAGCGTCATCCTCAGTCCGCGCACGCGCGTGGCGCCCGACCCCAAGAACCCGGACAAGACCGGCACCAACTTCGCGGCCGCGGCGATCTTGGCCAAGGCTGGCGTGCCTGTCGCCGTGACCTGCCCGACCGGAATGTTCGGCGGCGGCGGCATCGGCACCGGCGGCCTCATGGGCCAGGACCTGAACACTCCGTTTGTCGACGCAGCATACGCCGTGCGCGGCGGCCTCGATAACCGTAAGGCGCTGCGAACGCTAACCTTGGACGCCGCAGACATGCTCGGTGTCAGCGACCGCGTGGGCTCTCTCGAGGCCGGCAAGGATGCCGACATCTTGATTCTGGACGGCGATCCGCTGCACTATATGACCTTCGTCACGACAGCCGTTGTGAACGGTAAGATCGTGTACGAAAAGGACAAGGAAGCCCTCTACCGTCACATCGACCGCTAGCGCCAGTCCGAATCCCCGGCCTGCCGCATGCGGACGTGAAGGACGGCACGGCCCACATTCGACCGGCGGCGCAGCCGCTAGAAGTGTTCGGCCGATATTCGGGCCGACGCAGTATTTTGAAGCGGCGCGGACGGCATCCGCAGCTCGGCTGGGCGCGAACCGTCCGCCGGCTCCACGCGTGGCCGCCCAGCTGACATATACCTATGAGCGTAGAAACCCTGAAGGAACTGGACGACTTCTTCCGCAGCATGCGGCAGGCGTTCAACAGTCGTGATCTCAAGACTTTCCGATCGCACTTCTGGACGGATAAACGCTTCCAAAACTGCGATGCCTCGGGCCGCCGCGACCGCGGCTGGGGCGCCTTCGAGGAAGTGCTGGACCAAGAGTTCCGCTACCTCGAGTCGGTCAAGATGGAGCTGAAGGACCTCGACTGCCAGCTGTTCGAAGACCAATACGCCACCGCCTTCGCGACCTGGAAGCTCGCCCAGAGCGACCCCGAGGGGCGCAACCACGAGCAAAACGGCCGCTGCAGCTTCACGCTCTGCCGGATGAACGATGATTGGAAGATCGTCGCCCAGCACTTCTCGCCGCTTTCGGAAGAAGAGATCGCCGACGAGTAGTGGCGGCTAGAATCGCCGGGGCCCCGGCGAGCTCGGCCATCCACTCGTCGGTTCAGCTGGAAGCCGCCGCACCTTTTGCGGTAGCGGGACCAGCACTCCCCACAGAACCAACCCCGTGACCTCGACCGAATCCGCTTCCTCGGCAAAGGCATCTGACGCCGCCGCCGATCCGGGCGCACCGTTCGTTCCGAAGAACAAGATTCGGCTCGTAACCGCGACCAGTCTGTTCGACGGGCACGACGCGTCGATCCACATCTTCCGACGCATCGCGCAGGCGACCGGCGCGGAGGTGATCCACCTCGGCCACAACCGATCCGTGCGCGAGATCGTCGATGCCGCGATCGAAGAGGACGCCCAGGCCATTGCGGTCACGTCCTATCAGGGTGGCCACAACGAGTTCTTCCGCTACATGCACGACATGCTGGCGGAGCGGTCCGCGCCCCACGTGCGCCTGTTTGGCGGCGGTGGCGGAGTGATCCTGCCGGAAGAGATCGAGACGCTGCAAAACTACGGCGTCGAGCGCATCTACTCGCCCGACGACGGCCGCGAGCTCGGCCTGCAGGGCATGATCGACGACATGCTGCGACGCAGCGATTCGCCGACGGCTCGTCCCGGCGACGCTCTGCCGAGCTTGCCGCCGGCGGCCCAGACCAAACCCGCCGACCGCAACCGCAACGTAGCCCGCGCCATTACCTTGGTCGAAGCGTTCCCGGAGGAACACCGCCAAGACCTGCGCGCGCGTGCGGCCAAACTCGACGCGACCACCACCCCACCGGTGCTTGGCATCACGGGCACGGGCGGCGCCGGCAAATCGTCGCTGATCGACGAGCTCCTGCGCCGCTTCCTGCTCGATCTCCCCGAACACCGCATCGCCGTCCTGTGCGTCGACCCAACGCGTCGCAAAACCGGCGGAGCCCTGCTCGGCGACCGCATCCGCATGAACACCGCCGCCGACGAACGCATCTTTGTGCGCTCGATGGCGACCCGCCGCGCCCACGCAGCGCTGAGCGAGTCGGTGCAGGATGCTCTCGACGTGCTCAAGCTCAGCGGTTTTGACCTGATCCTGCTGGAGTCGAGCGGCATCGGGCAGTCTGACACCGAGATCGTCGAGCACGCGGACCTTTCGCTCTACGTCATGACGCCTGAGTTTGGCGCACAGAGCCAGCTCGAGAAGATCGACATGCTCGACTACGCCGACGTGGTGGCGATCAACAAGTTTGATCGCCGCGGCGCGCAGGACGCGCTGCGCGACGTGCAGAAGCAGGTGCAGCGCAACCGCAAGTCGTTCGACGTCGACTTCTCGACGATGCCGGTCTTTGGGACCATGGCTTCGACGTTTGCCGATGCCGGCACCAACACGCTCTATCGCGAACTGACGCGGCGCCTCGACGCTATCCGCCCAAGCCGCTTTGTCGGCTCTGCCGAACTGCAGGAAGGCCCGCCGACGAGCACCAACGTCATTCCCGGTGAGCGCACGCGCTACCTGGCAGAGATCGTCGAGCACAACCGTCGCTACGACGCCTGGAGCGCCGAGCAGGCCGCCATCGCCGAACGCTGCTACGTGCTCGAAAAGGCGCGCGACGAGCTCGCTAGCGGCTCGTCCGACGCATCATCCGATACATCACCGGGCGGGGCCAACGATGCGGCAATCGCCGTCATTGCCACGCAGCTCGAAGCAGCCCGTGAAGCACTCGCACCTGAGTGCCGCGCACTGCTCGACAGCTTTGACCAAACCTGCGAGACGCTTGCCGGCGAACACTCGGTGTTCAAGGTTCGCAAGCGCGAGATCAAGGTCGAGAACCAGACGACGTCGCTGTCCGGCCTGCGCATCCCCAAGGTCGCCATGCCGCGCTACCGCAGCTACGGCGACCGCTTGCGCTGGCTGCTGGCGGAAAACGTGCCCGGTCACTTCCCGTACACGGCGGGCGTCTACCCGTTTAAGCGCACGGCCGAAGACCCGACGCGCATGTTCGCGGGCGAAGGTGGCCCCGAGCGCACCAACAAGCGCTTCCACTACCTGTCGTTTGGCCAGCCCTACAAGCGCCTCTCGACGGCCTTTGACAGCGTCACGCTCTACGGCGAAGACCCGGCGCTGCGCCCGGACATTCTCGGCAAGGTCGGCAACGCCGGCGTTTCGATCTGCACGCTCGACGACGCCAAGCGGCTCTACTCAGGCTTCGATCTGTGCGCCGCGATCACGTCGGTATCGATGACGATCAATGGCCCGGCTCCGATGCTGCTGGCCTTTTTCCTCAACGCCGCCGTCGACCAGCAGTGCGAACGCTGGCTTCAGGAAAACGGCAAGGTCGACGAGACCAACGCCAAGATCGACGCGATGTTCGCGCAGAAGAACCTGACGCGCCCGCGCTACCGCGACGAGCTGCCGCAAGGCCACGATGGCCTCGGCACGATGTTGCTCGGCGTGACCGGCGACCAGGTCGTGCCGGCCGATGTCTACGAAGAGATCCGCAGCAAGACCCTGCAAACGGTGCGCGGCACCGTGCAGGCCGACATCCTCAAGGAAGACCAGGCGCAGAACACCTGCATCTTCTCGACCGAGTTCGCGTTGCGCATGATGGGCGACGTGCAGCAGTTCTTCACCGAGAAGGGCGTGCGCAACTTCTACTCGGTGTCGATCTCGGGCTACCACATTGCCGAAGCCGGCGCGAATCCGATCACGCAGCTGGCGTTCACGCTCAGCAACGGCTTCACCTACGTCGAGTACTATCTGTCGCGCGGCCTTTCGATCGACGACTTCGCGCCGAACCTAAGCTTCTTCTTCAGCAACGGCACCGACCCCGAATACGCCGTGATCGGCCGCGTCGCGCGTCGGATCTGGGCAAAGGCGATCAAGCAGAAGTATGGCGGCAATGAGCGCAGCCAGATGCTCAAGTACCACATCCAGACGTCGGGTCGCTCGCTGCATGCGCAGGAGATCGACTTCAACGACATCCGGACGACGCTGCAGGCGCTCTACGCGATCTACGACAACTGCAACTCGCTGCACACGAATGCCTACGACGAGGCCATCACGACGCCGACCGAAGAGTCCGTGCGCCGCGCGATGGCCATCCAGCTCATCATCAACAAGGAGCTGGGCCTCGCGAACAACGAGAACCCGCTGCAGGGCGCGTTCATCATCGAAGATCTGACCGACCTCGTCGAAGAAGCCGTCTACCAAGAGTTCGAGCGCATCAGCGAGCGCGGCGGCGTGCTCGGAGCGATGGAGACGATGTATCAACGCTCCAAGATCCAGGACGAGTCGATGCTCTACGAGGGCAAAAAGGCCACCGGCGAGATGCCGATCATTGGCGTCAACACGTTCTTGGGCAAAGACGGCTCCCCCATCCAGGTCGTGCGCGAAGTCATGCGCTCCACGGACGAGGAAAAGCAGTCGCAGATTGATGACCTGGAGTCTTACCAGGCCGCGGCCGGCGAAACGGCGGAGCAAGCCCTGCGAACACTGCAGCAGGTCGCCCTCGCCGGCGACAACGTTTTTGAAAGCCTGATGGTCGCCGCCAAGTCCTGCTCGCTCGGGCAGATGAGCCAAGCGCTCTACGCAGTTGGCGGGCAGTACCGGCGCAACATGTAGACCGTCGGCCTCTTCTCGTAGATCCTCTGAGCGTACGGTTCCTTTGGCCGTTGCACGGGGCCCCAAAAGAGAGGAAGAGTCATGAAGCGCCTGATCGTCTGTGCCGACGGCACCTGGAACACTCCCGAGCAGCAAGACCAGGGCCGCCCCGCTCCCACCAACGTCTACAAGCTGCACAACTCGATTGCTGCACGCAGTGACGACTCGGTAGAGCAATCAACCTACTACCACCCCGGGGTTGGCACCGAGGGCGGTTGGCTTTCGCGACTCGCCGGTGGCATGTGGGGGCATGGACTCGGCGACAACATCCAGAGTGCCTATCGCTGGCTCGGCGAAAACTACGAACCCGGGGACGAAGTCTACCTGTTCGGCTTCAGCCGTGGCTCTTTCACCGTCCGCAGCCTCGCTGGCATGATCGGTCGCTGCGGCTTGCTGCAACTGCGCGAGCTTGAGGCCCATGAGGCGTGGCAGCGGATCAAGGCTGCCTACTCTGCCTACCGGCTAGACGGTGAAGAATACGACGACACCTGGTGCCGGCCGGAGTGGCCTCGTCACCTGCCTGCTTCGGCTCCCATCCACTTTCTCGGCGTATGGGACACCGTCGGCGCACTCGGCATCCCAAACGACCTGAGCATCCTCGACTTGCTCGACAACCCCCGCGCATGGTCGTTCCACGACACGCGACTTGGCGAACACGTGCAGCGCGCGCGCCACGCCGTAGCGCTCGATGAATACCGGGCCAGCTTTTCGCCAGCGCTCTGGGAGGGAGACCACAGCGACCGCGATGTCGAACAAGTCTGGTTTGCCGGCGCGCATAGCGACGTTGGTGGCGGCTACGCAGATTTCGGCCTCGCCGACATTGCGCTCAAATGGATGGTCGACGAAGCCAGCAAGGCGGGCCTCAAATTCCGCGATGCGCTGATCGAGCAGGTAGCGCCGAACCCTCAAGGCGTGCTGCATGACTCCTACCAAGGCGTTTGGCAGAAGCTGCGTTCACGCCCGCGCGCCGTTCCCCCGGTCGAGGACGCCTCTGTGCACACGAGCGTTCAGGAGCGGCGCGAAACGCCACCGATTTCGCAGGCGCCCTACCGCGAATCGATCACTGTGCAGCCTGACAAACCAAGACGAGTGACCATCTATGCGCGAGAACGATGGAACGACACTTCGCTCTTTCTAGAGCCCGGCAAATACCGTTTTTCCGCGGCGGGCGAATGGCTCGACAAGAGCATCGCGTGTGGTCCCGGAGGAGCGGACGACGGCAACTTCCAGCTCGGTGAAATCGTGCACATCGGGATGACCGCCTGGGGCTGGGCCGAGCGCGGCTGGCGACAGGTGACGGGCAACCGCGGCGCAGACTTTCCCGGCACGCGTCGCATCGAGACTGAACCCTGGTTTGCCCTGATCGGCGTCATCGCGAACGAGGCTCATGAGCCGCAAGATTGCCCCCATGCGGGCGATGCCAACGACGGCTCACCTCGCCCGCACGTGCACTTCGGGATTGGTGACGGCCGCGAGTTCGACGTACAGAAAGGCGGCTACTTGTTCGCCTATGCAAACGATGCCTGGGCGATGTATGCCAACAACCGCGGCAGCGTGCAGCTGGTTGTTGAGCGGATCGGCTGACGGAAGGCCTCGCCGAGGCGCGAGAAGCTGCGCCAAAAATCGCGACCACACCTCACTTGCGTTCTCGCAACAGGCTGCGTCGAGCGCGCGATGGCAACAAGACATCGCGCCAGGAGACCACCGAGGGAACAACCTGAGAGGGACTCCCCGCATCACGCCGACGGCACGTCCCGCCGATCTCGGTCTCTAGCCAGAACCACAGCTTACGCCAGTGGCACAAGCAAATGCAGCGACATCAAGGGAGCACCGCCATGCAGTTGATGAAGGGTCGATCGACCAACAAGGATGCCGAATCCGCAGTGCAAGAGGCCACTGCCGCGTTTGAGACGACGCCGGAGATCCTGTTCGTTTTTTCGTCGACGACGCAGAACGCAGCAGACGTCACGAGTGCCATCGCCAAACGGTTCCCCGGTGTGCCAGTAGCCGGGTGCACTACCGCTGGCGAACAACTGGGCGCCGTACACGCCAACGGCAGCCTCGTCGTCATGGGGGTCGCGGATTCTGAAGTAGCGTGGTCGGTCCGCCAGGTGCAGAACCTCGAGGCGCAGGACAGCGAGTCGCTAACGGCGACGACGGCCGCGATGTTCGACGAAGTCGACCTCGCCCCCGAAGAAGTCGACCCCAACCAAGCCGTGTGCATGCTGTTCATTGACGGGCTTCGCGGACTCGAAGAACGCATCTGCTCCGACCTCGCCGACGCGCTCGAGGGCATTCCGCTGGCCGGAGGCAGTGCCGGGGACGACCTAAAGTTTGAGGAGACGCGAGTCTTTGGGCCCGATGGCGCCCTTACGAACGCAGCGACACTTGTCGTCGCAAGGAGCACGGACGGCACTCCCATCCGCGTGCTCAAGCACCAGCATTTCACCAGCACGCCCACGTCGCTGGTCGTCACGCGGGTCGAGGGCCGCACCGTGCACGAGTTCGACGGCTATCCGGCAACGGAAGCCTACGCGGCGGCACTGGGAGTCAAGCCGGAGGAGCTCAGCAGCGATCTGTCATTCCTCAACCCAGTGACGTTCGCCTGCAACGGCGAGATCTACGTTCGCTCTGTGCAAGCAATCCACGACGACGGCTCGATCACGTTTTACTGCGCCGTCGAAGAAGGCATGGTGCTGGAGCTCGGCGGCCACAAGGACATGTGCGAGGCGCTCGACCAAGACCTCCACACGGGATTCGCTGACAAGCCTGAGCTTGTAGTTGGCTTCAACTGCATCCTCCGCGCGCTGGAGGCAAGCGGCAAGGAACTCCATGAGTCGCTCGGCGAGATCTACGACAGCGAGATCCCCGGGCTCGTCGGCTTCGACACCTACGGCGAACAGCTCAACGGCCTACACATCAACCAAACCCTCGTCGCAGTTGGCTTCGGCCGTGCGGCCGACTAGCGACAACCATGACCATCGACTGGAACAGGCGCGGACCGGCCGCCGAAAAGACGGTCTCCATTCTCAAGCAGCGAGTCCGCAGCCTCCACGACGACGGGCCGCAGACTGCCATCCACCGCCAGCTGGAACGCTCTCGCGAGCGCGAGGAGAAGCAGCGCCAAAAGCGAGCGGTCTTCATGGCCAAAACCGCGGAGCTTGAGCGCTACTCCAAGGAGCTCGAAGCAACCGTTGCCCAACGCACGGCCGATCTGCGCGCCATTCTGGACAACGTGCCGTTCGGATTCGTCTTGATCGATCGGGATGCCGTTGTGCAGCCAGGCTTCACAAAGTCCTGCGAGCATCTGCTGGCACGCGGGATAGCCGAAGGCGATACCCTGTTTGACATTCTGGGCGCGACAGACAGCGGCACCGAGTCCATGCTGCGGGTCGGCGTCGAACAGGTCTTTGACGACTTCATGCCCGAGGACGTCAGCCTCGAGCAAATCCCATCGCAGTTTTCGATCAACAGTCGCCGCATCAAGATCGACTATCGCGTCGTGCGCACGGAAAGCGGTGATGTCGAGAACATCCTGGTGACGATTTCCGACGTGACGGCACTCTGGGAATCAGAACGACGCGAGCAAGAGAACGCGGCGCTTATCGGCATCCTGCGCCAGAAGTCCGCATTCGCCGGCTTCGTCGACGATGCCCGCAGCCGTATCGCCGCGTCGGTCAGCGCCATGGAAGACCCAGAGATTGACCACGACCGCTTCGTTCGCCGCGCCATTCACACCATCAAGGGCAACGCATCGAGCTATGGCTTGACGGCACTGGCCGAGGAAGCCCACCGAATCGAGGGCTACAGCGACATCCAGAGCGACGACGTTCGCTCCCTTGCGAAGGTCTTGGACCGCTTCATGGAGCAGCACCGGGATGTGCTTGGAGAGTTCTTGGCGGGCGGGGAAGGCTCACTCGAAGTCGGACCCGCCGAGATCCGAGCGCTGCGTGAGATGCTCGACCCAATCGACGTCCACTCGCTGCAGGAGTGGAGCCAGCGAATCCTGCAGCGACCGCTGAGCGAGTTGATCGGACCGCTAGAGGTATTTGTCGACCGCATCGCCGAGCGCCTCGAGCGCCCCGTCGACTTTGCCGTCGAAGGCACCGACATGCACGCCGACCCTTCGGTCATGCAGCCTGTCGTTGGCACTCTCACCCACCTGATCCGCAACGCAATCGACCACGGCCTGGAGCCCGAATCCGAACGTGGCAACAAGCCGCCGATCGGCCGTCTGCGTGCATCCTTCCGCGAAGAGGGCGGCAACTACATCGTCGAGGTTCGCGACGATGGCCGCGGGATCGACGTCGCTCGGCTCGCGAGCAAGGCGGTCGAAAAGGGTCTGCTTAGCGAAGAAGACTCCAAAGCGAAGAGCCGCGAGGAACTTGCGCAGCTCATCTTCCTCGACGGGCTTTCGTCGCGCGACGAAGCAACGGAGCTATCCGGACGGGGCGTCGGGATGCCCGCTGTTCGCGAAGTCGTGCACTCACACGGCGGCGACATCAAGCTCGAGACCACGCCCGGTGAGGGCACCTGCATCCGTCTCGAGCTGCCCATTCCGTAGTGCTCGCATCGGGCTCGGTTCGGAACTGGCCGAGGCTACCGCGCTACTGCCAGCCCTGGATCTTGGCACCGAGCTGGTCCATCTTGCTGCCGAGGCACTCTCGAACCTTGTCGCGTGCCCGCATGTAGTGACTGCGCAGAGTCGCCTCGTTCACATCCCCGAGCTGCTTGGAGATCTCGGAAAACGAGAGGTCGTGGGTTCGTCGCATGACGTAGACCTCTCGCATGTTGTCAGAGAGGCGGGCCACGCAGTCTTCTTCGATCTTCTCGAGTTCGCGGAAACGAACGATCTGCGTCGGGCTCTCTTCCTTTGTCGGCATCGCCTCGCCAACCGTAAACGTGCCCGTCTCCGGATTGGGGCCGGCATTGCTCTCACCACGCGCAACGAGACCAAGCTTCTGATCGCGCTTGTACTTGCGCCAAAGGTCGCGCCACATGTTGCCAGCAAGTGTCTGCACCCACTTCCAGAACGAGTCCTTGCCGCGGTATTCAAACGACTCGATCGACGTCAAAACCTTGAGCATGACGTCACTGACAAAGTCGCCAAATTCGATGCCCTGCGGAAACGAGCTGCGCCCAAAGCGCGTCTTTAGGTAGTGCAGGCACTTCTGCGACAGCATGCCCCAAGCCTGAGTCTCGCCGTGCGCAACGCCCTGCAAGAGAAACTCCGTTCCACCGGCTCCTGCTTGCTCCGAAGGAGCAGGTGCCGCTTCGCGTGGCACCGCTGTTTGCGGCTTTTTCGGATCGACGTCGTCAGAGTTCATGGCCAGTTAGGTTCGGACTGCCTGGAGCATACCTCATAGCGTAGCCGCGGCGCGGCCGACGCCATCGTCAAGAACCGCGAATGCTGGGCTCGATTGGATGCCCCCATGGCAACGGCGTATCCGCACAGCGGGATCCCCCGCACGGCGGCCTTTCACGATGGCTTACGCGAGGCACGCCGCGACGCCAGCATCGCCACCAGCTGGCCGAGCTCTTCTTCGTGACGGTCGCCCTCCGTGATGCGGTGGAAGGCCTCTTGGTAGAGTTTCCATAGCGCAGAATCGGCGGCGTGCCGCAGCTCGTCCGCACTGGCATCGGTGGCCCGGCCCGCCGCGGCGAGCAGCGCCACGGGGTCCAACTGTTCCCGCACCGCGGCGCGGCTGCGCTGGTTGCCAGTCAGCAAATCCTCGAGCAGCGCGAGCACGTCCTCAAAAAAGCGGGTGAGAAAGTGGTTGGCGATCGCTGCTCCCTCGCCAGTCGGCACAAGCAGTGCGTCGCGAATCTCCGCGGCGCTCTGCGGCGGCGATGGCGATGGCGATGGCGGCGGCGATGCATGGGCTGCGCCGCGGTCCTGCTGGTCGGCACGCGCCGGCTCGCCAGCCGCATCGGCTTGCGCCGCACCCAGAGAGCCGTGCAGCTCCAGCCTTTTGCCAAAGACTCGACGCCATTCGAGCAGGTCTGCCATCCAGCGTGACGTGCAGACAACGAACTGCTGCATCCGCGCGGCAAATTCCTGCAGCTCCGCGGCGCCTGCGCCTTCTCGACCGACGCCGTTCACTCGGCCCTCGCTCGTCAAATTGCGAACCAGTTGCCGAAGTGCCCGCAGCGCCTCATCCGAAAGCGGCGTGCCGGCCTCGCCTAGCTCATCGCCATCGCCATCAGAACCGGAAGCGACCCCAGCCGCAGGCACAGCCGAGCCGAGCTTCTTGAGGATCTCCTCCAAAGCCATCGCCAGCGCCTCACGCCCTTGCTCTTGGCGGACTTCTTCAAACACTTCCACCAACGCTGCATGCACCGCCGGCCTGCCGCGATCCACCGAAGCGACGTAGACGCTGCGCAGACGCTCGTGCAGCAATTCGGCGTCGAGGCTTCGGGTGCTGACCGTCTTCAGGGCTTCGCTCCCAGCGTGTCGGAACGAGAGCATGAACGGACGGATATGGATGACGCTGCCATCGCCCAAAGGATGCGCGACTTCGACCGGAAGGCGGATGCCATCGACCTCGGTACCGTTGGTGCTGCCGCGATCGAACAGCGTGTATTCGCCGTCGCTCCACTCGATCACGGCATGCTTGGACGAGACCATCGCATCGGCAAGCAGCAGCACGTTGCCGTCTTCACGCCGCCCGATCGTCACGCGATCCTGGTCGAAGTGGTACTGGCGAATGCCCGCAGCCCCGGCGCGCCCGACGGCCAACACGAAGCCCGGCCCTCCCTCGCTGACACGCGGCTCGGCAGCAGCTTCACTCGCCTCGAGCAGCGGCCCGAGCGACGTCGTCGTAGTGCCCGCGCTGCCGAGCGCCTGCGCGGCCAGACCCGCCTCCGAGCCTGACACCGAGCCCCGCAGCTCGCCACGAAGCGAGACCAAGCGCTGGCGGCAAAGTGATACCAACGTTGCGTCGCGCGCCTCCCGCCCAAACAGCTCAACGTGCAGATGTCGCTCCGTGGTTTCGATCTCTGCCAGCACGCCAACCACCGGGCTCGCCGGCTTGGCCGCCTGCTTGCCGCCAACACGACTCGCGCCACTGCCAGCAGCTCCAGAGTCGCCAGAAGCGCCAACACCGGGCGCACGTGCCAGTGGGGACGCGATCAGCAGACGGCCGGCCAGCGTCAACAGCGACCGCCAAATGGCGGCGGGAATGATCGCGTGCCCCTGAAGCTCCGCGTCGAACACTTCCTGACGCTCGCCACGACCATGCATGACGTGCCACGACGCAAACCGGCCTTCACCGGCTTCGCCGTCGAGTAGGTCGAGCCACCGATCCTCAAGGGCGCCGGGCTCATCCATCGCAGCCGGGTTGGTCAAGATCTGCAAACAGCGCTCGACCGCCGCGGCCACCTGCGGCAGCGTTTGCTCATCGTGCACGAGCAGCACGCGCAGCAACAGCATGCCAAGCCCGTATAGATCCGCGGCTGGCCCAGAGCGACGCACGAACGACAGGCGCGCATCCAGCGTCGACACGCCAGCACCGTCGTCAGCCTCGCCTCTTTGCGGGCTTTCACGACCTTCGTTCGCATCGCGCAGCACATCGGCCACCAGTCCCTTCGCGCTGACTTCGTCAATGCGTGCGGCAAACGCCGTATGCCCGTCAACCGAACGGACGACCAGGAGATCGCCCGGCAAAACGTAGCTCGGCACACCTGCACGATGCACGATCACGCGATCGGTTTGGCCGCTGCTCTCCGCGCGCTGGTATTCGACAGCCATCGTCACGGTTCCGCCCTCAAGAAAGCGGAGCATCGGCGACAAGAACAATCGAGACGTCTCGTCCTCGACGACTTCGTGACCGGGCTGCCACAGGGTTTCCTCACTGCCGGCAACCACAACGGGAATGGCGCCACCGAGATCGGTCAACGCAAAGCGCATGCGCCAGTTGGCCGGCAAAGCCGCGCAGCCAGCACTCGCGTCGAGCGCGACCAGATTGGCTGGCGATACGCCAAGGTGTGGCCGGCCGGCTTCATGGAGTGCGAGCACTCCGCGGCAAACATCCGCGAACGCCGACAGCTTGAGGCGCAGCGACTCGAGAGGCACGCTGCGCGCATCCCCAGCCGCCATCCACACCGGCTCAGCCATACCGGAGGCGCCGCTCGGGCCGCCGGCGCCGCCGCCGCCGCCGAGCCGCGTCATCGCGGCATCAAAGTCCGTCGCAGCCAGCTCGATCGCAATCGAGTCGACGTCATAAAACGATATCGCCAACAGCTCGCGCTCCGCGGGCAGAGCAGCAGAGTCTTCGGCACCCCTCTCGTCTGAACCGCTGCCTTTTGGACCGCTGCCTTTTGGACCGCTGCCTTCTGGACCGCTGTCTTCTGGACTCCCGACATGTAAGTCCGTCGCATAGCAAGCGGCGCGGTGCTCACAACGTGTGCAGGGCAGATCGAGTTGTTCGGACGGTTCCTCCAGAACACTCCGACGTAGCCTGCTGCCCCAGGCGCGCACCAAATCATGAAAGCCATGAACCTGCACGCCATCCGCTACCGCAACACGGTCTTCGCCAACGCGGTAAAACGTTTTTTCCGCCCCGGCCTCGCCGTGCTGGTCGCCGCCGTGCTGGCCGCCGCCGTGCTGGCCGCCGCCGTGCTGGCCGCCGCCGTGCTGGCCGCCAGCATGCAGGTAGCGGACATGGTCCTTGGCGTAGCTAGGCAATCCCGCCGATGCCAAAACATCATCGTTTCGGCACACGCGCAGCACGCGGCCCGTCGCAGGGCAAACCGGGTGGAAGTATTCGTCAACCCGACGGCAGTAGAAAACCGGCGGGGACGTCGTCAACGCAGCCGGCACCGGGACCGAAGCAACGACGTTCGGAGACCGCACGCGCAGCAGCTCGGCACGCTCGAGTTCCCACGCACGGTCCTGTTCCGCGTTGCTGCGTAGACGTCCGGACGCGGCGGTCACAGCGTCGACCCGCAGCTTCCACGCAAAGCGATCTTGGGCCACGCCGTTCGCGCCGACAAGCTCCGCTAGCAGGATGCGGGCAAAGCGCCCTTCATGCACAAGTCGGAATGGAAACGCCGATGGGGGAGCGGCTGTGCGCACCAGCCGAGCACGCAAGCCGCCCGCAGACTGGGACGAGACCAGCGGCGAACGCAGCTCCGTCACCGTTCGATTGCGCGCGCGCGACATCTCCTGAAATGAGAGTTGGCGCGCGCGACGATGTCAATGACCCGACGAAAGCCCAAACGCATCGCCACCACCCACAACCGGCAGAGTCAGCGACGTGTTGGCAAGGTCGACCGTCAACTTCGTGCCCGGCTCCGGCCGAAGCGTGAACTCTGGATCGCTTGAGAAAACGATCAAACCGATACGCTGCCCCTCGCGAATGATCTGGTCATCGGGCTGCAGGTCGAACTCCAGATCGTAGAAGTCGCCTGGCTTCAGCGGTTCACTCTCGGTCAGCGAGCGGTGGTTCTGCGGATCCGCCCAGCCCCGCGTAATGATGTTGTCCGTCAGGCGTCGCGAGCGCTCCCACGGCAGCGAAACAACCCAAACCGAGAGGTTCGCGGCCGGCTTACTCGACGCCAGACGAATTTTCATCCGCGCGGTCCCCGACAGGTGCAGCGGCTGCTTTAGCTCGTTGGTCGCAAACAGCAGACGGTGCTCGGAAGCCTCTGCCAGCGCGTGCTCCTTGCCCTTGATGCTCGCATCATCGACGAGCACCTGCTCGCCGCTCATGCGAGAACGAGTGAGCGCGCCGACCTCAAGGCCGTTGCCGCCCGGAAACACCACGACGGGCTGCGCCTTCGGGTTGGGGTATTCGGCATACGCCGTCGGCTTGTTCGGACGATCGCCTTCGCGAACGATCCACGCTCGTGGGTCCTTTTCGACGCCATTGTCGACGCCGTATAGAAAACGAGTGAACCAGCGATTGATCAGGCGCAGTGGCGGCGGGCCACCATGGCCGAACTGGTGGAAGTAGGACATGCAGGGCAGGCCCTTCTTCTTCAGCGCCGAGTAGACGCGCACGCTGTGCTCCGGCATCACGTTCCAGTCGTTGAACGCATGCGCCATGAGCGTCGCAGCTTTCATGGGAGCCAGGTCGTTGAGGTAGTCGCGCCCTGCCCAAAATTCGTTGTAGTCGCCGGTGACACGATCGCTCTTCGCTTCCAGAACCTGCTCGCGCCAGTTCTCGACACAGTATTCGCGCCGGTCGGGGTGACCCGAGTGGATAAAGTCGAACAGCACGTCGACGTCCTCACCAAGGTAACCGCCCGGGGAACGCACCAGACCGTTGCTGCGGTAGTAGTGATAGTACGACGTGTTCGGCGCAATCGGCACGATCGCCTCGAGTCCATCGACGCCCGTGCTTGCCGCGGCGATTGGCAACGTGCCGTTGTAGGACGTGCCGATCATGCCAACCTTGCCCGAGCACCAGTCGGCCTTGACCTCTTCGTTGCCGTCAATGGTGGTGAAGCCCTTGCGGCGGCCACAGAGCCATTCGATCACGGCCTTCGGCGCGAGCGACTCGTTGTCGCCACCGATGGTTGGACAGCCTTGCGACCAACCCGTGCCAGGAGAGCACGAATGGACCACAGCGAAACCGCGCGGCACCCACGTCGCAGCCTCGCGGTCCGACCCCAGGGGCATGATCATGCCGACCCGATTGCGGAATCGAATCTCCGGCATGTCCGGTCGCTCCGGCGGCTGCGCGCCGACTTCGTGATCGCAGTTCCAGAAGAACTCCTTGCTCGACGAACCGATGCCCGAAAAGTACGGGCTGGTCTCGTAGACAACCGGAACCTTGAGCCCCTCGGTGTCCGTCTGCTTCGGGCGCGTCACATCGACGTGCATACGGTCCTTGCGGCCGTCCCCGTCGGTATCGAAGTCGGTCTCTACAAAGAGCCAATGCCGCACCCAATCGCGGCGGCTGCGGAACGCATCGACGACTTGCGCTTGGCCATCTTCAAAAACCGGCGCGGCCTTTGCCGCGGTCGCGGCACCGTCCGGCTCTTGCGGAGAGTCTTGCGCGGCTGCGGCAGCAGGCGGTGTCGCCAGCATCGCGGCAGCCGCCGACAGGAAGAACGAACGCATCGAGAGGATCTGCATACTTTTCGATCTGGCGACCGCCCGCATGGGCCATCGCTCGGCCTCACAGTAGCAACCGAAGTCCAGCGCTACGACCCGTAGTGTCGCCGACCGCGCGATGTCGCTTGCCCGCAACCGGCTCAGCTGTCGCAAGGCTGCATCATCGAACGGTTCCTGGCGACGGCAGACGGCGCCTACCTACGTTGGAGGTCCTTGTTTTCTCCATCGGCCCCATCCCTCTTCTCTCGATGAAACTCTTTCTCCATACAGCGCTCATCGCTGCCTCGTTTGTGCCTGCACTGCGCGGCCAGCTTGCCGGCACGTTCTTCATCAACCCGGACCTGCCGCTCACCGCAGTCACCTTCCCGAGCTTTGCCGACGCAACCGCCGCGCTGGCAGCACAAGGCGTCTCAGGCCCCTGTGAGTTTCTGGTCTACGACGACGCAGGCCCCTACAACGAGTCCAACGCGTTCACGACCAACAACGGACAGTTCGGCACGAGCGACGCTGTCTTGACGATGACCAGCTGGACCGGCGCCTCAAGCACGAATCGAATCACGTTCCGCGCCGCCGACGGCGAACGCCCGGTGCTCGATGCAACCGGACGCGCCATGGGCGTCTTTTGGGGTGGGGCAGACTTCGTCACCTTGCAGGGACTGGAGATCCGCGGCGCCGGGTCCGATGGCATCTCGCTATACGCCGAGTCCCAACACGGAATCGCCAACGACCCGATCATCGACAGCTGCCGCATCCACGATTGCGATGGCACTGCGGTGTGCATCTATGGCAATTCGTCACAGCCTGCCAACACGATCGTCAGCAACTGCACCATGTGGCGCTGTCAGCTGACCGGCCAAGGCATCTTCGTCGGAACCGGCCGCTTCGGCTACATCTGCAGCCGCCGCTCCAACGGCACACGCATCCTTCACAACACGTTCGTTGTCGACACTCTGAGCGACAGCTCCACCTACTGCGCAATCGGCGCTCGCTGCTCGAGCGTCACCGAGCTCCCGTTCGACGAAATCAGCAACAATATTTTCGTAAAGAGCACCGCGAGCACGGCCCCGCTGTTTCGTTTTGACACGCCGGCGAACAGCAACTTTGTCTTGCCGGGCATCAGCGACGCGAACTGCTTCTTCGATACAAGCGGCGGCCCCTTCGCCTTCTTCGGTGCAGGCGCCGGAACGACTGCTGCAACCCTTGCCGATTGGCAGCTACAGGGCCGGGACGGAGCCTCTGTCGATGGTGACCCGCAGTTCCGCAACGCCGGCAACGACGACTTCCACCTCACAGCTTCGTCGCCGTGCCGAGACGCTTCGACGTTGATGGCAGGCGTCGCGCTCGATGCAGAAGGACAACCGCGCTCCGCTCCCGAAGACATCGGCAGCGACGAGTTTTCAGCAGCGGACTACACCCTCGTTGGTGCTGGCTGCGCTGGCAGCAACGGCCTTGTGCCAAACATCGATCTGCTGTCGTGGCCCTACCTGGGCAACCCGGCGCTTCCCATCGGCTTTGCGAACGCACCCGCCAACAGCATCGTCGGCTTGTTTGGCGCACTCGGGCTATCGCCCGTGCCGCTACCACTCGGCGCAGGCTGTGACGCGCTGCTCGACGCAGCGAGCCTGGTGGCGCTCGCGGCAACAACCACCGGCAGCGCCGGATCGGCAGCCGTGAGCTTCCCGGTGCCGAGCAGCCCGACGTTTGCAGGCTTCGAAATCGGCTATCAGGGGCTCGTGCTCGACCAGGGCGCCGCACTTGGATTCAGCGTGACCAACGCCATCGATGTGACGTTCGACTTCTAACGGGCCCGCTCGGGCCCCGACGCGATTCACTCAGCTGACGCGACTCACGCATCAGAGTGGGGCTCGACCACGCAGACCCCCGCTTGCCGAGCCGCGGCCGCAACGCGCTCGGCGACCTTGACGGCAACCGACCGGTCGAACGGCGCCGGCAAGATCCGCTTCGGCGAAGGCTCCCCGACCGACTCGGCAATCGCCTCGATCGCCGCATACTGCATCGACGTCGTGAAGCGCGTTGCGCGCGCGGCCAGGGCTCCGCGGAACAGGCCGGGAAAGGCCAGCACGTTGTTGACCTGATTTGGATAGTCGCTGCGGCCCGTGCCGACGATGGCCGCGCCGCCGGCCTCAGCCTCGTCTGGCGCAATTTCCGGTGTCGGGTTTGCCATTGCCAACACGATCGCGTTGGGCGCCATCGTGCGAATATCCTCGGCCTGCAGCAGGTTGCCCTTACTCACCCCGATAAACACATTGGCGCCACGCAGCGCATCGCGCAGCTTGCCGCCTTCGTCTTCAGGGTTCGTCCATTCCGCCAGCTCCCGCTTGTATTCGCCGAGATCGGTGCGGGATGGCGCCAGGATGCCCTTGGAGTCACAGATGCGGATCTTGCCGACAGGGATGCAGCGATCGTCAGGCTCTTGGCACGAAAGCAGGCGAACGATCGCGCGACCGGCGGCGCCTGCGCCGTTGACCACGACATTCAAGCTGGCCAAAGCAACGCCCAGCACGCGCGCCGCGTTGGTCAGAGCAGCCAACAAAACGATGGCCGTACCGTGCTGGTCGTCGTGCAGCACGGGAATCCCGAGATCCTGCAGCGCGGCCTCGATCCGAAAGCAACGCGGCGCCGAAATGTCTTCTAGGTTGATGCCACCAAACGTCGGCGCAATCGCGCGCACGGTGCGCACGATTTCGTCTTCGTCCTGGGTCGAGAGCACAATCGGAACGGCATCCACGCCCCCGAACTCACGAAAAAGCGCAGCCTTACCCTCCATCACCGGAAGCGACGCAACGCCCCCGAGGTTGCCGAGGCCAAGCACCGCCGAGCCGTCGCTGACAACCGCAACCGTGCGCCCCTTCCAGGTAAGATCCCACGCGTCGCCGGGATACTCTGCGATGCGCTCACACGGACGAGCCACGCCCGGCGTATAGGCGAGGCTGAGGTCGTCCATCGATTCCAGACGCATGCGCGAGCGGATCTCCACCTTGCCCTTCATTTCGCGGTGAAGGCGCAGCGACTCGGCAAAATAGTCCATCCACCGAGTCTACGCCGCGGCCGCGCGATCCAGCCATCGCGCAGCGGATTCTCGAACCGCACAACTCTCTGACGGCTCAGGGTCCCGGGGTATCGTCGGTGGCCAAACGATGACCAAACGATGACCACAACGCTCGCTGAGTACTACCGAGGGCGCGAATGCGCGGAGCAAGCGCTTGCGGCCGCGACGGCCGCCGGCGGCGATCCAGCAAAAGCCGTACACCGAACCATCACGCCACTGTTGGCAAACACCGACGACAGCGCCGGACTCGCATGTGGCAGCGGCTGCGCGCACTGCTGCAGCTTTCCGGTAGGCGTCACGTTCGCAGAGGCACGTTCGCTCGTGGAGTCGATCGAAGCCAGCTCCGAGCTCTCTGCCCGCATCCATAGCGAAGGCCAACACACACAATCCGCCAGCTGGCATGAGCTGGTAGGGCGTCCCTGCCCACTCTTGGACCGCTCGCAGCGCTGCTCGCTCTACGAGGCCAGGCCCATGCCGTGCCGCGCCCTTGGCAGCAAAGATGCGAAGGCTTGCGAGAGCGCTCTCACGAAGCCGACAGCGGTTGTCCGCGACGAAGCCGCCTGGTGGCGAGGGCTCGGCGCGGCACGGGCGCTCGGCGATCTCTCCCCCCACGGCAGCCGCGAACTGCGCAGCGCCCTCGCCGCCATGCTGCACGCCGAGCCCGACGCGCAAGCAGCAGCATTCCTGTCCGCGCGGCCTGTGCCGAGCTCGTGAAGTGCATCTGATGCTGAGGTCGTTTTGCGGGCGCGAAGACGCCGGTCCCGGCGTTGCTGCTCTTCGGCAGGAAGGCGGCTCGTCAGGAAGTAGAGAACATGCATTCGTCGCAGCGCCTTGCGACAAACGCCATCGCATCCCGGATCAGGCCCCGTCTACCAGAGACACGACACGAAACCCGATCAGGTGCCGACGCGGCTAGAATGTGTGGCCGACGACGTTGCTGGTAGCGCACCCGCTGACGGAGAAGGACTGAAACAGAAGCGGCAACCCCGCCAGACCCGCGGGCACGTCCAGCTTGAAGCTCGATCGTCCAGACAGGTCGGCCGTGGAAATGTGAAACAGCAGCGGCGCATCCAGATCGAGTCCCGCCACACAGATCGGACTGGTCGTCTGACCACCTGCAAGCGACAAGAACCAGTAGACCTCCGCCAGAGGCTGCGTCTGCGACACGGCGAACTTGTTCTGCACGCCGGCTACGCCGGGTCTGGGCGCAACCAGCTGCACGCGCGTCGGCGTCATCAGGAAAGGCTCCAAGAAGCCGTCGAGTTCGCCGACGCCAACAATCGCTCCATCGCTGTTGATGCCGAAGGCACGCAGCAGCGTCCAGCGGCTACCGGCCGGCAGCCTT
>JBGCDH010000040.1:0-61230 GCA_045105235.1 Planctomycetota bacterium | reverse complement strand
GGCGGTCGATGCGTGGGTTGTCTGGGGGGCGGGGGCGGAGCGTTTGCTCGGCTGGTAGGCGTGACCTCGTCGCTCACCATCACTCGGTATCCGTATGAGGAACCGCATCACCTCCATCTGGTGGTGCGAGCGGCAACCCATACGGCTGCCACCGATACGATCGCTGCCGAGCAGGAGATCTACGCCAACGCGACGGATCTCGAAGCGTGCGCTGCGGCCTTGCGCGGGTTTCCTCGGCACGTCGATGACGCCTACTCGTGGGAGCTTGGCTCCGAGCGGCCCGAGGATCGGTTCGCCTTCTACTTCCGACTTTCGTTTCGATGCCTGCGCACCGATACGCGTGGGCCGTGCGTCGTTCAGATCCGCTTCTGCAACAATCGGGGCTTCCCCGAGCGGCGCGTTGCCGAGTTTGCGTTCGGCGCAACGCCCGCCGACCTCGATCGACTTGGGGATGCCTTTGCGCAATTCGCCAAGCTTAAAGACCCGACTCTCACGTGGGTCGTCGATGACGATCCTCTAGCGTTCGGATCATGAGTGAGTCTTTCATGCCGCAGGTTGGCGGAATCCTCAGCGCTGACATCGCCGTTCCCGAACACGAACGTGAAATGCGCTTTTACTCGCGCGTGCTGTGCACGGGGGGCAAACCGCTCTGGCGTGACGACTTGATGAACAGCCTCGGCATGCCGATTGTCGGGCTGGGTGCGCGCACCGCGGATCATGCGGTACTGCCGCAGCAGTGGATGCCGCACATCCAGGTCGCGGACGTTGCCGCCAGCGCGAAGCGTGCCCTCGAGCTTGGTGGGCGCGAGCTGATGCATGGCAAGAACGAGGGCGGCGAGAGCCAGTGGGCGGTGTTGCTCGACCCAAACGGTGCTGCCTTCGGCCTCATTCCCGTTGCGCCTGCCGACTATGTTGCCGCGGCCAAAGGCGCGGATGCGGCCACGGGCCGCATCGCCTGGCTCGATTTGACGGTGGCCGCTGACGTCGTCGCCGCGACGCGTGACTTCTACTGCGAGGTTGTGGGGTGGTCCGCGCGGGGTGTTGCGATGAAAGACGCAGGCGAAGGCTATGTTGACTTCTGTCTCCACGGCCCCGGCGGCCCCGGCGAAGCGATGGCGGGCATCTGCCACGCACGCGGCGTCAACCAAGAAGTGCCGCCGGTCTGGATGCTCTACCTGCCGGTTGGCGACCTATCAGAAAGTGTTCGTCTGGTAGAGGAGGAGGGCGGCAAGGTCCTCAAGTCGACGCGCGGCAAAGACGGAAAGTATGCCTACGCATGGGTTCAGGACCCCGTGGGAGCCTGTCTGGTCCTGGCAGCGTCTTCCTAGGTCGGGCGCGCCGCAACGCGACGCGATGTTCTGTCTGCTGCCTAGCCCGCGCCGCGCCCTTCCGCCTGGCGTGAGGTAGTCTTGCTAAGTCGGCGGTTTTGGCATGCCGGGCGCAACGCCCGGTTTTGCCGTTGGCGTATCGCTCGGCCCCGCTGCCAATGCGTCTCAGGCACCGTTCGCGACATTTTGGCCGAGCACATTCCCTTACGCCGCATGTCGCACACATGCAAACCAAGCGGCTTCGATGCTGCTGCCGGTTTGCGTTTGCCGCGACTTCGCTACACTCGCAGCCCTGCCCCCAATAGCTGATCATGCTTCGAATCCTATCCCGCTCGGCGCTGCTCGCATGCGCCGTTGCCGTCTCCGTCTCCGCGCAGTCCCCGTCATCGGCCTTGCTGCTGCGTTACGGATCGTTCGATCCTTTGAGCGGCGCAATCGATGTGCCTAGCAACCTCCGTGGACAGCAACAGCACCTGCTGCACATCGTGCAGTTCCACAAGACTCCGACGCAGTTGGATCGCAACGCCATTGCCGAAGTCAACGGCAAGGTCATCGGCTACCTGCCGACCAACGCATACGTCGTTCGTGTCAACGAGTCCGAGGTCAAGTCGCTGCTCAAGCTCGAGAGCGTGCGCTGGGTTGGCGACTACCACCCGGCATACCGCATCGATCCGGAGCTGATCGAGAAGCGCGTCTGGGAGCAAGCCGGATCGGCTCGCTACAACATGGTCGTCGCGGACAAGCACGCCGACAAGCAGGCGCTTTCGCAGAAGATCCGCGATCTTGGTGGCGAGGTTGCCGACGAGCACGCGGGCAGCCTGCTGTTCTCCGCCAAGCTCAACGGTCAGCAGCTGCTGAGCGTCGCCGGCATGGACGAAGTGCTGTGGATCGACGCTTGGACGCCAGAAGAGGTCGACATGGACAACGCCCGCATCCAGGGCGGCGGCAACTACGTCGAAGCGCAGGCTGGCTACACCGGCACCGGCGTCAACGCACACATCTACGAAGGCATTGAGGCCTCGCACCCGGACTTCACCGGCACGGTGACGCCGGTCAACAGCGCCAACACGGCACAGACGCACGGTCACGCGACCGGCGGCATTGTGTTTGGCAACGGCAACTCGAACCCGGCCGTGCGCGGCATGGCTCCGGACGCCGGCAAGTTCTTTACCAACTACAACGCCGTGACGACATCGCGCTACCAGGTCTTTGACGATCTGGTCAACGTGCACAACGTCAGCCACACGACCGCTTCGTGGGGCGGTGCCCGCACGTTCTTCTACACGTCGGTCTCGGCGGAGTCGGACGACATCGTCTTTGATCACGACCTCGCCTGGACGCAGTCGCAGTCCAACGCCGGCAACCAGGATTCGCGTCCCCAGGCGTGGGCCAAAAACGTGTTCTCGATCGGCGGCGTGCGCCACCAGGACGACAGCAACCCGAACAACGACAGCTGGAGCGGCGGTGGCAGCACCGGCCCGGCGAGCGATGGTCGCATCAAGCCAACCCTGTGCGCCTACTACGATTCGATCGGCACGTCGGACCGCACCGGCTCAGCCGGCTACTCGGCCGGCAGCTGGACGGCAGGCTTTGGCGGCACCTCGGGGGCGACGCCGATCGTGGCTGGCCACAACGTGATCGCGATCGAGATGTTCACCGATGACTCGGCGACGCCAGGCTTCGGCCGCTTCGGCAACCAGCTGCGCGCGCCCGGCGGCACCGCCCACCAGAACCGCCCGCACTTCCCGACGCTGAAGGCCCTGCAGGTCGTCAACGCGCGTCCGTACACGTTCAACGCGAGCAGCACGGACAACCGCCGGGAGCACCAGGGCTGGGGCTTCCCCAACCTCGAAGACATGTGGGATGCGCGCGCGCGCACCTTCCTCGTCGACGAAGTCGACGTGCTGACGCAAGGCCAGACTCGCTCGTGGCCGATCGCTGTGGTCGCCGGTGAGCCGTCGCTCAAGGTCAGCCTCAACTGGAGCGAGCCCGCCGCCAACCCGGCAGCTGCTCAGCACCTGGTCAACAACCTGTCGCTGCGCGTGACCTCGCCAAACGGCACGGTCTACTGGGGCAACACGGGCCTCGAGTCCGGCCTTTGGTCGGTGGCTGGCGGCAGCGAAGACACGGTCAACTCGATCGAAAACGTCTTCGTGCAGAACCCGGCCGCGGGCAACTGGAACGTCGAAGTGATCGCCACGTCGATCGTCGCCGACAACCACGTCGAGACCCCTGCGGTCGATGCCGACTACGGCCTCGCAGTGCGCGGCGGCACCGGCACCTCGGTCGTCTTCGCGACCTTCAGCACGTTTGGCCAAGGCTGCCCGGGTTCGGTCAACCTGCCAACGACCTGCCCCGAGCTGAATGCCGGCGGCGGTGCGCTGACGCAAGACCTGCGCGACAACGAGTACTGCTACCGCGTGCCGAACACGGGCACGCTTACCGTCAACTCCTTCCAGATCTGGACGGGCTCGACGGGCGGCAACGTGCTGGTTCCAGCGCACATCTACCCAGCTGCAGGCGGCGCGCCTTCGGCCACTGCGCTCGCAAGCACGACCGTTCAGGTTGGCGCTGCGCAGGGCTTCTACACCGCGACGCTGAGCACTCCGGTCAACGTGACCGGCGACTTCTACATCGGCTTCGACACGATCGCGCAGAACATCTACGTCACGACGCTGACGTCGGGTGCTTCGGGCATCGGCTTCTACCGCGATCCGGTCAACGGCCCGACGGCTTGGACCCAGTCCGGCCTCGTGCAGAACCCAGCTTGGATCGTCAACTGCACTGGCCCTGGCACGCAGCTTGCTCCGTCGATTGGCAACAGCGGCCTGCCGCAGCTCGGCTCGAGCTACGGCGTGACGCTCTCGGACGCTCTGGCCAACACCTTCGCGGTGCTCGCTTCGGGCTTCTCGGACTCGACCTGGAGCGGCGGCAGCCTGCCGGCGCCACTGCCAGGTGCACCTGGCTGTGACCTGCTGGTCGACCCGCTGGTTCTCGACGCTGTTGCGACCGGCGCAGCTGGCGCCGGCAACGTGTCGTTCAACGTGCCGAGCTCGACCAGCCTGGTCGGCTTCGAAGTGTTCCACCAGTGGGGTGTTCTGGACGCGGTCAACGCGGCCGGCCTCGTGCTGTCGAACGCTGCTCGCGCTTCGGTCGGCAACTGATCGAGGGCGATGCGGCGGTGGGCCGAAAGGCCTGCCTGCCGCCGAGTGGTCCTGCAGCAACCTGCAGCGGCCACGGCAGCCGGCGCGCGCAGGTCGCCAGGATCATTTCCTGGCTGATCGCCGCTGCCGCTGCGATCCAGCTGGCCCCAAGAGGCCGGCGGACTCGACCGTCCATAGCCAGCCGGGCTTCCGTTCCGTAGACTGGAGGTCCCCGATCGACCCCGACGGTTCCGGCATATGCATTCGATTTCGATTCTGCGAAACCTCTCCGTACTCGCTCTCGCGGCGCTCTGGCTCGCCGCCCCGGCGGTGCGCGCCCAAGACCTGACCAAGGACGAACAGACGCTCACCAAGCAGTGCGTCAAGGCTCTGAGCCGCTTCGCCACCAAGGCCAAGTCCAAGAAGGTTGGCCCGCGCGCCAAGCAGGCCTACGACCTGGTCCTCGAATACGACCCCGAGAACCGGCGCGCGCGCAGCGAACTCGGCTTCCGCAAGGTCAAGGACGTCTGGGTCAACCTGCCGCCTGAGAAGCGCAAGAAGTGGCGCGACAAGGCCAAGTATGAGGACCGCTACACGGTGCTCGAAGACTGGGCCGACACGGCGATTCAGCTCAGCAAGTCGCACACTACGTACGGCAGCAAGCTCAAGGCGGCCGGCAAGGACGCTCTCGCCATGCAGAGCTTCCAGAAGGCAATCTACTACAACCCAAACAACGAGGAAGCGAACCTCGCGGTTGGGCACAAAAAGGGCGAGGGCTTCTACGGCACCGACGCCCAGATCACCTTTGCCAAGCGCATGAAGGAGATCGAGGTCAAGGCCGTCGAGTTCGCGCGCAAGGAGTACAGCGTCGAGGAACTTGGTGAAGACAAGATGCCCGTCGAGATCCGCAACCTGATCGACCAGGCGCCTGAGTGGATGCTCGAGCCGAGCTTTGAAGTGCACGGCGCCAAGTCGGGCAACTTCACGGTTTGGTGTCGCGGCTCACAGGATCTCGCCAACGACTGCGCCATGTGGGCGGAGCGCACCGTCGAGTTTATGGTCTGGCTGATCGGCGAGAAGGCGGCCAAGCGCTATCGCTTCGTCGAGCGCTCGACCGGCCGGTGGGGCTGGCAGGGATTCCTGGCGACCAACCGCGAACGGGAGGAGTTCTTGAAGGCGAACCCGCAGATCCTCGACGGCCGTTCGCCGAAGGAAGCGATGCAGTTTGCCAACAACACCTGGCGTTCGCCGCAGGGGCTTGCCGTCATGAAGGTCGGCACGTCGCCGCGCCGGATCCACGACGCGCTGATCTCCTACGTGGTCATGGATGGCCTTTGCCTGCAGCGCAACGACGGCGTCGGTCAGGGCATCATCCATGCCGTGACCTGGTACCTGAAGGCCACTTCTATCTCCAAGTGGGGGGCGATCCCGGAAGGCACGGTCGGCGAAGACAGCCTCAACCTGCCCGAAGGCACCAACTGGTGGATGCGCACGATTCGCGACCAGGCGGTCTCCAACCAGGACTGGGCCATGGCGCAGGTCCCGCGCGAGCGCCTGGCGCGCTTCCGCAACGACTGCCGTCTCAAGACGTGGTCGCTGATGACCTGGATGTTTGCGGCCTACCCCGAAAAGTGGCTGTCGTTCTACCTCGGTCTGCCCGACGCCGACAAGAAGGTGCCGACGCTCGAGGAAGTCGAAGAGGTCGTCGTCGCAACGCTCGGCAAATCGAGTGAAAAGGTCGACGCCGAGTGGCGTGAGTGGGCCCGCGGCGACAGCGGCGTTGCCTACGGCACCGGCTACGGCCCGCCGCTGCTGCCCGAGCGGCCAAGCGACATCGAGCTGACGGCGCTCGAGCAGGTCAACCTGGTTCGCATGCAGGAAATTGGCTACACGTGGAAGGGGGGCGGCAACATGACCGAAGGCAGCTGGGTCACGCTGTCCGAGTGTGAGATGGACGCCGAGACGTCGATCGGCTGCGACCTGCACGCCCGCTACGTCACCAACCACCCGGAGCTGTCGCAGGACACCGACATGCGCATCCACGAAGAGGATCCGGCGCACGAAGACTTCACGCGTCAGGGACAGCAGTCGGGCGGCGGCAACATCATTTGGAGCACGGGGCGTGCGACAAAGGCCTTTGCCAAGGACTCGATCGACGGCTGGATCAGCGCGATCTATCACCGTCTGCCGATGCTGCGCCACAACATCAAGCGACTCGGCTACGCGCACTTCGACAACGGCGAGTATTCGGTGTCGGTGCTCGACATGAGTTCGCTCGAGGAACCCTACGACCCCGGCACGGCGCCGCGCTTGGTCGCATGGCCGGGCAACAACGCCAAGAACGTCCCGACGCATTTTGGCGACCCGGAGATGCCCAACCCGCTGGCGGACCAGCCCGAGGGCGAGCAGGACATCACCAAGTGCGGCTACGTCGTCAGCCTTCAGCTGATGAACGAGGTTTCGCGTATCCTCGGCGAGTGCGACATCGAGCTGTGGGAGTCGCGCAAGGGCGGCCGGCCGCCGGCGAAGAACTTTGTCGCCAAGGGCAGCCAGGACTTCACCGCCTGGACCAGTCGCTGCCGCAAGGAGGTCGAGTGCTACAAGCACACGCCCAAGGTCCCGCTCAACAAGAAGCGTGATCAGCGCGACGTTCTGTTCGCGATTCCGAAGGATCCGCTCGACCGCGGCAAGGCCTACCAGGCGCGCGCCTACCTGCAGCTCGGCGGCGCCGACACGCTCGTGTTTATCTGGGAGTTCACGACCGGCAGCCAGAAGGAAGGGCTGAAGCTCAAGAAGAAGAAGTAGTCGGCATCTGCTCGGCGTGCGCTGCAGATGCGCAAGGGCGCCGACGCGGATCCATCCGGTGGCGCCGGGGTTTCAACAGCCCCGGCGCGCGCTGTCGATGCCCCGCGGATGCCCCGCACGGGCCTCCAGCCACCGCCGGCCTTGCAACCGCCTGCTCGATGCCGACAATACTCGGCAAAAATAGACTCGAATGGCCCCCAAGCGGCCAACCCCTAACCCCCGATAGCCCCCTCATGAGCTCCCGCGTCGACGAAATCCTCAGCTGGTACGAATCCGATCACCCAGGTGTCCTCAAGAACCTGCGCTGGATGATGGATACCGGCGCGCTCGCCGGCACCGGCAAGTTCGTGATCCTGCCGGTGGACCAGGGCTTTGAGCACGGTCCGGCCCGCACGTTCGCCAAGAACGCGCCTGGCTACGACCCGCACTACCACTTTGAGCTCGCGCTGAAGGCCGGCTGCAACGCCTACGCGGCGCCGCTTGGCTTCCTCGAAGCCGGTGCGCGCAAGTATGCCGGTCAGATCCCGCTGATCCTCAAGCTCAACAACTCGGACTCGCTCTATTCGAACCCGGATCCAAAGCCCGCCGTCACCGCTTCGGTGCAGGACGCGCTGCGCCTTGGCTGTGCGGCGATCGGCTTCACGATCTACCCGGGCTCGTGCGAGCGCAACGAGATGTACATGGAGCTGCGCGAGATCGCCGAAGAGGCGAAGGCGTGTGGCCTGGCCGTGGTCGTCTGGTCCTACCCGCGCGGCAGCGGCCTCAGCAAGCCGGGCGAGACGGCCGTCGACGTTGCGGCCTACGCGGCGCAGATTGCCGCCCAGCTCGGCGCGCACATCATCAAGGTCAAGCCGCCGATGGTGGACCTCGAGCAGGACGCCGCCCGCAAGGTCTACGAGTCGGAGAACATCCCGATCAGCACGCTGGCGGAGCGCACCGAGCACGTGATCCAGGCAGCCTTTGGCGGCCGCCGCATCACGATCTTCTCGGGCGGTGCCGCCAAGGGTACCGACGCCGTGCTCGAAGAGATCCAGGGCCTTGCCGACGGCGGCGCCTTTGGCTCGATCATGGGCCGCAACGCCTTCCAGCGCCCGTTGCCCGAAGCGCTTGAGCTGCTCAAGTCGGTGCAAGAGATCTACCGCAAGGCGAAGTAGACGGTCGGCGGCATTCGGCCGGCAGTGCCTTTGCCAGTGCCCGCGCCCGCGCCCTGCTCAAGCTGTCCAGTTGACGGACTCCGCCGGAATACACGATTCGGGTGGGCGTCCGACGCAGGCATGTCGCCGCTTCGCTGGACCTTCCTCGGGCTCTTGGTGCTCGCCGTTCTGGTCACGGTTGGCCTGGTTGCTGGTCCTGGCAGCTGGGACGCCGACCGTCGCTGGGCGCAAGAGCGCTACCAGGAAGAGCAGCAGGCCACTCGCGTTGGGTGCCCGGTCCTGGTCGATTCGGAGAGTGGAGCCGACCAGGATCCGCGCAGCGTGTGCAAACTTCTGCGCGCCGCCGCGGAGCTGGGCCAAGACGTTTCGCAAGAGCTGCGCGACGCGTTGGAGCAGGCGGTCGAAGCGATGCCGTCGTCCGCAGAGGCCGCGTCCGCAGAGGCCGCCGCGCTCATTGCCCGTCTGCCGGAAGGTGCGCTGGCGACGCTTCGATTGGCGGTGCGCCGCGAGGGCACGCCGTTTTCCGCGGCCGAGCGGGGCAGTCTGGGGGCGGCATGGCCGATGGCCGGGGTGCATCCGCTGATGTGTGCCTTGCTGCTGCAGGCGCGCCATGCGCAGCCGGCTGCGGCGCGGGTCGACGCTCTTTTGGACCTGGTCGCCGTGGGCGTAGATCTGAGCTATGCCGAATCGGAAGTCCTGCGCGTGATCGGCCTGGTCGAGCTGGAGCGCGGGCTCGAGGCGTGGCGATGCGACGGCTGGCTCGACAGGCTGCCGGTTGCGGAGCAAGCCCGGCTGGCGCGCGGTTTGGCCCTAGCGGAGCGTTCGGTGCGAGAGCCGTGCGATCCGAGCTGGGCGGTTGCCTCGTGGCTGCTGGCGCTGGACGAGAATCGCGATGCGGGGCCCGCGCAGCTTGGCTACTCGACGCTTTCCGCTTGGCAGCACGGCTTTTCGCCGTGGCATGCTGCGGCGGACGATGCCCACCGCTCGCTCGAACTGCTGCGCGCGTCGAAGCGCGCTGCGCCGGCCGACGATGCTTGGCCGCAACGGCGTCAGCGCCTTGCCGAACTCGCCAGGATCGAAGGGCTCGAGCTCGGCCGCGGGCGTTCGCGGCTTGCGAGCGGGCTCTACCAGCACGTCCTCGATTTCGAAGAGGGCCGTCGTGGCGCCGTGCTGCAGCTGCGTCTGCTGCTGGTGGAGGTCTCGCTGCGCACCGGGCGTCCCGCTCCTGAGCTGCGCGATCCGCTCGGAGCCGGCATGCTGCAGGTTGAACGGGATCGCGGCGGCGAGCACGTCGTCGTCTATGGTGCCGATCCGAAGGCGCGCCGCGAGTTTGTCCTGCGCAGGTAGGCCATGCGGCTTTTCGTGCGGGAAGCCTTCGGCGACGATTGTTGCATGCGCATGACCCCCACGGCGAAGCTCTTTGCAGCGGCCGTCCTAGCTACGTTCGCGACGTCCTGTTCGAGCCCAAACGCAAACGCCGCGAGCGGCAGCGCTTCGCTGGTTCGTGCAGCGGGCAGCTCTGGCAGCTCCGGCGGCTTCGTCCGCACGATGCCCGGGCTCAGCGGCAAGCTCGAGACGCTCGGTGGCGGCCTGCGCGTGCTGCGGCTGTGGGGCACACCCGAACAGCGCGGCTACGCGCACGGTTTTCTGATGGCGGAAGACGCCTGCATGATCATGCGGCAGGAGTTTGGCGCGCGTTTTGCGCAGCAGCCCAAGCTGCTCGAGCAGGCGCGGGCGGCGCTGCCGCGGCTGATCGAATACCCCGAAGATGTCGAAGCCGAACTGAAGGCGATGTGGCGTGGCCTGGTCGAGCAAGGCGCCGATCGCGACATGCCGAAGCTCGGCCGCGCTTTTGACGAAATCGACCTGCGCGTTGCCAATGCGCTCGATGTGTTTGGCCTGATGGGCTGCAGCAGCTTCACGGCCTGGGGCGAGCAGGTGCAGGGCGGTGGGGTTTTGACCGCGCGCAATTTTGACTGGCCGTTGACCGGCGACCACATGCTCGACCAGACGCTGCTGATCGTGCAGAAGTATGAGGACGGGCGGCAAAGCGCATCGATCTCGTGGCCTGGCTACGTCGGCGCCGTGACCGGAGTCAGCGCCGATGGCGTGGCCGCCTACCTGCACGTCGGCAGCGCCAAGTTCACGATGCCACAGCCTTCGTCGTGGCCGTCTGCCGTAGCCGCCCGCCGGATCTTGGAGGGGAACGGCACCGGCAAAGCGCGCATCCAAGCCGCCCGCGAGGCGCTCGAATACACGAGCCCGCCGGTTGGGTTCATGACCCATATCGTGCTGCCCAAGCCGCTGCCGAATGGCCCGCCGGTCGCCGTGTTCGAAACCAACACCAAGGACGTCGTGCGCTTTGATGCCGAAGCAGCCGAGCCGGTCGTCGTCACCAACCACTTCCGCACCCGCGAGGACGGGCGCCCGGCCTCCCCGAACAGCACCGGCCGCGAGCAGGAGCTGCAGAAAGGCATTACCGGCTGCTTTGCGGTCGACGACAAGGTTATCGACACCGACGAGGCGTGGCGCATGCTGCAGTCCGTCGAAGCGGGCGGCGGCGAATACTTCGGCACCCTGCACTCGCTGGTCTTCCGTCACGACCCGTGGTTCTTTGAGCTGCGCGTCGGCGAGCACCCGAAGGAGGGCATTCGCGGGGCGCCGTCGAGCGTCAAGCGCCGCTACCGGCTGACGCGCGAGCAGGTGTTCGGCAAGTAGGGGGTCGACGTTAAGATATCTTACTTAATAAAGGCGGCGGGACACCAATCGCTGTGGCTGCATGACGTAGGGTGCCGTGCGAAAATCCGTGTTGATTCACAGGGTTTCCAGAGCTAGGAGTCGTGACCACCCAGCCTCGTGCGCACGCGATTGCACGGGTCATCGCGCAGGGACGGCTACGATCGGGTATACAGCGACAAGGACTCCTGTGAACGGTTGGGGCGGTGTTTCCGTGCCGGGCACTCTGGCGTTTGGTAGCTTCGCGCCGAAAACGGGTTCGCCGCCGAGCATGCCGAACGTGAGCGACTGCGGCGCTGGTGTCTATAAAGAACCCCTTTCGTTTAAGAAGAAGAACGGCAATCCGTTTTGCGATGTCGTCTTTTCGTATTCATGTGGCAAATGCGATGGCGCTGCGAACTAGCCTCCTTCTTCTACCTGTTGCTGGAGTCGTTTGCTTCTTGCTGTTCAGGCCAGTCAACAATGTTGCTGCGGATGGCAGGGAGGTCGGTGCTTCTGCAGCGCCGCAACGGCTCCGATTCTGACAAAGGATGAGGTTCAGCGTAGGAAGGTTCGCGCTGACGAAACTGTAAGTCACGCTAGCCCTTCGGCCGACGAGGTCATCGATGCCGCAACCATCAAGATAACACTGAATGTAGCTCGCCAGACTCGCGACAACTTGATCGAGGACTTGTCACGCAAGAACGTCGACATCGAGGCCTCTCCGGATGCCTACCTCTCCTTTCTCGACACCAAGCTCATGCTGGTGATGTATGAGGACGCGGTGCAGTCCCTTGAGCTGGGGATCGCGGCGGAAAAGCGCTCCACGAACGAGGCGTCGCTTTTCGACGGTAAGCCGTATTTGTCGTTCTCTACCCTGCGAAAGAAGGGTATGGCGCAGATGGGGTGGGTCGCCACGCCGATGATTCGCTTGAAGGAAATTGAGGATCTCCGGGCATCCATCCAGCAGGTCGGTCGGTCGCTTGTCGAGGACTACGTGCTCCGCTTCAACGAACAGTCCATCGAGACGCGAGAGGCACGAAAGCGCGAGTGGGACACCTCACGCACGATCGACGGCATGCCCGACAGCGTGGCCGCTCTTGCGCACAAACTGCGTTGGTCAGGCGCGGGGGCGCTGCTCTCTGTGGTGTGGTGATTCCAAGGCGGTCCCGAGTGGTGGTGCCCAGAAGGACGATTCCCAGAGGGACGATTCCCAGAGGGGTGATTCCCAGAGGCGATGGTCTTCATCCCGTGCTCCTGAGACTGCCTGGGGGAGGATGGGCTTGCCTCATTCGCTGGTTTGGAGCCTCGGAAGCGAGCTCGGTTTGGGGGCGGGGGAGCGTTGGGCATGCGTGCCGTGCTGCAAGGCTGCACGACTCCCATGCGTTGGGCAGTTGCGTGGCCGTAAGCTGCGCGACCAGAACGGCATAGTTCCCGGTTCCAGGCCCGGACCCACGAGCTACCATTCTCGGCTCGAAATCCGGCCCGCGCTCGCCTCGCCCATGACTGACTCTGCCGCTCCATCCGAAGCTCCCACCGTGGCTTCGCCGAAAAACGCTCCCGCCGCTCCCCCGACCGACGCCGCCAGCGACCGCAAGGTGCCGTGGGGCATGTTTGTCGGCATCGCCGTCATCTCGGCGTCGCTGCTGGCGTTCCAGGTGCTGCTGACGCGGGTGTGCGCGCTGCGCCTCGCGTTCCACTTCAGCTTTCTGATCATCTCCAACAGCCTGCTTGGCATCGGCGCCAGCGGCTCGCTGCTGACGCTGTTCGAGTCGCGCTGGCGCAAGAATCCGGACGCGTGGATCTGGGGCTTCAGCGTGCTCTACGTGATCAGCCTGCTCGGCACGTGGTGGTTTGCGCGCTCCTTCGAGATCCCGGAGCAGATGAAGTTCCAGGAGCTCGATTGGGAGACGTTCCAGCCGTTTGCGATCTACAACCTCGGCTTGGCGGTGCCGTTCTTCTTTGGCGGTGGCGCGGTCGGCCTGATCCTGTCGGCCTACAGCCACCGCGTGAACCGCCTCTACGCCAGCGACCTGCTCGGCGCGGGGGCGGGCTGCTTGATCTGCCCGATCCTGCTGTGGCCGCTCGGCGCCGGTGGTGCGCTGTGCGCGGTGGCGATCCTCGGCATCCTGACGGTTGCGTTTGTGGCTCCCAAGGTTGTGCGCGGTGCCAACTGGGTGATCGCGATTGTGCTGAGCATCGCGTTTGGCGTGGCGGCGCTATCGGGCGTCGACAAGATGTTCCCGGTGCCGGGCAAGAAGTACCTGCAGATCACCAAGGAGCGCGGCATGTCGATCGAGGGTCCCAAGGACTACTCGCGCTGGAGTGCCAACAGCCGCATCGACGTGATCCCGACCCCGCTGCCGATCTGGGTCGCCTATGGCGTCGGCGCCAAGGACAAGCCGTTCGTCAAGAACCCCGCCAACAAGGCGAAGTTCGGCAAGCAGAAGTGGATCATGCAGGACGGCGATGCGGGCACGTTTGTGACCGACTACACCAACAGTCAGCTGTCCCGCGAATACCTACTGCGCACGCTCTATGCGGTTGGCGGTTCGGTCAAGCAGGGCATGGGCGTCGAAGGGGCGGGCCCGCGGGTCTTCATCATCGGTGTCGGCGGGGGCCCGGACGTCTGGGCGCACAAGCTGCTCGGCGCGTCCTATATCAAGGGCGTTGAGCTCAACAAGGGCGTGCTGCAGGTGCACGACCGCGTCGCGCGCGGCTATTCCGAGGGCATCCTCGACGATCCGAACATCGAGTTTGTCTGCGACGAGGGGCGTTCGGCGCTGATGCGCGACGACTCGAAGTACGACATCATTCAGATGACCGGCATCGATACGTGGACGTCGCTCGCGAGCGGAGCCTACGTGCTGGCCGAAAACTACCTCTACACCGTCGAGGCCGTGCGGCAGATGTACGACCACCTCGAGGAGGGCGGCCTGCTGCAGATCACGCGCATGGGAGCAACCATGGAGCGCCTGCGCATGCTGTCGAACGTCAACCAGGCGTTTGTCGAGATGGGCGTTGGCGACTTCGCCGATTCGATCGCCGTCGTGACGGCACAGCTCGATGGCCTGACGACCGTGCTTGTGCGCAAGGGCAAGTTCCCGGAGGCCGAGGTTCAAAAGCTTGAGGCCTTCCTGGAGACGTCGGGTCACGGCGTGCTGCACATGCCGCTGCGCGAGCCGCGCCCGAACCGGATTGCGGCCTTCATCGGCAACGACGACAAGCAGAAGTTCATCGACGAGTTCCCGAAGAACATCTCGCCGACGACCGACGACCAGCCCTACTTCTTCAACTTCACGCGCTGGGATGCGCCGGCCGAGCAGCAGGACGCGGCCATCGATGAAGCCGTTGAGGTCTCCCAGGGCAACCCGAAGTTCCTTTGGTACCAGCTCGGCTTCTCGGCGGTGGTGGCACTGCTGCTGATCGTCGTGCCGCTGGCCTTCAAGCGGCGCGGCACCAAGACGCTGCACCCGTTCCGCTTCCTGGTCTACTTCTCGGGCATCGGGGTTGGCTTCATCTTCCTCGAGATCGCGCTGATCCAAAAGCTGACGCTGCTGCTTGGCCAGCCGCTCTACTCGATCGTGGTGACGCTGTTTTCGATCCTGATCTTCACCGGCATCGGCAGCTTTGTCTGCGGGCCGCTGATCCGTCGTGCCTGGGCGGCGCGCCTGATTCCGCTCGGCATCGCCGCGGTCACGATCGCGATCATCGTCTACGGAGACGACATCGTGGCGCGCTTCATCGGCTCGGACTTTAAGGTTCGGGCGCTGGTGGCAGCGGGCATGCTGGCGCCGCTGTCGCTGCTGCTAGGCATGCCGTTTGCCCATGGTGTGGGCTTGCTGCGCAAGCTGTCGCCGGGCTTTGTGCCGTGGGCCTGGGCCGTCAACGGCTCGGCGACGGTCGTCGGCTCGGTGCTGACCGTGATCGTTTCGATGAACTTCGGCTTTTCGGCCGTGCTGATCGCCGCCATCGCGATCTACGTGCTGGCGTTTGCGTTCGTCGACAAGCTCGCCCGGCGCTGATCCGGCGCGGGCGGCCGGGGTCTGCCAAGCAGGCTCAGCGCATGACGGGTATCCTCGGACCATGGCGACCCGGGAACTTTCGTTGCTCCGATCGAATGCGGGCCTGCCGGCGGCGCTGGCCGCGGCTGTCCGGGTAGCCGGCCTGCTGGCGGCTGTGCTGTGCAGCGCCATGGGTTTGAGCGCCGAAGTGCGGGCGCAGGCGCCGCCGGGCTTCAAGACCTACGAGAACAAGCTGAGCGAGCTGACGTTCTGCTACTCGTCGTTCTACAAGGAGGTGCCGCTGCCGCCGACCGAGCAGCTGCTCGTCGCCAAGTTTGTGCTCAAGCGCACGCCGCGCGAGCTCAAGAAGGTCTCGGAGCGCATCGTCAAGGCCGTCAATCCGCAGCTGCTGGTGTTTGCGTTCGATGATGCCTCGGGGCCCGTTACCGGCGGTGGCGCATCAAAAGGCGGCGGCAGGAAAGGCGGCAAGGCCGCGGGCGGCGGCGCGGCGACCGTGCGCGAGCTGATGGAAGGGCGCAGCCGCGTGACCTCGTGGGAGCAGTTTTCCAAGCGGCTCGGCTGGCAGCTCGAGGCCCGCAAGACGCGCGTCGCCGGGCTCGAGCTGTTTGCGTTTGCCCCGCGCCCGGTTGGCCGTGGCATGACGGCCACCGGCTACCTCGCGCGCCGTCGGATCGGCTCGCGCGTCATCGGCGCCTACGCTTGGTCGCTCGATCCCTTCGACAAGAAGCTGCGCAAGATCGTCGAACAGATGGGCAAGAGCCTGGCCGTTGCGACCAGCGATGCCAACAGCGACCTGGTCGAGCGCCGCATCGACCGCATCTACCGCAAGAGTCAGCTCGCCGGGATCGACTGGCGCAAAAAGGTGCGGCGCGGGCTGGCGCGCGGGTGGAAGGCTGTCGACACCGACAACTACCTGATCGTGCACCACAGCAAAAACGGTTCGCTGATCCGTCGCATCGCGCGCGACGTCGAAGCGATGCGCACGTTCTACATGAAGCTGTTTCCGCCAACCGGCAAGGTCGACCGCGTCTGCGTGCTGCGGCTCTGCGCGACCAAGCAGGAATACCACCAGTACGGCGGTCCGCCGAACACCGGCGGCTACTGGCACCCGGGCAACGAAGAGCTGGTGCTGTTCGACTACAGCTACACCCAGCGCACGCTGTCCGAGGCAGAGAAGAAGCGCATGGGCGGTCGTCGGATGACCAGCGAGGACTCGATGCTGGTCATGCGTCACGAGGCGTTCCACCAGTACATCTTTTATGCGATCGGCGAGTTCTCGCCGCACGACTGGTTCAACGAAGGCTACGGCGACTACTTTTCGGGTGCGGTGATCCACCCCAACACCGGCCGCGTGCGCAAGATGGCGCCGAGCTCGTGGCGTATCGATCACGCCAAGCGGATGTGTGGCGAGGGCAAAGGCTTCCTGCCGCTGCGCAAGATCTTGTCGGCCGAGCGCGCGCAGTTTTACAACCGCTCGCGCATTGGCGACTACTACGCCGGCGCGTGGTCGTTTGTCTACTTCCTGCAGCAAAGCGAGGTGGCCACGAAGCACCCGCAGTGGTCCCAGCTGCTCACCATCTACTTCGATGCGGTCAAGCAGGGCTACGCGGCCGAGATTGCCGATGTCGAGGGCGCGCCAAACCTCAAGCACAAGCAGGTGGCCGGATTCACGGCGCGGCGCAGAGCGCTGGAAACGATGCTCGAAGGACTGGACGTCGAGGAGCTTGAGAAGGCCTGGCGGCAGTACGTTGCGGACCTGTAGGGGGCTTGCCGTGTCGGGCGACGGCCGTGTCGAGCAATCGCAGTGTCGTGGAGCCGCAGTGTCGTGGAGCCGCAGTAAGGTGGAGCCGCGCGGCCGACCGATAGCTGCTGGCCGCACGCCTTGGACTGCCGTTTTGTCTGAGAGCACGGGATTTGTCGCAGGCTTCGTGATGCGGAGTGGTTCGCCGCTCGCTACGTTGTTCGCGCGACCATGACAAAGACCGCCATCGACCCGGCCAAGGGCCTGGGCCTCGGAACCTTCTTCGCAGGGTTCGTGCCGGGCCTGCTGCAGTTCCGCCTCGGGCTTGCGAGCCTCGGCGTGACCGCGCTGGCCAGCTGCACCGTGCTCTTCTTTTGTGGCTGGGCACTTGTTGGCGAGCGCCTCTTTTACTGGGGCCTGGCCGTGCCGGATACCAAGCCGGAGGCGGGGCTGTTTGCGAGTTCGATCGCGCGCTATGGCCTTGGCATCTTGCCCGAGCTGATGAACCTGCCGGCCAACCTGGTGGGGGCGATGCTGGCCTTCGACGGCACCCCGACGGGTCTGCGTCTGCAGCGCATGCCCGGCAGCTGGGAGCACCTGGGCGGCTGGCTGACCGGCGCCTCAGGCATGCTGGCGGCCTTTTGGTCTGCCCACGGCCACTTTGAAATGCGCCTGCGCCGCGATGCGGTGGCTGGCGCGGCGTCCGCGGTGGAGCCTTCCGCCGCTGGCTCGGCCCTGCCGAGGCCGCCGGCTGCGCCGCCGGGGCTCTGCGCGGCGCTGTCGTGGCTGCTGCCCGGCCTGGGCCACGCGCGGGCGGGCCAGAAAGACAAGGGCATGCTGATGGGCATCGCGGTCGTCACCGTGTTTGCGCTCGGACTGTTCTTCTCGGGCGGGCACGCGGTCGACCGCGCCAACTACTCCGTCTGGTGGATTGGCCAGAACCTATTCGGCGGTGGTTCCCTGTTCGCCTCGCTGGTCACGGGGCCGATGCGTATGGAGTCGCTGCCGATCGACCTGGACCTTGGCACGATCCTCTGCACGGTCGCTGGCCTGATGAACCTCGTGGTCATGTGCGACGCCTTCACGGTCGCTGAACGGTCGGTGTTCCCGGTTGTCGGTGCGGCGGGGGCCGGCAGCGGCCCCGCGGCCTCGAACATCCCGCCGGCGACACCGCCGGCGACACCGCCTGGCGCCGTCTCTGATTCTGGCTCCGAACCCGGCTCTTCTACAGCGACCGGGGAGGCATCCGCATGAGCTTGCTCTTCCGCCTCGCGGTCTACGTGCCCGTCCTGTTCATGATCGCCATCGTCGTGGTCGGGCAGCGACATTCGACGGCGGCCGAGACGATTTCGGGCGCCGTCAGCCGCACGGTTCGCTGGCTGGTCTGGACCGCCGTCCTGCTGGGAATCATGACCGCGATCGATGTGCTGCTGATCGGCTGGTAGCGCCGGTCCAGAGACGCCAGCCGGGTGCGCTGCGCCAGCGGGATATGCCAGCTGGGTATGCCAGCCGAGTATGCCAGCCGAGTATGCCAGCTGGGCACATCTGCCAAGCACATCTGGCAAAGCACATCGGCCAAACACATCCGCGAGACGTATCGGCCGGGCACGTATGCCGGCCAAGCTTCCGGCGAGGCGCCTGTGCTGCGTCTACGCTCCGCCCGCCGCGCGCCACAGATCGCCCGGCAGCCGCGCGATCGCTCCGCCGCGCTCGAGCTCAAACAGTGCGCGCAAGAACGCGGCCTCGTCGAGGCCGGACTCGCGACGCAGCAGATCCGTCGGCCGCGGGCCCTGGTCCAGCTGGGCCAACAGTGTCTCGCGTTCCGAAGCGCGTTCGAGGCCGTGGGCGGTGTTTGGCGAGGCTGCGACCAGGCCCAGGTCGCGGAGCAGGCCTTCTGGGCTCTCGACGATCGCCGCGCCTTCGGCGATCAATCGATGGGGGCCCTGGCTGCGCTCGCTGCGCCAGGGGCCGGGGACAGCAAAGATGTCGGTGCTGCAGTCGGCGGCGAACCGCGCCGTATGCAGCGCGCCCGACGCCAGGCTGCCTTCGACGACGAGCACGGCACGTGCACCGGCTGCGAGCAGGCGGTTGCGCCGCACGAAGTGGCCGCGTCGCGCCCGGTTTCCCGGCGGCAGCTCGCTGACCAAGCAGCCGTTCGCCGCGACGATGCGCTCGGCTAGCTGGTCGTGCTCGCTCGGGTAGATCTCGTCGAGTCCGCCGGCAAGCACCGCCACCGTGGGGCGGCCAGCCGCCACCGCCGCTTGATGCGCCCGCGCATCGACGCCGCGCGCCAGTCCACTCCAGATCACGGCGCCGGCGCGCACCAGGGTAGTCGCGATTGTCTCGACGCACTCGACGCCGTAGGGGGTCGGTGTTCGGCTGCCGACAACCGCGACGCCCGGATCCTGGCACAGGGCTGCCGGGTCCCCGCGCACGAACATCACCAGCGGCGGCATCGGTTGTTCGCTGAGACGCTCGGGCCAGGTGTGCTCGTCCCGCGGCGTCAGGATGCGGATGCCGAGCTTGTCGCAGCGAGTGCGGATGGCAGCAGCCTCGCGCTGTAGGTCTGCGGTGCCCGCGGCGCCGTGCGGGCCGTGGGCCCGCAGGCGTCGAGCGACGCGCGGCGGAATCGCGGGCGGCTCGGGTGGATCGGCCAGAATCTGCTCCGGACGTTGGCCCGGAGCGAGCAGCCCGGGCACCGGCGACTGGCCAAAGCCTTCGGCAACTGCCAGCATCAGATGTGCGTCATCCACACCCTGTCAGGGGTACGAAAACGCGGGTGGTGACAGGAAATCCCGTCACCACCCGCGTTTCTTGCGAGGCGTCGAGCCGCAGGCGCTATTCGGCCTTGTCGTCGCCGCCGCTGTCGTCGCCGCCGCCGCTTCCGGCGGCGGAGCCGCCCTCGGGAGCGCTGGCCGTGGCCTCTTCGGCCTTGGGCTCCTCGGGAATCTCGACCATGTCGAACGTGATGTCGTCGCCGTCCATCTTCGCCGTGATCGTGTAGGGCTGGTCGAGCTGACCCTTCAGGACCTGCTCGGACAGCGGATCCTCGAGGTGGCGCTCGATGCCGCGCTTCAGCGGCCGGGCACCAAAGTCCTCGTGGAACGACTTCTCGATCAGCCAGTCGATCACCGGCTGGGTCACGGTCATGTCGTGGCCCTTCTCCTTCATGCGCTCGTTCACCTTGACCAGCTCGTTTTCGACGATGCGCTGCATGTCGTCCTTGGTGAGCTGATTGAAGATGACGATCTCATCGAGACGGTTGATGAACTCGGGGCGGAAGTGGCGTTCCACCTCTCCCATGATCATCTCGCGCATCTTGTCCTGACCCTGCTCCGAGCCGCTCTTGGAGAAGCCGAGGCCGGTGCTGTTCTTGATCAGGTTGGCGCCGATGTTCGACGTCATGATCACGATCACGTTGCGGAAGTCGATGTGCCGGCCGAACGAGTCGGTCAGGCGCCCTTCTTCCATGATCTGCAGCAGCATGTTGAAGATGTCCGGGTGCGCCTTCTCGATCTCGTCGAGCAGCACGACCGAATACGGACGCCGGCGGACCTTCTCCGTCAGCTGGCCACCTTCCTCGTAGCCGACGTAGCCCGGGGGCGCGCCGACGAGTCGCGAGGCGTTGTATTTCTCCATGTACTCGGACATGTCGATCTGGATGATCGCGTCCTCGCTGCCGAACATGAACCTCGCCAGGCACTTGCTGAGCCACGTCTTGCCGACACCCGATGGGCCGAGGAAGACAAACGAGCCCATCGGCCGGTTCGGATCCTTGAGTCCCGCCCGGGAGCGGCGCACGGCCTTGGCGATCGCGCTGATCGCCGGGTCCTGGTTGATGACGTCCTGGCCCAGCTCGTTCTCCATGTTGAGCAGGCGCTCCGCCTCGGCCTGGTCCAGGCGCTGCAGCGGGATGCCGGTCATCTTGGAGACGGTCTCGGCGATGACGTCTTCGTCGACGACGCCGCCCGACTCGCGCGAGTTCTCACGCTCGCGCCACTCCTTTTGGATCTCTTCCTTCTTCTTGTTGAGCTTGAAGGCTTGGTCGCGCAGGTCCGCAGCACGCTCGAAGTCCTGGCCGGCAACGGCCTCTTCCTTCTCTTTGCTCAAGCGCGTGACCTGTTGGTCCATTTCGCGCAGATCCGGCGGTGCCGTCATCGACTTGATGCGGATGCGGGCACCGGCTTCGTCGATCACGTCGATCGCCTTGTCCGGCAGGAACCGGCCGGTGATGTAGCGCGTCGAGAAGTCGACTGCAGCCTGGAAGGCGTCGTCGGTGTAGGTGACGCGGTGGTGCGCCTCGTACTTGTCGCGCAGGCCCTTCAAGATCTCGATCGTCTGCTCGGGCGTTGGCGGCTCGACGTTGACGGTCTGGAAGCGACGCTCGAGCGCGCCGTCCTTCTCGATGTACTTGCGGTACTCGTCGAGCGTGGTCGCGCCGATGCACTGCACTTCGCCGCGCGACAGCGCTGGCTTGAGCACGTTGCTGGCGTCGATGGCACCCTCGGCGCCACCTGCTCCGACCAGCGTGTGCAGCTCGTCGATAAACAGCATGACGTCCTTGGCGCGGCGCACCTTGGTCATCACGGCCTTGATGCGCTCTTCGAACTGGCCGCGGTACTTGGTGCCCGCAACCATCATGGCGAGGTCGAGCACGACCAAGCGCTTGCGCCGCAGGATCTCGGGCACGGTGCCCTTGACGATGTCTTGGGCCAGGCCCTCGACGATCGCGGTCTTGCCGACACCCGCTTCGCCCAGCAGCACGGGGTTGTTCTTGGTGCGGCGCGACAGGATCTGCACCACGCGCTCGATCTCTTGGTCGCGGCCGATGACCGGGTCGAGTTTGGCGTCGCGCGCCAGCTCGGTCAGGTCGCGGCCGAACGAATCGAGTGCGGGCGTCTTCGACTTGGTGTTGCCCTGGGACGAGCCGGAGCCCGAACCGGAGCCGCCGCCGCCGCCGGCCGAAGCCGATTCGCCGGAGTCGCCGTCGTCGTCGCCGCTCTCGGAGGCGCCGAGGAACTCAAGCACCTCCTCACGCACTTCGTCGAGCTTGACGCCGAGGTTCATCAACACCTGCGCGGCGATGCCCTCGTTTTCGCGGATCAGGCCGAGCAGCAGGTGCTCGGTCCCGATGTAGTTGTGGCTCAGCTGCGACGCCTCTTCGAGCGAGAGCTCGAGCACCTTTTTGGCGCGTGGCGTAAAGGGCAGCTGCCCCATGGTGACCATCGAGGGGCCCGTCTTGACGATCTTCTCGACCTCGTGACGGATCTTTTCGAGGTCGATCGACATGTTCTTCAACACGTTCGCGGCGACCCCGCTCCCTTCTTGGACGAGCCCGAGCAGAATGTGCTCAGTCCCGATGTATTCGTGGTTGAACTTCATCGCCTCTTGGCGGGCGAAGCTCATGACCTTTTTGGCGCGGTCGGTGAAGCGATCAAACATGCGGTAACCCTCGGTGCCTTCTGCTGTACCGATTCAATGATCGGATGTAGGCCGGTATAGGATGAACTCGACTTCTAGATCCAGCGCCGCATTGGGACTTGGTGCATTTTCAGGGCGACTCCCCGAGGCGGCGTTGGGGGATTTCCCCAGGGGTGGCGCGCCCGGGCGGCCGCGCTGGGGCGAGGCTCATTCCACGTCAAAGACGATCTCGTTCGATTCAAAGCGTCCCTGCGGCAGCTTGTGGAGAAGCGCTTTCGTGCCCGCCGACATCGGATGGTCGAAATCCGACTGCCAGGCAGCCGGCACGGCGCCGGTTGTGTCGAGCACGAGGCGCGCGCGGTAGCGGCCGGCGCGCTTGGGCCGAAAGAAGTCAATCAGCTGGTGCGAGAACGTCCCGGGGCCGAAGGGATCGATCGACTCTCCCGGGCGCAGCGTTCGGAAGTCGTTCTCCGTCAGTGGGTTGGTGTTGATGCACGAGCGGAGATGGAGCCCGACGGGCTCGCCATCCGGGCCGATCAGCTCGATATGGTAGGACGGCATGCGGCCGTGCTCCGAGCCGTCGAGCGACGGCAGCACGGTCAAGGCGCGGAACCAATCGTTGTGCAGTTGGAAGCGCATCTTCGGATCGCCGCCGAGGGCGACTTGGCGCTTCACCGTGGCGGTCAGCCTCAGCTTGGGGAAGGCGGCCAGCGCCTGATCGATCCGGGCGCGTTGGTCCGGCAGCGTGTTGGGCGCGTCGCGGCGGGCCTGCAGCAGCGGCAGAACGCCGCGGCCCAGCTCCCGCAGCAAGGCGATTTTTTCGGCCCGTTCGGCGTCCGCGGCAGGGCCCAGAAGGTCCGCGATGGCGCCCTCGGCCCGAGACATCTCCGCGGGCAGCAGCACCAGCTTGTCTTCGAAGGCGTGGCTGCGCAGGTCGATGTGCTCCTGCAGCTGCAGCAGGTGAGGCTCGTCGATCGGCTGCTTTTGGCCGCGGATGGACGTTTGCCAATGCTCGTACTGCACGATGCCGACGTTGGGAGCGATCCAGATGCGCAGGTCGGCTTCGGTGCCGAGGTGTTCGTTGAGCACGTAGTCGATGCGGAACGCGGGGAAGGTCCCGGCGGGCACCGTCAGCGGGCCGAATGACGCGACGTGCGCGTCAAAATCTGGGCACGACCAGCGCTTGCCGACGGTCAGCTTGCCGGGCAACAGCGGCAGGGTCTCGCTCGTTTGGCGGCTCTGGTAGCGGTAGGCGACCTGCTGCAGGCCTCCCTTGAAGTCGTCGGCGATCAGGATGTCGCCCGTATGCCAGAAGAGCGCTGGGCCCCGAATCCGGAGGGTGCGTGCGGGGCGATCGTCGTGCATCGACGAGGCCACGATTTCGAGGATGGCAGCCGTTTCCCCGGCTTCGGCAAAGGTCCAACGGTTGCCTACCGCGAGCGGCATCGGCTGTTGGATCGTGAGGGCTAGTGCGAGGAGCATCATGCTCGGGCCGCAACGCGCTGCGTTTCGGCCCGTTCCCGGAAATCGACGCGCAGATATCCACGGCCGCGCCAAGGCTGGAACCGCGGCCGCGTCGACTGCGGTCTACCGATTCGCCGCGTTCGGATTCCTGGCCGCGTTTGGCTTACGGCGCGCAGCCGAGCAGGTCACGCAGCAGCTGCGCGCGGCGCTGGTCGCGCTCTTCCGGTGTCAGCGTTTGCCGCGTGTAACGTTGCAAGTGGGCGGGCTGCGAGAGCAGTAGGGCCTGATTGACCGCTTCGTGGCGGAAGCCGTCGACCAAGCCGGTGTGTACGCCAAAGCGCAGGGCCGACAGGCAGCCGAGCGCTTCCTCGCTGGTCAGGATCTGGGCGCGCTCCAGGGTTCCGAGCGCGCGATGCACGCGGTCGAGCGTGCGGATGCGGGCGGAGCCGCGCAGCAGCGCTTCGCGCACTTCGCGTTCCCACTGCACGATGCGCCCCACGGCGAGCATGACGTCGTCGCGGATCTGCTTCTCATCGCGGCCGAGCGTGATCTGGTTGCTGACCTGGTAGAAGTCGCCGAGGGCGCGGCTGCCTTCGCCGTAGAGTCCGCGCACCGCCAGGTGGATCTTCTGTGCGACGTTGGTGGCCTTGTCGATTTCTTCGGACCACACCAAGCCGGGCAGGTGCAGCATGACCGACAGGCGCAGGCCGGTGCCGAGGTTGGTCGGGCACGACGTCAAGAAGCCGAACTCCTCGGAATACGCCATCGGCAGCCGCTGCATCAGCGTGTCGTCGAGCTGCTCCATGCGCGACCAGACGCCGTCTGGCTGCAGCCCGGAGCCGAACACCTGAACGCGCAGGTGGTCTTCCTCATTGATCATGATCGCGACGCTCTCGTCCGCATCGTAGGCGACGCCGCAGTTGCGTTCACCAGCCGCCAGCTCGCGGCTGATCAGGTGGCGTTCGACCAGCATCGAGCGCTGTAGCGAGTCCATGTCCTCAAGCCCGCGAACGGTCACGTCTTCGGGCAGGCCCGGCTTGCCGAGCCGGTCGGTGATGAACCGGTACAGGCGCTCGGCGTCGTCATCACAAAGCGTCGGCGCAAACGGAAAGCCCTCGACGTTGCGCGCCAGCCGCACCCGCGTGCAGATGGCGATGTCGCTATCTGGACCGGTGCCGCTCAGCCACGCGCCGGGCTCGAACTCGTCGGCGCCACCTCGTTCGTCGCTACCGCGTGCCTTGCTCATTGCTCCTCTCCCTCGTCGCGGTCCTGCAGCTCTAGACCCATGCCTTCAGAACCTTCGTCACGGTTCGTGCCGCGGCGTTCGGCGCTGCGCAGCTCATCGCGCAAGCTCGCGGCTTCTTCGTAGAGCTCGTTACGAACGGCCTGCTCGAGACGTTGGCGCAAGTCCGTGAGCTCGGATTCGTTGCCGTCCTCTTGGTCGGCTGGCAGGTCGACGGGCGTGCTTGGCAGGCGACCGCGGTGCGACTGGGATTCGTGGATGCGCTGCAGCAACGGCATCAGCTCATCGCGAAACGAGTCGTAGCAGCGCGGGCAGCCGACGCGTCCCTTCTGGCGGAAGTCGCCGATGCTCATGCCGCAGCCCGGGCAGCCTTCGACGACGGGCTTGCTGGGGCGTTCGCTCGTGAGGCCGCCGAGCAGGTCTTCGAGCACTTCGGTCGTGTACTTTGGCGCCTTTGGCTGGGTGACTCCCAGCTGCTCAGCGCATGCGCTGCAGACGTGCTGAGAGCCTGTGACCGAGCCCTCGGTCAGGTCCATGACCACGATGGTGGCGATCGCCTTTTGGCACGCGGTGCAATACTGCATCAGCCTGGCTGGGGGATAGTGCGGGAGAAAGGAGCGGGGAGTTGGGCGGTTCCGGTGGAGCGGGACCGGGGATTCTTGGCGACAGGTCTCGGGGCGACAGGCGTCTCCCGCTCAAGTCTAGGCATGCAGCGCTAGCGTTGCGCGGATCTTCCCGTGCGCCTTTCGCGAACCAGGCGATGGAACTCCAGTGCCCGAACGCGAAAGTTGGGGTACTGATCGAACGAAGCGTAGGCCGGGCTAAACAGGACCGAATCGCCCGGTCTTGCTGCCGCGAGGGCCGCGGCAAATGCGTCGTCCAAGGCCTTGTGGCGGGTCGTCTTGAGTGCGGCGGTTGCGCCGTTGGCAAAGGGTTCGGCGGCGGTGCCGAAAACGTGCGCCGAGGCAGCGTGCGCCGCCACGGCCCGCACCACCTTGCCGTGGTCGTCGTCTTTGCTCACGCCACCGCCGATCCAATGCACGTGGCGTTCTTGTTCGGCTAGCGTCGCGAGCGCCTGCTCCGTCGAGACAGCGTCGGTAGAAACCCCATTGTCGTAGATCCGCACACCGTCGATCACGTGCAGGAGCTGCAGGCGAAACGGCAGGGGGGCGGCGGTTGCGATGGCGAGGCCAATGGCGTGTGCGTCGGCGCCGAGCCAGCGCGCCGCCAGGCTCGTCGCCAGCACGTTTTCGAGCTGGAAGGCACCGAGCAGCCGCAGGGCGTCCTGGTGCAGGATCGTCTCGGCGGGAGCGGTGCCGGTGCGCACGCAGACGTAGCCGTTGTGGATGCCGGCGCTGGCGGGCGCCGGCGGTTCGCTGGCAAACCGGCCCCGCAGCGCCGCGGGCGTGGGCCACTCCGTGGCGACGGGGTCATCGGCAGCGTGCACGACAAAGCTCTCGCCGGCATGCGGGCTGCTGGATGCCGCGGCGGTGGCCGCAACCGCGGCGCAGAGCTTGGCCTTTGCGGCATGGTAGGCAGCGAGGCTGCCGTGGCGGTCGAGGTGGTCGCTGCCAATTCTCGTGAAAATCGCGCCGTGAAATCCTCCCTCGGCGGCATCGAGTCGCTCCAGCTGGAAGCTCGACAGTTCGAGCACGGCCGTTTGGTTGGTGCGCCAGCTGGCCTCGTCCGCGAGCAGGCTGTGGCCGATGTTGCCGCCGAGCAGCGCGTCCTGGCCGGAAGCGACCAGTGCGCGATGAAGCAGCGTCGCGGTCGAGGACTTGCCGTTGGTGCCGGTGACGCCGACGACGCGGCCGGGATAGGCGGCGAGGAACAGCTCGCACTCCTGCGTGCAGGGCAGGCCGCGCGCCAGCGCCGTCTGACGCAGTCGGCTGTGGTCGGGCACGGCCGGGCTGGTGACGACGAGGTCCACGCCGTCGAGCAGGGCGTCGTCCTCGCGGCCGAGCTGCCAGTCGATGTTGCGTTCGCCCAGTGTTCGCCGGACGCCGCGCAGGCTTTCGTCGTCGCTACGGTCGGCCACCACCACGTGGCAGCCGCGTCGGACCAAGAAGCGAATCGCTTCGCGGCCGCCGCCGAAGCGTCCGAGGCCGTGCACCAGCACCTTGCTGCCGGCGGGGGGGATGACCGCCGAGCGTTGGCTTGGGCCATCGGCAGCGCGCTTGGGCGCGCGCTCGCCGCTCATCGGGCAACGCGGGCTGCCCGTGCCCGCGCCGTCATCTCGGAAAGCGCTTCGCGAGGAATCTGGCGCCAGTCCTGCTCTTCCTGCGACTTTGGCGGCACATCGATGGGCACGGTCAGGTCACGGCGGCCGTTCACCAGCCGATCGAAAACTTCGATGGGGAAGTCGAGCGGGAACAGCCAAGGGCTTGCCGGAGGCTCGACCACGACCTCGGCGCTGGCGGGCTCGCGATCGAATCGCGGCACGCCGTTTTCGACCGGGACGACCGGCAGGGCATCCCAGCGGGTAGTGCCGTAGTAGCGGAACGGCAGCGAGTAGGTCTGGGGTGGGATCGGGCCGTCGGCCAGCCATCGGTCCGGGCCAGCGCCCTCCTTTTTGGCACCATCTACGAACAGAGCATGCTCGTCCGTGGCACCAGCGACAGACTGCAGCGTCAGCCTAGGGCCGTCCGCGACGCCGTGGCAACCAGCGAGACAGCCGGCGGCAAGTGCCAGCATTCCTCGGCCGCGCGTGATGATTCGACAACGCATCATGTGTGGGCCGTGCATGGTGACCGCTGAGAGAAACCGCGGAGAGCAGCTGGGCCGCTCAGGCGACCATCTACGCCTCGAAAAGCACTGCCCTGAGAGCACTGCCCCGAGAAGCACTGCCCCGAGAAGAACTGCCCCGACGACCTTCACCGCGGAGAAAGTGGCGCATAGCGATGGGCGGACCAGCTCTTCCCGAAGGAAAAACTGGCGGAGAGGGGGGGATTCGAACCCCCGGTACCGGGAAAACCGGTACGTCGCCTTAGCAAGGCGGTGCAATCGGCCACTCTGCCACCTCTCCGGTGGTCGAGGAAGTAAAGCCTCGGTGCCGCGTCGGCGCAACCCGCTTTCTGCTCCGAGCTGTGGTTCGTTTTGCGGCGTGCCAGCCAAGCATGGCTCCTCAGGCGGATTCGATCTACGCTCGGGCGGTGCAGCCGAAATACACGCAGAAGGAGCATGGGCCGTTTCGTTCCATGTGGCGGGCCCTGGCATACAACCTGCGCACCTACGTGGCGCGGCGTCCGGACCTAACCGCCGATTTGCCCTGGCTGGGCGTGCGGCTGCGGGCCGGCTCCGAAGACATGCTGGCCAGGCGCCTCTACAAGACCGCCACCTACGAGCGTGCGGTCACCGAGTTTGTGCTCGGCTACCTGACGCTCGCCGAGCCTGCGCCTGTTTTCGACGTGGGCGCCAACGTTGGCTACTACAGCGTGCTCGCGCATCGCGTGCTCGGCGACGGCGTTCCGATTCATGCGTTTGAGGCGGAGCCCAGCAACTTTGCGCAGCTCCAGCACAATCTGGCCGACGCCAAGGCGCGTTCGGTGGTGGCGCATCACCGCGCAGTCAGCGACGAGCCCGGTGAGGTTGAGCTGTTCTTGTGGAAGCGCAGCAACCGCGGCAAGCATTCGATCGTGCCGTTCACCGAAGCGGACGATGCCGGCGGCGACAGCGTGCGGGTTCTGGCGGACACGCTCGACGCGTTTTGGGCGGGTGCGGCGGGGAGCGGCCAAAACAGCAGCGAAACGGGCGAGCTGTCGCTGCTCAAGATCGACATCGAGGGGGCCGAGCACCGCGCCTTCCTGGGGGCGCGCGATCTGCTGCCGCGCTGCCGCGTGATCTTGAGCGAGGTGTCGAACAAGTTCCTCGCGCGTGCCGGCGTCTCGCTCGACGAGCACCTCGCGCTGGTGCTCGACCGCGGCTTCTCGCTGTTCGAGATCCGTGATGATGGCCGGGCTCACCCAACCTCGGCCGACGAACTGCGCACGGCGCGCCGCGGCTGCAACGTCATCTACGTGCGCGACGACCAGCGCCGTGCGCCGTGGTTTGCGCAGCTGGCTGTGAGCGCGACCAGCAACTGACCCCGGCATGCCGGTGCGGCAGTTTTGACGCGGAGGTGGCGGCCGCGAAGCTTGTTGTCTAGAAGCTTGCAGCGCAGCGCAGATATGGAACTCTTCCCGTTGTGCAACGGGGTGTGGTTGGGCGCGCTCCCGGCCGCTTTCCCGCATTCCACGTTGGGCCATGCTGCTGAGCCCCACGTGCCATGATTCCCAAGCAGCCTCATCAAACGAAACTCATGCTTCGCAAGACCTGCGCCACTCTTTTGCTCGCCATCGTGCCAACGATGCAGGGCTGCCTATACGCCGACGTGACCACGCCGCTGGATACGGATCTCTACAACACCGAGCTCGGCGACAAGACCGGCGAGTCCTCCAATTATGGGGTGATGGGTCTGGTTGCTTGGGGCGACGGCGGCACCAAGGCAGCTGCGGACGAAGGCGGCATCACGACGATCACGCATGCCGACCAGCGCATCTACCAGATCCTCTGGGGCCTCTACACGAAGCGCACCACGATCGTCTACGGGAAGTAGCCATGAGCCCTTCCCCTTCTCCCGCAGCTGTCAAGCTGCTCGGTTTGCTGCTGTGCCTGCCCCTTGGCGGCTGCATCAGCGGGGCCATCTACCAGCACACGATTGAGCCACTGGACGTCAACTACACCAATACGCCGACCGGCAGCAAGGTCGGCACATCCGACCGCAAAGGCATCGAATTCAACTATCTCAGGCTCGCCTGGGACGGTGACGACATCGCCGGTACGGCCAAGAAGGCCGGCATGACCGAAGTCCACTATGCAGACCGCGAAGTGCTGAGCATCCTCGGCATCTGGCGGCAGGACTACGTGCACGTCTACGGCCGCTGACCCTCGCTAACCATCGCGGGTGTGCGCATGGCATACCCGTGTTGGATCACATCGTCGGCAAACAGCTCGTGGAAGTCTGCTAGGGTCGCGCTGTCTTCGTAGAGCGCGTCGTAGTCGAGGGCCGTCTGCTCGGCCGGATTGTGGTGTTCCTGCCGCTTGAGGATCTGGCCGACGCCTTCGAAGTCAAAGCGGAAACCGTCATCGGCGAAATGCTCGCGGTCGAACCCCTCAAACCACGGCGCGGATTCCTCGAGCCGCACCGTTTCGAAATGGCGGTCGAGTGCGGGGGCGGACATGCGCGAGCAGTGATAGCGGACTTGCCGCGTAAAGACGGTCTCGGTGTAGGGTGCGTGCAGGCACGACAGAAACGTGCCGAAGTCGAGGTCCGGAAAGTAGAGCAGCTTCTCGCGGTAGCGGGCATCGCTCCGGGCATGCTGGCGGATGGCTTCGTGTTGCCGGCGCAGCATGAAGTAGGCCGACGCAATGCGGCGGTAGGGGCTGCGCACCAGCTTGACCTTGCGATAGCGGCTTGACTGCAGGTGCGCGGCCGTGACCGGAAGGCGCTGCTGGTGTTCGACCCGGAGTTCGGCGACGGCCTGCGGCAGGTGCAGGCCGGGTGCGGCAGCAAGGTCGGCCGGCAGTTTGCCCATCGAGCGAAAGATGTTGGCCAGGAAGTTCACGCAGCCACATTTCGGCGTCCAATAGTAGATCAGTCCGCGTTCGTCGTCGCGGATCATCCGTGCCAGCAGTTCTGCTTCGGTGAGTTGGATCAGCGACGGCCGTTTCGGCTCCGGGCGTGCGATCGGGCAGGCGCCGCGCGCGGATGGGGTCTGCTCCGCGGCTGCGGCTTTCGCAACGTCGTAGCCGTGATCCTGTAGCCACGCGGAGAAGTGCCGTTCGATGGCTCGCGTCGACTCCGCAGACAGAACGTCACGATAGTAGCCCGTGCCGCCGTGACGTACGTGCCCGACGAGCAGCAGGTTGGTGGTGTCGTAGCGACCGTCGGAGCTTCGGTCGCGCACTTGCAGGCTCTCGACCTCAAGGTGGATGGCCTGTGGATCCCCGTCGATGCCGAGTTTCGCCAGCACCTGGGCGATGTGGCCTTGCTTGTCGCGGACCATCTCCTCGTAGACCACATGGTGGTGCGCCGCGCGTTCGTAGGCTCCGTGGTGGCTCAGGCGCTCATGAAAGTGGTCGACGACGCGCTCCGGATTGTCGCTGTCTGGATCGTGCAGCCGCTGCGAAGCCGCCACATCGCGCAGGTCGCGCGTCGAGACGAACACCGCGCTGGCAGCGTTGAGCAGCGGCGAGCGGTCGTGCACCTTGACGAGATGCACTGGCGCCGGATGGTCGGCATCGTAGTCGTTGACCCAAGCCGCGTGCAGCGGCACCTGCGCCCGCCGCAGGGCGATGCGCATGACGTTGAACAGCCAGGTGCTGCCTGACCGGGGAAAGCCGGCGCACAGCAAGATCAGCGGCTGCGGCCTCTGGGCCGTGTCGCGGCTCAAAAGAAGCCCTCCATCAAGCGCCAGCGGTTGTTGTCGCAGGCCTCGCATGCGGCGAGGTCAAACTTCTGCCCGAGCAGATGCTTGTTGCGGTAGTTGGCGTTGGCGGGCCCGTTCCAGATCTCCTGGATCGATTCGATGTTGACGTCGCCGATGGGCGTTTTCTTGCGCGAATCGTCGCAGCACGGCACGACGACACCGTCGCTGAATACGACCAGGTTGACGAACGGCGAGTAGCACGGCGTCACCGAGCGCACCGGCTCGAGGCCGCGGCCGGAGACCTTGCCCATTTCGCTGTAGACGTTGGCGAACACGTCCTGCGCCTGCCAGAACTCGAGGAACGCGGCGCGCTCGTGCCGGTTCTCGGCCATCTCCGTCATGTTGACGCAGATCGTTGTCTTCGAACCGAGTTCCTTCTTCAGTTCGATCGTTCGCAGCACGTTCGCCTTGACCTCGTCGTAGCTGAGGTTTTTGCGGATGCCGTCGAAGGTCTCGCTGGTCGCGCCGTCGATCGAAAAGACCAGCGTGTCGAGCACCTGGAGCGCGATGCGGGCCTTGGCTTCGGTCATCAGCGAGCCGTTCGAAAACTGGCCGAGCTCGACGGTCGGCAGGCGCTCGCGCGCGAGCTGCCATGCGTCGAGGATCTGCGGATGCAGCAGCGATTCCCCGTACAGGTGGAACCAGAAGCGCTTGAGCTCCGGCTGGCCCTGGCACTGCTCGATGATGCGTTCGAACAGTGCGAAGTCGATGTTGACGTTTGGGGTGCCTTCGGAGACCGGGCACATGACGCAGCGCGCGTTGCACTTGCTCGACATCTCGACCTGGATGTCCTGAGGAAAGCTGGTGATCGCGTTGAGGTCGACCTTGGCCTTGGTGTGCTCGCCGAGCTGCAGCGTGCGGCCTTCCTGCAGGGCGTTGTCGTCCGAGGACGTGTAGACGCGGTCTCGGTTGGCCCCAGCGGAGAGGCTGTGGAAGTTGTGCTGCGACAGGGTCAGCGCGATCGCGCAGCCCTGGCCTCGGGCAATCCGGATCAGCTCGGCGTCGTCTGGGTGCTTCGACGGAATGAACACGGCGCTTTGCGCGAAGGCCTGCGCCCAGCCCGCTTCCGTACACGGCGCGATATGGGTCGATGTGGGGGCGACGTGTTCCGGGCGCCGTTTGGCCGCCGCGACGGCTTCGAGCACCTTGGCCAGCACGTCCTCGGGGCTGTCGTCGGCGGTGCGCATCAGCGCCAGCTCGACCAGCTGCCCGTGCGAAAAGCTCTGCGCAAACGTGCGGATCGCGTCTTTCCAGGTGCCATCTTGCAGGCAGCGCGGCGAGACGACGAAGTAGGTCGTGGCCGCCTCCTTTGAGGTGGCGCCAGAGCCGCCAGAGTCGCCATATCCGTCATGCGCCTGGCTCGGCGCGTGCTGTGGCGGGGGCGCAGATGCGACTTCCTGACTCATGATGCTGCTGACGAGTCCGTTTGGGCTAGGACTCGTGTCGACTCTCCTCACCGGCCGCATCGACGTCGGCGCGGGCGCCGCTAAAGCAGAACGGCCATGCAAGCGGGCATTCAGCGGCGGGGGCGGCCCGCGAACGCCGACGAGCGCCCTCGAGGCACACGGCATACCTGAGGCCGTCGCTGGGGCGCAGCATCCGCGCCAGTCACTCGCGGTCCGCTGGAGCGAACGCGCGAATGAAATTGGCGGTGGGAGAGGGATTCGAACCCCCGGAGGTGTGACCCTCGTCGGTTTTCAAAACCGGTGCCTTCAGCCGCTCGGCCATCCCACCGCAGTTGGTCGGCGCTTGGGCGCCGTCGCGACCCGCACGCTACCGGAGGGCGCGCCCTCATGCCAGTCGCCAGCTGAGCTAGGCGAGCGGGCGCCCGGGTCCCAACGCGGGTCTCCGCCTGCGTCTAGCCGGCCGCGACGGCTTCGAAGACCTCGCGTGCGACCAGGATCGGTGCGCCGGTTTGCACGGCCAACGCAATCGCGTCGGACGGGCGGCAGTCGACCGTGCGGTCCGCCTCGTCCGGGGCTTCGCTCGGTTTGAGCGTCAGCGTGGCGTAAAAGGTGCCTTCGCGAAGCTCGCTGATGACGACTCGGTGCAGGCGATGCCCCAGGCTGCGCAGGATGCGCCCGACAAGATCGTGGGTCAGGGGGCGGGGGGGCTCGACCCCGCAGAGCTTCCGGTTGATCTCTTCGACCTCGTTGTAGCCGATGACGATCGGGAAGCCGCGCGGTCCGTGCCGCTCCCGCAGGTGAATATACTGCTGGTCGCCCTTTTGGTGGATCACGACGCGGGCGAGTTCGACTTCGACGAGATCCATAGCGCCCCGCGTTATACCCCCTGAATCCGCCTGCGGACCCCGAACTTCTGAGGTGGAATCGGCCGTTTGTGGCGCCTTAAGCACGAACTTCGTCGGATAGGACCTCGTTCTGACGGGCTATCCGGGGCATTTGGGACTATGCTCCCGCCCGCGATCGGACTGCTACCGGCCGCGTTTCTTAGCTGTCAGATCGATTTCGCGTGCGTATGTGGCTGGTCCCGACTCGGGTTCAGCTCGGCTTGTCCAACGACGAGGCGAGACGTGGGGAACCCCCACGGCCTCCTGCGAAGCTCCCGTTGTCGCGTAGGCAACGGCACCGACTTCGAACGTCCGCAACCCCTGAATGTGTTCTATGGGCACCCGACTCTACGTAGGTAACCTCTCTTTCCAGTCCACCGAAGACTCGCTCGCGCAAGCCTTCGGCCAGGACGGCCGCAATGTCCAAAGCGCCTCGATCGTCACGGATCGTGACACGGGTCGCTCCCGCGGCTTCGCGTTTGTCGAAATGGGCTCCGAGGACGATGCCCGCGCGGCTATCGAAGCAATGGACGGTGTCGAGCTTGACGGCCGCACCCTGCGCGTCAACGAAGCGCAAGAGCGTCAACCCCGCGGCGGCGGTGGTGGTGGCGGCGGCGGCGGTGGCGGCGGCGGCGGTGGCGGCCGACGCGATCGCTGGTAGTCGCTTCGACTTCTTCGCACGTCTAGGCGAGCGTTCCCTTTCGGGGCCGTTCGGCTAGCGAAATGTTCCCGCTAGCGGTCCGCTAGCCAGGACATCGTCGGGCAGGCCTTACGGCTTGTCCGGCAAGACCATATCCAAACTAGGCGAGCCTCATCGAGGCGGGATCGCTGTCCCTAGCCTGATGCTCTTGGTAGGTTCCGCATCAAGGGATCTGGTTGGTTGGCCCGATGACTGGCCTAGATGCTGCAATTCGTAGCACTCCCCCCGGATTCATGTGTTCCCCCTCGACCGAAACCAGGACGAATAGCACGATGTCTCTCGATGCGTGGCAACGCCACGTTGCTTCTTTCCGCACGCCGAGCACGGCGAAAGCAACCCGCCAGCTGGTCGACTCTGTTGGAGTCTATCTGGGCCTTTGGGTTCTGCTCGCGTTTGCCGTCCAGATCTCGTGGTGGTTGGCTGTGCCAATCGCGCTGCTTGCCGGTGGCGTCTTGGTGCGGGTGTTCATCATCCACCACGACTGCGGCCATGGCTCGTTCCTGAACTCTGCCGCCGGCAACAGGTTCTGGGGCGTGATCTCCGGCGTGCTTACGTTCACGCCGTTCGAGCAATGGCGGAGCTGCCACGCGGTCCACCACGGCACGACGGGAAACCTCGACCGTCGCGGCACCGGCGACGTTTGGACGCTCACGGTCAAGGAATACGAGCAGATGTCCTGGTGGGGGCGCTGCGGCTACCGCCTATCGCGCAACCTGTTTGTGCTGCTTGGCGTGGCCCCGCTGTTCATGTTTGTCGTGCAGCATCGCTTCAGCAAGCGGGACGCCAACAAGCGGGAGCGCCGTTCGGTGCTCTGGACCAACGTCGCGGTCGGCCTCTGGGCCGTGCTTGGATGCCTCGTTTTCGGCATCATTCCCTACCTGATCCTGCAAGGGGTGGTGTTTGCGGTTGCCGGCGCCGTCGGCGTCTGGCTGTTCTTCACGCAGCACCAGTTTGAAGGAGCCTACTGGGAGCGCAAGGAAGACTGGAGCTACCTGGACGCGGCGCTTCGCGGCAGCGCGTTCCTGAAGCTACCGCGAGTTCTGCAGTGGTTTACGGGCAACATCGGCTTCCACCATATCCACCATCTGGATGCCAGGATTCCGAACTATCGCCTGCAGGCCTGCCATGAGTCGCACGCTGGCTTCGATCAGATTGTGCCGAAGCTAAAGACCTTCAACTCGCTGCGTGGCTTCGGCCTCAAGCTGTGGGACGAGAAGGAGGGCCACATGGTCAAGTTCCCCCGCGCCAAGCGCCGCAGCGCGTAGCCCTGCGGCTCGCGCTCGTGAAGCGCCCGCGTCGACGGTAGACTTCGCCCATGCAGAAGATCTACCTGTCCGCAGCAGCGAGCCTCTTGGTGTTCGCCGCCTGCGGCGCGAGCGAAAGCTCGAACCCTGACACGTCGAAGCAGCAGGCTTCCGTGTCCCATAGCGATCCCGGCTCCCAGAAATCTGGCGAGTCTGCCAAAGCGGAAACGCCGGCCAACGCGGACCGCCAGCTCAAGCTGACCTACTTCAACATCGAAGGTTGAATGCTCTGCGGCAAGGTCGTGCCCATCGTGAATGGGCTCGCTGAGGATTACGCGGGCAAGCTCGAGTTTGAAGTGCTGCCGACTACGGCTGAGGGCAGCGCCGAGCGCATGAAGAAGTATGGCTTCGACGTGCACGGCATGGTGCTGACCGACCAAGACGACAACGTCGTTTGGAAGGAAGATGGCCACAAGCAGAAGCGCGAGGGCGTCCAATCCGCCATCGACGAAGCGCTCGGCGGCTAGGCAGCCAACCGGCGAGCGGCGCACCGCAGGATCCTCCCGGCCCTCCGATGTTTTCGGGCGTTCGGGGCATCTTTGCCGAGTGCTGGACGCACGCGGCAACGCTGCGTTCTCGTTCGCACCATGAGCCGCCTCCTCTTTCGCAGCGTTCTCTTGTTGGCCGCTGCCGTCTGCTGTCTAGGAGCGCGTGTCGCTGCGACGGCACCTCAACATGCGAAGGCCCTTCGGGCGACCGCTTTCGGCCGCGTCGTAGGGGCCTCTGGCGAGCCCTGGGTGGGCGCCGAAGTGCACCTGTTGCACTACCCGATCACCACGATTCGCGACGAGGGCTACAGCGAGCATCAAGTCGTTCAAACAGACGAACGTGGCCAGTTTCGCTGCCAGGTGATGGTCGGCTGTGCCTACCGGGCCTGGGCTCTTGGGGCCACCGAGGCCGACGGTGGCTACGCGATAAGCGGCGTTGCGCGCGCCGCGGTGGCACGAACACCGATTCTGCTGCGCCACAGCCATCGCCAGTTTGTCCGGCGCGTCTTGCCGAAGCCGGATGCCAGCTGGAACGGGCGCGGCTTGCGCTATCGCGCGTCGATCGAAGGCAGCGGCCGCTACGGCTTTGCGCAGTGGGTTTCACCGGATGCCGACGGCGTGCTGACGCTGCCGCGCTGGCCGCACGACTACATCATGGTGCAAGCATGGTCGGAAGGCTGGATGGTCTGCCGCTTTGGCTTGACGGCGACGGTCGACTACGCGACGCGGTTCGGCCTCGAGTTTCGCTCCGATCAAGCCAAGCCCGACGCCGACCAGGCCGCCCATGCTCTGCACGCCGTCTACGAGCGCGCGCTGCCGCCGCGGCGGGTCGTGCCGGTTGTCATCCGTGCTGCAGACACGGGCAAGCCGGTGGTCGGCGCCACGGTGCGCACGGAGTTCCAGCCCCGCAGCTGCCCCGCGCCGCGCAGTGGACCGGATGGTGTCCTGCGGGTGGTGTCCGCGAGCGAGGAAGAGCACCCGAGCAAGCCACCGGCTCGCTGCTGCTTGGCTGCTCCTGATCGGCGCGAACGCGACCTGGAGCTCGAGCCGTTCGTGGCGCTGGCCCAAGGCGAGCCCGATCCGGATTCCGAAGCCGACGGGGCACCGCGGTTCGTCTGCCGGATGTGGCCTGGGCGCACGGTCGCCGCCAAACTCACGATGGCTGGCCAGCCGTTCGCATCCATGCCGGCCATGCTCGAAGCGTCGGTCGGCTCAGGCCCGGATGGTGCGTGGTTCGGGATTGAGCCGCGCGTATTTGTCAGCGATGCCGATGGCGCGCTCTCGTTGCCCGGACGCAGCGAGCGCTTCCCGTATCGTCTGACGGCCGCGCTCACGGCCTCGGATCGTGCGAAGCTGGCGTCGTTGCACGATCCGCTCCCCACCGCGCGAGGCGGCGCAGACCGTGACGCCATGAAGGGCGCGCCGGTCGCACCGCTAGCGGTTCTGCGTTGGGAGGACGCTGGCGTTCCCGAAGACCTTGGCGAGATCGCCATCGACCGACTCCTGCCGATCGAAATCACGGTGCGTCAACCCGATGGCACGCCGCCAGGCGCAACCCGCGTCTTGCTGATCCGCATCGCCGTATCCGACGATGCGCCGTCGTCGCCGTTGACGGTCTATACCGACCATCGCGGCCGCGTGCGCGTGCTCGCGCCGTCGTGCGAAGACGTGCTTGTGCACGCGATCACCAGTCAGGGGGCGGCGTGGCGGCGTCTCACGGCTGGCGATCGTCGCTGTGCTCTCGATATCGACGCGCGGCATCTCGCCCGCTTTCGGCTCGTTGGGCCCGACGGCAACCCCCTCGCCAACGCGCGCCTGCACCACGTATGCCCGGATGCATACGGCGGCCCGGGCGGCGAAGAAGTCGACCCGGACGTGCTCCGCGCTGTGCGCAAGATGTGCATGGTCAACGCATTGGCTGGCCAAGGGTGCCGCACGGGCGCCGATGGCTACGGTCAGATGGTCGCGCCGCTGCTCGGCACGTCATTTGACTTTGCGGTCCACGTCCAAGGGGCTGATTCGAAGCGCACGCACCTGTTCTGGAACGGTCCCACACGTGCGGAAAACGGCGAAGTCGCGGTTCCCGTAGTGCGAGTGCGGTAGCGGATCTTCTAGCTATAACAGAGCGGTGCCAGAGCCGTCCGCCACCGCTTCGTTCGCCTCGCTGCCGGTCAACCCGGTGCTTTCTGCCGTCACGCGCAGCGGCCGGCTCGAGTCGTTTCATCGCGGCTCCGTCGTCGTCGTGCACGACGGCGAAATCGTGCTGCAGCTTGGCAGCGGTGACGAACCGGTCTACGCCCGTTCGGTCGTCAAACCTCTGCAGGCTCTGCCGCTCTACGAACGCGGTGTCGTCGAGCGTCTCGGGCTGACTGCCGCCGAACGCGCGGTGCTGTGCGCCAGTCACGACGGCACGCCGGCGCATACGGCCACGGTCAGCAGGTTCTTGGCGCGCGGCGGCTTCGACGAAGATCTGCTTGGCTGTGGGCCGCACGCACCGTTTGCCAAAGAGGCTCGCCTGGCGATGCTGCGCGACGGGGAAAGACCGCGCAAGCTGCACAACAACTGCAGCGGCAAGCACACCGGCTTTCTGCATCTGGCGCGCGAACTGGGGGTGCCGTTGGCGGAATATCTCGATCCGGCGAGTGCCTCGCAGCAGCTCGTGCAGCAGGCAGTGGCCGAAATGGCGGGGCTGGACGCGCCGCTGCCGATCGGCGTCGACGGTTGCGGCGCACCGACGTTTCAGCTGCCGCTGGCCGCCATGGCCCGTGCGTTTTGCCAACTGGCGAACCCAGACGGTCCTTCGTGCGTTCGAACCCGTGCATGCCGTTCGATCCTCGAAGCCGTTGGGCAAGCGCCGGTTCTGCTGGCGGGCGAAGCCAGGCTGTGCACGGCGCTGGTCCGCTGCTGGCCGGGTCGTGCCTTTGCCAAGAACGGGGCCGAAGGTGTCTATGCAGTGGCGCTGGCGCCGGACGCGACGCGAGACCGCTACCCCGGTGCGCTGGGGGTGGCGATCAAGGCCGACGACGGCGCCGAGCGCGGCTACCAGCCGGTCGTCGTGGATTTGCTCCGTTGGCTTGGTGCCTTTGCTGGCTGCCAACCAGAAACCGTGCCGCCCGATTTGCAGCGCTTCTGGCGGCTCGCGATCGGCAATACGCAAAAGAAGGTCGTCGGCGATGTGCACTGCGTCGTGCCGTGGAGCGAGTTCGCGTGAGCGCCGCTTCACGACAGCTCGTTCGCGACGTTGCACGGCTCGGCGCGCGCCGCAAGGATGCGCACAAGGGGCAGCTCGGGACTGTCGTTGTGCTTGCCGGCAGCCGCGAGATGCTCGGTGCTGCCGTGCTCTGCGCTCGCGGCGCCCTGCGAGCTGGGGCGGGCCTCGTGCGCGTTGGGTTGCCCGACGAACTGCTGCCTTTGCTGCCGTTGGCGGTGCCCGAAGCGACCACGTTTTGGCGCCGGAAGGAAGGCCTTTCGAAGCAGCTTGGCGAGGCCGATGCCGTCGTCGTCGGCCCGGGGTTGGGCGTCGACTCGGAGACCGCGGATCTGGTTCGTCAGGTATTGGCAGAAGCGACGGTGCCGGTGGTCTTGGACGCTGATGCTTTGCATGTGATCGCCCCTCTGCGCGGCGGGATGCTTGCAGCGGTGCGCGAAGAATGCGGCCCGATTGTGCTGACGCCGCATCCCGGCGAAGCGGCCCGGCTGCTTGGCATGGGCCAAGCGTCGATGGTGCAGCAAGATCGCGATGGCGCTGCCGCGCGCTTGCAGGATGAGAGCGGCGCCATTGTGGCTCTCAAGGGTCACGGCACGCTCGTGCTCGATGGGGCGCGGCGCTATCGCAACGGTACCGGCAACCCGGGCATGGCCACCGGCGGCTCTGGCGACGTGCTTGCCGGAGTTTGTGGAGCGCTGCTGGCGCGCGGACTCGAGCCGTTTGAGGCGGTCTGCATGGCGGTCCACGTTCACGGTGGGGCGGGCGACGATGTCGTGCGGGAGCGCGGCGAAAACGGAATGGTCGCATCCGATTTGCCGGATGCGATCGCGCAGGTGATGCCATGAGATCTAGAACACGTGCACATGTTTCCGCCGCGGTGTCGGCGAGCCTGGTCCTCGTGGGGGCGGCAGCCGCCGCGCTTTGCGGCAACGGGCTGCGCGCGCAGGAACGGCCCGTCTCGAAGCCGGATCTGTCAGGCGCCAGCGCGGCTCCAGATCTCGAACGAGCCGTCGATCTCGAGCATGCGATCGAGGCCTTGCGCGGCGAGGATGAGGTCGCTGCCAGCACCGCCGCCCGGACGGTTCGGCATGAATGGGCGGAGCTGCCGGCCGCGCTGTTCCAAGGGATCGAAGGCGATGCGCGCGCGGCGCGGCGTCTGCTCGTGCAGTTTGCGCAGGCGCCGCGTCCGGCGGCGCGCGCGTGGGTGCAGGAGCAAGCCGAGGCGCGGCTTGGCCGCACGCTCGAGCATCGTCTGCTCGCGATCGCGGCAAAGCTCGACGAGCCGAGTCGGCAAGAAGTGGCGCTGCTGCTCGACGCGGCACAGCAGTCTCCTGATGGCGGCGAAGCGGGCGGCGGCGGCGGCGGCGACGGGCTGTGGTTTGCCGCAGCGCGTCTGACCAGCAAACAGGCCGATCGCTTGGTCGGCCGCATGCACCAGCTTCTGCAGGCAGGCGAGGTCACGGTTGCGCGGCTTGGGCCGCTGTTCGATCGACTCAGCGGCCGCGGCATCAAGGCCCTGCTTGGACTTGCGGTGACGCTGGAATCGGAGCCGTCCCGTTCGCTGCTGCAGCACGTCCACCAACTGCGTCCAGAGCTCGTCGACGAGCGCGTCGCTGCTCAGCTCGACCGCGATACGTTTCGCGACATCGAGGCAGCTTGGCTCGAATTCGCGCCGGCGGCACTCGACCGGCCGGCCCGCATCGAACGCGTTCTGCGCATGATGGCTTGTGGCGCCACCCAGGCGGTCCGCGATGCGGCCTTCGACGCGCTGGTGGCGGTGCGCGCCGTGGATGGCCGCATGCTGCAGCTGGCTTTGGGCGAGGTCGTTCACGAGTCGGCGGGCGATGCCGCAAGCGGCCGTGAGTGGCAGAGTGCTGCCGAGCCGGTTGACGAAGCGACCGTGCTGCGGCGCAGCTTGCGGTTGGCACAGCGTGTCGGGCGCCTCGTGCCGGCCGCGCGCATCGTCGACTGGCTGCAGTCCGCACCGGAGTTGGCGCAAGCCACGGCGCAGTCGCTGGAGCGCCGTCCGGTGCTCGAAGCCGAGATCGAGCAGCACCTGCTGCAAATGCTCGATGGCTTGGGCCGCGCCGATCAGCAAACGCCGCGCCATGCGCTCGCCGCGTTGGTGCGCAGCGGCTCGGCTACCGCACTTGCCGAAGTCTGGCCGCTGGTGCGCAGCAGCGAGTCGTGGGGGGATCTGTTCGATCGGCTAGGGCGGCGTAAGGAGCCCTTCGTCTACGAGATGCTGCTTGCTGGGATCGCCGAGAAGGCGCCGCAGGCCGCCGACGCTGCGATGCCGACATCAGAGGTCCTCGCACGCTTCGATGAGCAGCGCGATGCCATGCGGTTCATGCTGGTGCAGCGTGGCGATCGCCACGAACTCAACGAACTGTTCGCGCAGATCGGCAAGCGCGACTCGGTGTTTGTCGGGCGTGCGGCGCAGCACGTTCGGCGCGCCACCGTTGCGCAGGCCAAGCAGCTCTACGACGCTGCCTTGGCGGCCGAAGACGGCGATGCGGCTGTTGAAATGTTCGAGTGGGCCGTCCAGCTGCAGCCTGACGCGAGCCAAGCATGGCTGTGGCAGCTTTGGTTGGTCGAGCCGGAAACCGACACCGTTTACGAGCTGCAGGAAGCAGCTATTCGCTTGCTTGCACGCGGGCCGCGGCGGGAGGAGCTGTTGGCCGAGCTGCGCCAGGCAATGGCGACAGGGCCTCTGCCCGACCGCATGGCCTCGCTGCCATACGAAGCGATCAACGGCATCCCGATGCCCGCCGAGTCCGAAGATGGCATCGCGGCGACGCCAATGTCGTCACAGGATCTCACCCTGTGCGCCGAGCTGCTGCTGCGGATGTCGCTTGCTGATCCGGACGGCGCCGCCCGGCGGGCGATGCGCTGGCCGAACGGGACGTCTGGCTACCCGCTGGTGCAGGCGATCGGCCACCGCCTGCGTCATGAGGATGTCGACGTTCTGACGGCCGAGCGCGCGTTCGCGGCGGTTGTCGGTGATGTGTCGGAGCATGAGGGGCGCGCCAACGTCACGCCTCAGCGGCTCAAAGTCTTGTGGCGGGCGTTGGCGAGGCGCAGGGACCTGCAGCATGCGCTAGGGGCTGCGACGGTCGCGCTCTCCTCTTCGCCGGAGGGAGCGGGCACGGTCTTCCCCGGCGCCGCTCACTACCTGCGCGCGGTGCGCTCGCGCCGGCAAGGCGATCTTGCGGCCGCCGAAGTGCACTTCCGCAACGCTGTGCAGACGCTGCTGCGCCTGCCAGCTGGCGAAGCCGAGCTTCGTTGGTTGGTTGGTGAGCGCGACGTTGCGGGCGGGGTGGATCCTGCCGCGGCGCTGGCAGCGGCGCCCTACCTCATGCGTCTGCTCGCCGCCCGCAAGGCGGGCGATGACGACGCCGCGCGAGCGGCTGCATCTCTGGTCCGCGAGTTCGCCGGCCGAGATGGCGCTACGCTAGCATTCTTGACTGCTTCCGACTCCGACCGAGACAACGGCCGATAAACGCGATGAACGCCCTGCTCCCTACGCTGCTCCCGACGCTGCTTTGCTTCAGCGCTTCGATTCTGCCGTGCCAGAGCGATCCTGCGCCGCAGGATCCCAAGCCGACGGTGGAGACGCCGACCACCGCAAAGAAGACGCCGAGCGGCGACGAACTGCTCGACGGGATGTTCAAGTCGTTCCAAGAACAGGGCATCACGATCGACGCCAAGAAGTTCACGGTCTCGGTGCAGGCGGTCGTCAACCAGCCGCAGGATCCGATTGAGTACCTGCTGATCCATCGGCGTGGCAAAAAGCACGAGGCGGTGTTTCGCTGCGAGGCGAAAGCCAGCGTGCTCAACGCGGCGCTGCTGATGATCGGTTTCGAGCCGGGCAAGAACGCGACCTACAAAGAGAAGGAGCCGGCGCCGACGCTCGAAGAAGTTCGTGCCGGCGTGGATCCCCTGATCATCACCCCGCCGAAAGGCAAACCGTTCTTCATGACGGTTCGCTTCACGTCGGAGGACGGCACGGTGCGCGAGAACTGCGTCGAAGAGCTGCTGTTTGATCTGACCACGCAGCTGCCGCTGCCGCCGTGCGATTGGGTCTACCTCGGAGGCCGGATGGCGGTGCTCTACAAGGGCGAACCAGAGGTCTACATGGCCGACCTCGAAGGCAACCTGGTCAGCGTCTGCTACCTGACGCCGGACAACCACCTCGCCACCATGGTGCACGAGCGCGCCCGCGACGATCAAAATTGGTGGACCACGACGGCGCTGCCCGAGCCCGGCACGCCGTGCGAGTTTGTCTTCCATCGCAACGAACCCAAGCAGCGCGCCGATTGGAAAAAGCGCCAGGCGAGGATCGCTGCCGACGATGCCGTCAAGCGCGCCATGGAGGCCGCCAAGGAAGCGGCGGAGCAGGCGAAGTCCGCGCAGAAAGAGGGCGGCGGCGGCGAAGCCGAAGAGGCGGGCGGCGGCCGATAGAGCCGCCTCGCCGCGGTTCGCCCTGCCGTCTACGGATAGAGCACCGTCTTGCCTGCCTGTGAGAAGCCCAGGTTGAACGAACTGTCGACGACCAGCCACTGGTAGTAGGTCTCGGCGTAGTTGAGGACCGCCATGTTGGGCACGTTGATCGTCAGCGAGAAGCGGCCGGGGCTGATCGGCACCTGCACCGGCGAGGATGCGTCCGGCACGATCGAGAGCACCTGCTCCGCTTGGATGCCTGGGCTGATCGGCACGTTGTTGGCGCTCGCACCCAAAAACAGCAGCGCGATCGACGCTTCAGGCACGCCGTGCAGCGTCACGTCAAAGGCGCCGCCAACAAACGGCGGGCCGTTTTGCATGCCGATCGTGCCGAAGCGGCTGTAGCCGTAGCGGAAGGGGCCGGCGATCTCGGAGTAGACCTGGCCGAGCGACGTGTCGGCGACACACGCGAACCGTAGCTGGCTTTGGATGCCGTTGCCGACGCGCATCAGCGTCATCCCGGATGCTTGTCCACCCGGTGGGCCGCCCGCATTTGGGGCCAACAGGTTGCCGAGGAAGCGCACGCCGGTCGGCTCATGGGTGAAGCCGGAGATCTCGACGCCAACCACTTCGACCGTCGTGCCGTTGGGGTGTTGCACTGGGTCTCTCGTAAAGCAGTAGAAGTTGCCGAGCGTATCGTCGTAGTCGAAGCCGAACGTGCTGAATGGAACGTCGAACGAATCGATGAGCTGGCCCTGCCGGTTGAACTCAAACGCCTTCGGAGCGAACGGTTGCTGGTTCTCGCGGCCGGTGATCCAAAACGTGCCGTTGCCGTCGTCGCCGCTGATGTCAAACGCGAGGCCGAGCCGTTGGCCGGCGGCGATGGGGGCTGCGGCAGCCGGCACGATGGTGTCGAAGGCGGGCTGAAGCGCCCCCAAGCCGGACGGGTCGAACGCGCGGATGCGCAGCTGGCCGGCGGTGTTGCGCAGCAAGACATAGATTCTCTCCGCTACGATCCCGGACGGCAGCCGCCTGCGTTCCACGGTCATGTCCATCGGGCCCAGCGGAACCTGGATGGAGTTGGAGGGCAGCTGGATCGCGGGCCCGATCGGCACGCCGCCGGCGTCCACTTCAAACAGCCCGTGTGGGGTGGTCGACGTGGCGCCGATTGCAGCCACCCACTGGCGCCGTTGGCCGGTCGTCGAGCTGCGCGTTGCCGCAACTGCGCGGCAGTTTCTACCGCCGGTCGCGATCGTCAGGTTGGTGCTCGACAGCACCTTGCCGAGGGCGTCCCCGTCTTCGTCGGGGCGCGGCTTCACGCACTTGCTGGAAACGTGCAGATTGTCGATTGCCGTGATGCCGGCGCCGAACTGCAGAAATGTGAAGTCGATTTCCTCGTCGTCGGGCTGCGGGATCAGCTCTGCGGAAACGGTGATCTGTTCCCAGCCGCCGGCGAGGGGGGCGCTGGTGACGGTGACGGCCGCGCGGCCGTATTTGCCGAGCTGCTGCTGGATCGCGTGTTCGATACTGCCGCTGGAGCTCTCGAACGCGTCGAATTGAAACCAGAAGATCTTCACCCAGTCGAGGTGCGGGTCGTTGTCGATGAACAGGTTTAGATCCGAGCGCTGGTTGGTCGGCGGATTGGTTGCGACCAGCCCGTAGACGCCCTGATGGCCGTTCAGGTTGGAAACCCACTGCAGCGGGTCGCCCGTTGGCGTGAACGGCTGTTGGTTGACGTACCAGTTGGGCACGACTTCGAAGCTTGGCTGCAGGAAGTTCGTCTGCTGGTCGAAGTTCCAGGACACGCTGACGGTCACGTCATCCTGCACACCCCACCACGGCGGTGCATTTTCGGGGCCTTGGGCGAGCGTAGAGCCGAAGCATGCGCTGGCGAGCAGCGGCGGCATCAAGCGGCGAAGACGATTCATTTGGTGCGTTCCTTGCGCTCTGGTGTCGAACGGTCGGTGGTGGGGTTCGCGTTGGTGGGTAGGTCGTCGGCCGCGGTCGGCATCAGCTGCCGCGCGATGGCGACAGGATCCGTTGGCCAGATGCAGGTGGTGCCGTCGCGGGCGCAGGTAGCGGCCCATGCGCCGTCGGGTCGGAAGACGCCGTCGGCGAGCGTGCCGCGGTGGCCGTCGAAGGTCAGCACTTCGGCGCCGTCGCGGGCGCGCCATAGCTGCGCTGCGCCGCGTTGGCCGCTGCTGCCGGTCAAGATCTGGCGGCCGTCGGCCGAGAACTTGGCGAAGCGCACGGGGCCGCGTGTTTGCATGTGCTGGCGCGCGCCCGTTGCGATGTCGACGAGGGTTGCGACGCCATCGCTCGCGGCGAGCAAAAGCTGTCCGCCGTCCGGCGAGAAGCGCGCGTCGCGCAGCGTTGCGTCCGCGGCGCAGGACGCGGTGGTGTTGGTTTCGGCGGGCGCGAGGGTTGTTGCGTCGTAGACCGTTGCGATGGCGCTGTTGGCGGCAGCGATCAGCAGGCGTTGGCCATCTCGTCGGACGTCGACGCACTGCAGAGGTTGCGCGAGCGCCGCGCTGCGCACGCGCTCACCGGTTGGTGTCCAAACCTGCAGCTGGGCGGTGCTTGTCGGTGCGGCTTCGGAAGTGCCGTTGCCAGCCACCAGCAGCTCGTCCGCCGACAGCCAATGCAGCGAACGAACTTCGAGGCCGGTCGTTAGTGTGGTGTCGCGGTTTCGTTCCCTGTTTCGTTCGCTGGCGCGCGCGTCGGCAGCGATGCCGCGGATCGCGACCTTGCCGCCGACCAGGGCAGCGGCGACGCGGGTTCCCCGCGGATCGATGCTCAGCGTCTCGATGGGATTGCCGAGCGGCTCGGTGGTCCACTGCAGGCGGCCATCGCGCGCGTCAAAGCGACGAAGACGTTCGTCGTCGCCGGCGGTCAGCAGCGATCGGCCGTCTGGGGAGAAGGCGATCGCGGGCACCCGTCCGGGCTGGCGTCGGGTCACAACGCCGCGCACAGCCGCGAAGTCGAGCAGCAGCACTTCGCGCGCGGTGCGCAGCAGGACACGGCGTCCCTCTGGCGCACGGCTGCGGCGGTCTGGGCTCGGGATTCCCGATGGAGCGAACGCCGCCCATTCGATGGCTTCACCAAGCTCGTAGCGGTGAATGGGCTCGTTGCCGGGGCGCCGGCCGACGCCGACGTCGAAGACGCGCACCGCGCCCTCTGGCGCGTCGGTTGTGGTCAGCGCCAGCTGGCCATCTGGCGAGAACGCAACGTGCCGCAGCGGCCCGCCCGGACTCAACAGGGAGCCGACTTCGCGCGCCTCCAGGGAAGAGCCCTGGTGCTGCAGCGACCACAGCCGGGCGCTGCGATCGCGCGATGCCGTCAGCAGCCGGGCGCGTTCTGGAGAAGAGTCGGGTGCGAACGCGACGCTGGTGATGCGCTGCGAATGGCGGACCGTCGTCGCGAGCGTGCCGGTCTCAACGTCGAACAAGCAGACGGCGCCGGAACCGGTGCCAACGGCAAGCAGCGCGCCGTCCGGCGAGAAACCGAGCGTGTGCACGCGCCCATCGTCTTTGCCGATCTCGACTGTGGGATAACCGCCGCTGCCGTCGGTGCGGTAGACCTGCACGCGGCGGCGCGCGCTGCAGGTTGCGGCGACGCGGCCGTTGGCGGCGATCGCCATGGCGAGGATGTAGGAGTCGTGTGCGGCCGTGGCGCCGGTGGCCGCGCCGGTCTCGAGATCGAGGACGGTTGCTTGGTAGCGTCGGTCGTCTCGGTTGTAGAGGGCGACGAGCCCACGAGCGGTGCTGCCGCTCGCGGTGTGGGCGTCCGCCGCCGCTGTCGGGGTGGGCCGGCGCCTGCCGCTCGGCGGGCTGACCAAGGCCGCGGCCGCCATCCCGTCCAGGGGGATCGTGCGCGGCGGGCCACCGTCGGCGTGCCACAGTCGGACCGTTTTATCAGGGCTCACCGAGAGCAAGACGTCTTCGTTGACGAACGTCACGCCGACGATCGGCGCATCGCCGCGGTGGCCGCGCAGGCCGCCTAGCGTGCGGGCCTGCCAGAGGGCTTCGTGATGCTCTGCCGCGCCCTGCTGGTTGCTTTGGCTCCAGACTTGGAGGGTTGCGCCGTAGCCGCCAACGGCGACGCGCCGTCCGGATGGCGACCAGGCCGCCACAACCGGACGGTTGCCGTCCGGCAGCTCGAGCGCATGCGTCGAAAAGCCCGCGCCAAGCGCGTCGAGCACGGCGGAGCGCGTCTTGGCGTTGCGCACCTTGGTCTGCGCCGACAGCGCCATGTGCAGGGCTTCGCGGCGATCATGATCGAGCAGCTGCTTGCTCTCCGCGACTTGCCACGCAGCTTCGCTGGCGACGCGCTGGAAGCGCTCGAAGCGTTCGCGCGTGGCGGCATCGTTGCGCAGTTCCAGCGCCTGGTTGCACAGCGCCAGGGCGCGTTGGATCTGGCCGTCGTCAGCCTGCGCTTCCGCCTGGCGGAGCAGCCGGTCGGCGCGATGGGCATCGACCGTCGTGCGGATCCACCATGCCGCACCGAGTCCGGCAACGACGGTGATCAGCACGCCAGCGGCCGTGGCTTCCTTGCGGTGCCGCCTCACGAAGCGCGCGGCGCGCGTCCAGGTTGTCGCCGGTTTGGCGTGGATCGGTTCCCACCGCAGGAAGCGCTGCAGGTCGGCTTCGAACTCGGCGGCGGTCGCGTAGCGCTTCTGCGGATCCTTCTCGAGTGCCTTCTGGCAGATCGTGACCAGGTCGCGCGGCACCTTGGGGTTGCGCCGGCCAACCGGCACCGGCTCTTGGAAGCAAATCTGGTAGACGATTTGCTGCAGGTTCTTGCCGTCGAACGGGCGCTGCAGCGTGAGCATCTCGTAGAGAATCACGCCGAGGGCCCAGATGTCGGCACGGTGATCGACCTCCACGCGCTTGGCGAGCGTTTGCTCTGGGCTCAGGTAGTGGGCGGTGCCGGTGATCTCGCCCGACATCGACAGGCTCTCGCGGGTCGCGTCGAGCGACTTGGCCAGGCCGAAGTCGAGCAGGCGCACCTGACGCCGTTCGTCGAGCATCAGGTTGCGCGGCTTCAGGTCGCGGTGCACGACCTTGTGGTTGTGCGCCACGGCAAGCGCCGAAGCGACCTGGGCGACGAGCATCGCGCACTCGGCGACGTAGCCTTTGCCCTTCGCGATGCCGAGGTTCGCATCCGCCAAGCTGCCGGCGTTCTCACTGCCGTTCTCTTTTGCTCCGGCGACGCGGCCGTCGCCGTCGCCGTCGCGATCGCGATCGCGATCGCTTCCGCCCGCATGCTGCAGGCGCAGGTCGTCGAGGATGTCGGCGAGGTTGCGGCCGGCGACGTAGTCCATCGCGAGGGCGAACGTGCCGTCGACCTCGACCAAGCTGTGCACGGGCACGATCGCGGGGTGGTGCAGCGCCGCCGTTGCCATCGCTTCGCGCCGGAAGCGCTCGACGTGGCGTTTGCTCAGCGTCAGCCCGCTCGCCATGACCTTGAGCGCGACGCGGCGGTCGAGCGATTTTTGGCGTGCGAGGTAGACCACGCCCATGCCGCCGCGGCCGAGCTCTTCTTCGATCAGGAAGTCGCCAAAGCTGCGATTGCCGGCCGCGCTCGTATCGCCCCCGCGCGAAGCGCCTGATTTTTCGGAGACGCCGCGAAGATCGCCGCCGCCGGCTTGGCCGTCCTCATCCTCGCGCCACTGCTGGTGGCCAAGCAAGCCATCGAACGCCAAGTACTCGCGGCATCGCGCCAACACGTCGGGCTGCAGCTCCGCAGATTGATCGGCGACAAAGGCCTGCAGGTCGATGCCTTCGCCCGTGCCGTGGCGCTGCACAAACTGCTCGACGGCGCGCTGCACGAGCACGTCGTGGTCTTCTTGCGCAGGCTTTGCATCTGCGCCGGGCGCGCCGCTCCGCTGGCTGTTGCCCACGTTAGCGCTCCTGCCGTGAGAGCAGCCCTGCCAAGCGCGCCTGTGCGCGCGACAGCAGGGCCCGCACCGAACCTTCGGTCGGCAAGCCCATCTCGGCCGTGATTTCTTTGGTGTCGAGTTCGAGGTAGCGGCGCAGCACGATGATTTCGCGCTCGCGATCCGGCAGCTGCTGCATCGCTTCGCGGATGCGCTCGGATAGCTCCGCTTCGTCGTGTGCCTCTGACGGCGACGCGTCCTTGGCTGGCACAAGGTCGGCGCCCGCTTCGCCGAGCTCGACGAGGCCACCGGCGGCCGAGCGCTTCTTGGTTTCGATCGCTCGGATGCGTCGCAGGATCTCGTATTCGGCGCCCTTTAGAAGCCACGCCAAAAACGAGCCGTCGCCGCGATACTCAAACTGGTGCAGCCGTCGCAGCGCCGACAGGATTGCATCTTGGGTCGCGTCTTCGCTGTCGGCCATCAGCACGCGGTACTTGGGCCCGATCAACTTGCGCAGCGCCGTTCGCAGGCGATCCCGATAGCGCTGGAACAGCAGGTCGATCGCAGATCGATCCTGCTCCAGGGCTCGGTTGACAAGGTTTTGGGTGTGGTCGTCCAAGAACGGGGTCCCAACGAGGAAACCTTGATTCTGCACGGGCTTGCGACGGCGGCAAGCTGGGTCGGAGATTCGGCGCGCAAAGCGGCGTCCGAGCAGGTTCCGGAACGGGGAGATGGCCGACATGATCTGCCGTCGAAGGACGATTTGGGGCGCTCCGCACGGGTTTCTGTGCGTTCTTTCGCCGGCATTTTCGGGCCGAGCCCTGCCGGGTCGCTGCCATCGGGGCTGCGAAGGTGCGTGCTCGGGCCATTGTGGCCCAGATTTTCGCCGTGCGCTTTTGGTGTGGGGGGTCTTCTGCCTGCGGCGCGCGGCTGCCAGCGCCGCCATCTAGACCTTGCCAAGCCTTCTCGATGCCCCGATGACCGAGGCGACAGCTGCCATGAATTTGCCCCAACCCCGCCGCCTGCACGCCCTGGCGAGTGTTTCGCTCGCCATGTTCCTCACGGCCGCCGCCGCGCCAGGGCAGCGTCTGCTCGCCTACGATCCGATGTCGGCGGCCGTGCATGAACTGCAGCCGCCCGATGTCGTCCTGCCCGGGCCTTTCCCGCCGGTTGCCGTGTATTCATCCGTGCCGGTGCTGCCGGCTCCGCCGGGCGCTGCCGTGGCGACGCCCGGCGACAGCACGTTCGACAACCGCGGGGGCATGCACTGGTTCACCAATGGGCTTGTGGTCGCGAGCATGCCGACGCCGACCTTCCCGCCGCTTGTCCCGCCCGTGTCACCAACACCGATTCCGGCGGTCATCCTGGCCGCCATCGGCGGGCCGGTCACCGGGATGGCCATCGACCCGGCCGCGAACATCCTCTACCTGTGCAGCGCAGCGGGGATCGTGATCGGGGTTACGGCAACGCCTGGCCTGGCCGTGGTTGTGCCCGCCTTTGACATTCCCCCGGGCGTCAGCGGGATTACGGGTCTCGAATGGGATGGGCGCACGGCATCGCTGTGGGCCTGTGATGCGGGCAGCACGTGCTACCACTTCTTGCCGAGCGGCGTCGCGCTTGGCGCGCCGGTGGTGCCTGCCTTCGCGCCGCCGGGGCCGGCCGGCGACGTCGCGATCGACAAGATGGCCAAGGCCAATCCGGTCGGCGTGCGTCCGCTGTACGTGACCGGTGGCGGGATGGTCTACGACGTGCGCGATCCCGGCTCGCCGATGCAGTCGCTCGGCGCGGTCAGCGAAGGGCTGTCGTTTGCCAACCACGCGCTCCAGGTCGGTCCGTTGGGCGGCTGTGCCTCCTGTCCCACGCTGCCGAGCGGCGGCCCAATCAACACCAGCGCCGGCCCAGCGACGAGCGGCAATGCTGGCTGGTCGGTTGGCTTCGCGGGACTCCTGCCGTTTTCCTTCTGCGCCATGGGGTTTGACACGGTCTACCTGCCGACGTTTCCGACGATCAACACGGTCGGCTGTCCGGCAGGGCTGAGCGCCGGCCCGACGCTGACGCTGTTCTTGCTGGTGGCGGATGCGTCGGGCGCGGTGACGCAGCCCATTTCACTCGCCGGCGTGCCGGTAGGGGCGACGCTCTACAGTCAGGGCTTTGCGTTTTGCTCGGCGGACCCGACCGGTTTCGTGTTCTCTCCGTTTCGTGCGATCACGGTCGGCGGCCTGTAGCGCACGCCGGCTCCGTGCTATTTTGGCGAAGTGTTGCGAGCTTCAGCCATACCGATGCCGAGAGGCCTGCAATGGCTGCCGTGCGGCTGCGCGGCGATTGCCCTGCTGTTCGCGGGCGCCTGCCAGTCGACGTCGGAAGCGGACGTCAGCGTCGTGGATGCCAACGCTGCCGCCATCGACGCGCGGGACTTTCCGGCGCCGCGCGGCATGAAGAAGGGCGTGGCGCTGCGCACGCCGCGCGGCTCGTGGCGCGTCGGCGACGAAGTTCTCTACGGCCTGCGGCTGGTGCGCGGCGAGACCACGCGGCACTGGTTGCTGAAGCTGTCCGTGCTCGAAGTGGCGGCTCTCGACGAAGACGGGGAGCGGCTCCCTGAGACGACTTGGCGGCTGCGCATCAACGGCGAGCGCACAAGCTTCATGTCGTCGCTCGCGCGCGTGGCGGCCACCGTCTACGACGAGGAAGGCGCCGAACTCGGCCGCACCGAGCCGCTGCTGCCGCGCGACTTCCTCGACCGCGGCGTCGCCGATGCGTGCGCGCAGGTCATGGAGCGCACCACCAATCCTCCCGGCACGCTCGGCTTGCCGTCGATCTATCGCGACATCGACCCGAACTTGCTGTCCGAGTCGACGGTCTGCGCGGTCGCGCTGCTGCAGATCGTGCAGGAGGACAGCGTGCTCGCACCGTTGCTCTGGCAGGTGATCGAAAAACCGAGCCTTTGGTCGGTGCTCGGCAACCTCGGCGCGCGGGTTGTGCTGCGCCCGCGCTACCACGCCGTCACCGAGGCCATGTGTCCGTTGCCGGGCCGCTATGAGACGACCTGGCGGTTGCCGATGGAGCTGCACGTCAACGACACGCTGGCGCTCGACATGAACCTGTTCGTGACCGAGTCGTCGCCGCCCTATGCGCTCGGCGGCGGCTTGCTTGGCGCATCGGCAAAGCACCCGAGCGATCCCGATCTCGAGTTTTCGCTGCTGCTGCTGTCGGCAACGATCGGCGGCGCGGCCGAGTAGATACCGCAGACTGCGCCAGGTGCACGAACGTTCGGCAGGCCCCTTCGGACAGGCCCGTTCAGAAAGGCCCGGCCACCTCGCAGGGCCGTCGCGCCATCGCCGCCATCGGGCAGCGCCGCAAAGCGGCTCTAGGAAGCGGACGTGACGGTCGGCTGCTTCGCCAGCACGGCTTCGGCGGCCCGGCGGCCCGAGCGCATGGCGCCCTGGATCGACGGAGCATCGCGGTGGTCGCCGCAGACGAAGCGGCCGTCGGGGCGCACCACGCTGCGTTCGATGTCGGCTTGGTCGTCCGCCGCGAGGTCGGGTAGCGCCCGCTCGATGCGCTGCGTGCGCAGGTGCCGCCACTCGCGCACTCCTGGCCCATGCCAGCGTTCGAGCTGCGCGAGCGCCCGCTGCTCGAGCTGTTCGCGATCGCTGGTTTCGACAGCGCCGCCGCCCGCGTTCGGACGGTCGAGTGCGGTCGCATAGAGCACGTCGCGGTCCGTTGGCGCGTAGCCATCGGCGATGGCGCTCGGCACGCAGTAGTGGTCGATGGGGCCGTCTGCATCACCGTTGAGAACAATGCTGGTCGGGCGCCCCTTTGGCAGTCGAAGCGCGCCGCGCGGCAGCGAATACACCATCAGCGTTGTCGCCTTCCAGCTCGGCATGTCGCCTGGGCCTGCATCGCCCAGCAGCCCAGCCGCATCGGTGCCATCGGTGGCGATGACGACCGCGCTCGCCGCGACTCGTTCGCCGCTGCTGAGCACGATGTGGTCACGATCCGCGTGCGCAACGGGGCAGCCAAGCTGGACCGCGTCATCCGGCAGACCCGCGGCGAGCTGCTCCGGGATCTTCTGCATGCCGCCGGCTGGCACCACCGCATCGCCGCGGGTGAAGCACGCAAACGTATAGTCAAACATGCGGCTCGACGTCGCGAGTTCGCGGTCGAGCAGCACGCCGCCATAGAACGGGCGAAAGAACGCGTCGACAAAGCCGTCGCTCAGGCCGAGTTTGGCGAGGCGCGCGCGCGTGCTTTGCGCGGGGCGGCGGAGCAGTTCGTCGAGGTCGGCGCGGCCAAGCGACAGCCGCAGTCGGCCGATGCGCAGCTTGTCGGCGAGGCTCGCGATCGGGGCCCGCATCGTTGCCCAAAGGGAGCCGGGCCGACGGATCGGGTCGGCGATGCGGTGGGTTCGCTCGCCCCGGTGCACCAGCGCGCCCGGCTCGAAGGCGCGCAGATCGAGCTTGCCGTAGTCGAGCTGCGCCTTGGCCTCGGGGTAGGCGGTCAGCAGCACCTGGAAGCCGCGGTCGATCCGGTGGCCATCGACTTCGTCGGTGCGCACGCGGCCGCCGACCGCGTCGCCGGCCTCAAAGATGCGGGCGTCGACGCCTGCTGCGTGGAGCCGACGGGCGCAGGTCAGGCCGGCGAGGCCGGCGCCGACAATGGCGACGGGCGCGCGGTTGGTCGGCGAATGCGGTGCGGGGGCGGAGTCGGTTGCGGCCATGGCTGTCCTAATCGCTGCGTGGTTCTGCGCGGTTGCAGCCGGCAGTCGTATCCGTCGATGCGGATCTCGCGCCGCGCACTGCTACCCTGCCGGTGTGACCGCGTCCACAGTTTCACGTCCGTCCACTTCGCGAACGGCAGCGGCGACGGTGTTCGCGCTGTTCGCGTTTGCCGGCAATTCGCTGCTGTGCCGGCTGGCGCTGCGCGATGCCGCAATGGACCCGGTGGCGTTCACGTCGATACGGATCTTGGCCGGCGCGCTTGCTTTGGCGCCGCTGCTGCCCGCTCTTTGGCTCAAGCGCGGTGCCGGCAGCGCGCCGGATTGGGCCAGCAAAACGGCGGCCGTGGCGCGCGGGCCGATGGCATGGTTGCGCCCGTCGGTTTGGCTCGGACCGGTCACACTGTTTGTCTACGCACTCGGCTTTTCGCTGGCCTACGTGTCGCTCGATGCCGGTACGGGAGCTCTGCTGCTGTTCGGCTCGGTCCAGCTGACGATGCTGCTTGTAGGCTGGCTAGGGGGCGACCGGCCGACGCCCAGGGGCCTCGCCGGCATCTTGCTGGCGCTGTCTGGCGTTGTGTGGCTGGTGCTGCCGGGCGTTTCTGCGCCGCCGCCGCGCGCCGCTTTCCTGATGCTGCTGGCAGGACTCGCGTGGGGCGGCTACTCGCTGGTCGGCAAGGCGTTCGCTGGGCGCGACGGCGGCGTGCGACCGAGCGTTGCAACCGCGCGCAATTTTGCGTTGGCCGCACCGCTGGCGCTGCTTGCGGCCTTGCTCGCGGTTCCCGCTGGCCAGATCGAGTGCCTGCCGCTCAACGGCACGCTGCTCGCGGTCGCCGCAGGTGCTCTGACCTCCGGGCTTGGCTACGTCGTTTGGTATGCGGCGCTCACGGGCCTGTCGGCGAGCACGGCCGCCGTCGTGCAGCTGACGGTGCCGGTGCTGGCGGCGCTTGCCGGTGTCGTGCTTTTGGATGAGCCGTTTTCGATGCGGCTGGTGGGGGCGGGCACGATGACTCTTGGTGGCGTTGCGGTTGCGATTGCCGCCGCCGCCGCCGCCTCTCGCCCACAACGCGAATCCTGAGCATGGCCTTCTGCCGGTTCGTTCCGCAGCGTGCGACGCGCCTGGCGCGCGCGGTATAAAGAAGCCATGCATGAGCACTGGCTGCAGCGCTGGGAGGACGGCCACATCGGCTGGCATCGCGACCTTGTGCACCCGGCGCTGACGTCGCACTGGCCGGCGCGCGGCACCAAGGTCCTGGTGCCGCTTTGCGGCAAGTCGATCGATTTGTGCTGGCTGGCGGACCAGGGCCATCAGGTCACCGGCATCGAACTCGCCGAACGCGCGGTCCGAGCGTTCTTTGCCGAGCAGAACATGCCGCACGACGTCGTGCCCGGAGCGCTGCCGGCATGGCGCGCGCAGTCTGCGCCCATCACGCTGCACTGCGGCGACTACTTTGCGTATCGACAAGGCGGCTTCGAGGCGCACTACGACCGCGGTGCCCTCGTGGCGCTGCCGCCGTCGCTGCGGCCGGCCTACGCGAAGCACACGACGTCCTTGCTTGCTGCCAACGCCGAGCAGCTCGTCGTCACGGTCGAATACGACTCGTCCATCGCGGACGGCCCGCCCTACGCGATCCCGCCCAGCGAGCTGCAGCGATACTGGCCGCAGCTCGAGTGCGTCGAGCGCCGCGAGATCCTTGCCGAGGCTCCGCCAAAATTTCGCGCCGCCGGGCTGACCAGCGTCATCGAGGCGGTCTGGCGGACCAGGCTCAACCATGGCTTCTAGGTGAGATGGCTTCTAGGTGAGATGGTGTCTAGGTGAGGTCCACCAGTCTTGGACTGCGAGCAGCGGCTGGTCGAAGCCAGCTACAGCGCCGGAAACCGATGTCGCCCGCTCGCAGCATCCAGCGGTAGCTCTGCCACATTGTGCACATCCGTCCGCCGCAGCTCGCGGTAGAGATGCGGAAAGAGCGCGCCGCCGCGCGAGGCCTCCCAGCGCAGCTCCGGTCCGAGCGCCGCCGCTTCGAGGGTCAGCAGCATGAGGCCGTCGACGCCGGCGAAGTGCTTGGCGGCCGTCTCCGCAACCTGCTCGCCGCTCGAAAGGTGCACGTAGCCATCCTGGAGGTCGATGGGGGCACCCTGGGACTGGCCGGCGGCTTCGAGCTCGGCCCATTCTGCTGTGCGCAGGATCTTGTAGACGAACATGGGGTGTTTGCTTACCCGGCAGAGGCCCTCGGCGCGCGCCTCGCGTCTCCAATTGAGACTCCTCACTGTCTTGATTTGGGCCAGGGCAAGTTGTGCGCACCTTGCGGCCGATAGATCCGACATGAAGTGGCATGCCCTGCTCCTGACCTCGCTGCTCGCCGTTCCTGTTTCGGCGCAGTCATCCGATCCGCCGCCCGCACCGCCTGCTGCGGGCGAGGCGGAGGTGAAGCCGAAGGCAAAGCCAACGACGCGCCGCAGCAAGGTCCAGCGGCGGGCCAAGGAGATGCGTCAAAACATCAACAAGGGTCGCCAGGTCAAGAGCCACGTGCGCGTGCGCGTGCGGCTCAAGAACGGCAACCGGCTGACGGGCGTCGTCAAGGATGGCCGCCTGGTCGAGAAGGTCGACGGCCTGCAGTTTGTCGACGCCAAGGCGCGCGACGCGGGGGCCGGCATCCGGCTGTGGTACTCGGGCGGGACGCGCAGCTACATCTTTGTGCCGTTCCAGAGCCTGAAGAACTACGAGATCGTGCAGCGCCTGTCGCAGCGGCAGGTCATGCAGATCGAGAACGAGATGATGATGGCCGAGAAGCGCGCCGAAGAGCGAAAGGCTCGGGAGGCAAGGCGGGCACGCGGGCGCGCCGAAGGTGGCGACGCGACGTCGCCAGCGGGCGCGGCGCCTAGCCAGCCACCAGCGCGCCCATCCCGGCCGGGCCAGCCGCGGTCAAGCCAAGCGAACAGCGGCCAGCCCGCCGGGACTGCCGCAAGCAAGGCCTACCCGTCGAAGACGGGCGGCACGACGGGAGCCCAGGCAGGCGGTGACGCAACGGCGGGCGGCACTTCGACGGCGGGCTCCACCGTCGGCAAGGGCGCAACCCCTGCCCAGCAGATCAAGTGGCTGCAGCTGCTCCGTCAATACCCGCCGGAGCAGGGCTGGGGCGAAGCCAAGAAGGGCGAGATCCAGCGCAAGTTCCAGGTGATCGGCGTGCCGCCGACCAAGGTCGAGCAGGCCTTCGTGGACCAATACACCGACTGGCTGGCGGCCTGCAAGCACACCGGCGCCGATCCGAACGCCGCCGCCAACGCCAAGCCAAAGAGCAAGCGCGAGCTGCGCATCGAGGCGCGCAAGCGCAGCCGCGGCACCAGAAACTGATTGGCGCGCCTGTTTGGCGCCTTCCCGCTTGATCCGGCGGGAACGGCTTCCATGCTGACGGCATGCAACGTGCACTGCTGTTCACCGGCCAAGGATCTCAGTTTACCGGCATGGGCAAAGAGCTTGCCGAGCGCTTCGATGCCGCTCGCGAAGCGTTTGCCGAAGCCGACGAGGCGCTCGGCGAATCGGTTTCGTCCCTGTGTTTTGATGGGCCCGACGACAAGCTCGCGCTGACCGAAAACACCCAGCCCGCGACGCTGACGGTTGCCGTCGCCGCGTTCCGCGCGCTGCAGTCCGAGTCGGGCCAGGGCTTCCAGCCGGACCTGGCCGCTGGCCACAGCCTCGGCGAGTATGCCGCCCACGTCGCGGCCGGCACGTTCTCGCTGGCCGCAGCGGTCCAGCTGGTGCGGCAGCGCGCTACGTTTATGCAAAACGCCGTGCCCGTTGGCACCGGCGGCATGGTGGTCATGCGCAAGATGGGCCTTGCCGACGTCGAAGCCCTGGTCGCCAAGGTCGACGCGGGTGTTTGCGAGATCGCCAACAAGAACGAGCCACAGCAGACGGTGGTTTCGGGCGCGATGGCCGCGATGGATCAGCTGGTCGAGCTCGCGCCGCCGCGCAAGGCGATGAAGCTGCAGGTCAGCGTGCCGTTTCACTGCTCGCTGCTGCAGGCCGCCGGCGCGCAGTTTGCCGAAGTGCTGGATGCGACCGAGATGAAGGATCCGGCGTTCCCGATCTGGTGCAACGTCGACGCCAAGCCGGTTTCTACCGCCGACGAGGCGCGCGACGCGCTCAAGCGCCAGTTCGCCGGTGCGGTTCTTTGGCTGCCAACCGTCGAGGGCATGCTGGCCGCCGGCGTGCGCCACTTTGTCGAGTGCGGGCCCAAGGCGACGCTGGTCAACATGGTCAAGCGCATCGCAGCCGCCGGCTCCGTCGAGGGCGTTGAGACGGCTGCTGCCACGACCGCCGACGAGGTCGCCGCGCTCGCTTCGTGAGCAGCGACGGCTCCGCAAACCCGCTGCCGGCGTCGCTGCGGCAGGCGCTGTGGCCGGTAGGGCTGCTCTACGGAGCGGTCTCGGCGGCGCGCAACGGCCTGTTTCGGCTTGGCTGGAAGCGCACGCATCGGCTGGACGTGCCCGTGGTCTCCGTCGGCAACCTGACGGTTGGCGGCACGGGCAAGACGCCGACCGTTGCGTGGCTGTGCGAGCTGGCGCGCGCGCGTGGCCGTCGGCCCGGCGTGCTGGCGCGCGGCTATGGGCGAGCCGCCGGCGCCGAGCTCAATGATGAAGGCATGCTGCTGCAGCGGCGCATGCCGTGGCTGTTGCAGCAGCAGGATCCGGACCGCGTCGCGGCCGGCAAGAAGCTGCTCGCGGCCGGCTGTGACTACGTGCTGCTCGACGACGGCTTTCAGCATCGTCGACTGCACCGCGACGTCGACGTTTTGTGCCTCGACGCTGCGCGCCCGTTTGGCAACAACCTGTGTTTGCCGGCGGGGGACTTGCGCGAGTTTCGCTCGGGCCTGCGGCGTGCCTCGCTGCTGCTGCTGACCCGGGCTGGGCGGCTGTCGGCCGAGCAGATCGACGAGCGCGTGCGGCGGCTGCAGGAGATCGCCGGCCGCAAGCTCGGCGTTTATGCGTGCGAACACGAACCCAAAGACGTGGTGCGGCAGCCGGACGGTGAATCTGAGCCCGTCGCATCGCTGCGCGGGCGGCGGGTCGTGCTGCTGTCGGCGATCGCGAAGCCGCAGAGCTTTCGTGCGACGGCGGCAGCTCTCGGTGCCGAAATCGTTGACGAGATTGTCTACCGCGACCATCACCGCTTCACTGCAGAGCAGGTCGCCGCCGCCAAGGCGCGCGCGGACGGCCATGATGCTGTGCTGTTGACGACCGAAAAAGACGATGCGCGCCTCGACGACATGGACGTCGCGCGCCGGGTGCTGCGTATCGAACTGCGCTTTCTGGCTGCGGCGCCGGGTGCCGAGGAGTTCTTGCTGTGAGCGAGGTTCGTTCTGAGCGCCCGGATGAGGATGGCTCAATTTCTGTCGGCGATGATTCCTCTGTCAGCGATGATTCGAACGCTGGCAAGCAGGCGCAGCCGATCCGCTTCCGCGACCGAATCGTCTATTGGGCGGCGCGCTTTGGCATTGGGGCCGCAGCCCGCGTGCCGCAGTGGTTGGGCTATCGGCTCGCGGACTGGCTCGGCCGGGCGTGGTTTCGCGTCGATGGCCGCCGGCGCCGCTTCGCGCGCAAGTTCTTGCAGCAGGCCTACCCCGATCTAAGCGAACGCGAGCATATGCGGATCGGCAGCCGCGCCACCGGCAACCTGTTTATGGTGCCGCTCGACATGGCGCGGTTGACGCGCTTGCTCGGTGCGGGACAAAGCCTCGAAGAGGTTGTCGACGCCAGCGATGCAGGGCCCAAGCTGCGCAGCCTGAAGCCGCCGTATCTGGGACTGACCGCGCACCTCGGCAGCTGGGAAGTGGCCGCGGTGTCGGTCGCGCAGCACGCGGGCGGAGCGCACGGCATGGCGCGCATCACCAAGAACCCGTTGCTCAACGACTGGATCCTCAAGAACCGGAGTTCCGGCGGCCTGACGGTGCACCCGCGCCGCGGCGGCTTCCGCGACATGGCGAATGCCCTTGCAGAGGGTTCGGTCGGTCTCCAGGTCGTCGACCAGAACCAGCGCCTGCGCGGCGTCTTCGCCCCGTTCTTTGGCAAAGAAGCCAGCTGCGAGCGGGCCGCGGCCAGTCTCGCGCTGCGCCGCGGCTACCCCATCGTGGTCGGCACCGCCATCCGCCGCGGCAGAGCCTTCCGCTTCGACCTGGTCGCCGCCGACCCGTTTGTGCCCGAGCGCACCGACGACAAGCAGCGCGATCTCCTGCAAGCCGTCACCGAGATCAACCGCCGCCTCGAACAGCTAATCCGCCGCGCCCCCGAGCAATACCTCTGGATCCACGACCGCTACCGCACGCAGCGAAAGCCGGGAGACGGAGATCGCGGCGAAGAGGCGAGCGCTGCCGAGTAGCGGCGAGTAGCCGGGCCCGCCCGGCCCCTGTCATGCTCGCCATTGCCCGCTACGCGCGCCAGTGGCCGCCTCGCGGGTTCGCCGGCTGCCCGCAAGCCGCAGCTTAGCTGCGGCCTGCGGCCATGTCCGACCCCTGTCGGGCTTGCCCTTGCGCGCTGCGCGCGCCAGTGGCCGCCTCGCGGGTTCGTTGGCTGCCCGCAAGCCGCAGCTTAGCTGCGGCCTGCGGCCATGTCCGACCCCTGTCGGGCTTGCCATTGCGCGTTGCGCGCGCCAGTGGCCGCCTCGCGGGTTCGCCGGCTGCCCGCAAGCCGCAGCTTAGCTGC
>JBGCDH010000039.1:0-13709 GCA_045105235.1 Planctomycetota bacterium | reverse complement strand
CCCCCGACCTCGGCGATCCCCATCACAACCGCGGGCGCTACCCAGAGAATGGCTGGCTCGCCGTGCAGTCGGTCGTGCACTCCAACGATGCGGAGCCACCGGTTCCGGTCTTCGGCATAGAGCACGGCATCTTGCCGGCGTCGGTCGGCGCCCAAAACTCCAGATGGCGGCAATGGGACCACTTCGCAGAGGTGCGCGAGGCGCAGCGGGCGCTGCCCGCTCCGTCGCCGACCGTGCCAGCACTCGCCGACGGCACCGGCCGCGACGGCTACGTGTTTTTGCGCGGGCAGCATTCGCAGCGCGGCGAAGCGGCGCCCCGGGGTTTCCTGTCGCTGCTGGCGGAGCACCAAGATCCGCCAGATCGCGTGCAGCCAGATCGCGTGCCGCCAGAGAGTGAGGCCCCTCCGCGAGCGCGTCCCCGAGGCAGCGGTCGGCGCGAGCTGGCCGATGCGATGCTCGCCGAGAGCAATCCGCTGCCGGCGCGGGTGCTCGTCAATCGACTCTGGCACCACCTGTTTGGCCGCGGCCTCGTGGCAACGGTCGACAACTTCGGCGAACTTGGCAGTGCGCCATCGCACCCCGCGCTGCTCGATTGGCTGGCCCACGACTTTCGCAGACACGGCTGGTCGATCCATCGCATGCTGCGCACGATCGTGCTCTCGCGCACCTATCGCCAGAGCAGCCAGCAGCGCGCAGACGCGGCGGCATGCGATCCCGACAACGCGTTGCTGCACCGCCAGAACGTGCGCCCGCTCAGCGCCGAAGTGATCCGGGACAGCCTGCTGGAGGTGAGCGGCCGAATCGACCGCACCCGCTTTGGCCCGTCGATCCAACAGCCGAAATCGTCGTTGACCCACGCCCGCGGCAAACCCAATCGCTTCGGCCCACTGGACGGTGCCGGCCGCCGCAGCATCTACCTCGCCATGCGGCGCAACTTCATGCCGGAGATGCTGCTCGCCTTCGACCTGCCGACTCCCTTCGCAACCGTCGGCCGCCGCAACACCTCGAACGTGCCGGCCCAGGCGCTGACCCTCGCCAACGCCGAACTCGTGCACGAGCTGTGCGCAAAGGCCGCGGCCCGCGTGCTCGCCGAGGCGCCTGACGGCCAGGACCCGCAGCGAATCCAAACGCTCTGGCTGCGCATGCTCGGGCGGCGGCCGAGTCCAGCGGAGCAGCGGCGAACGGAGCGATTCCTAGCCGAAGCCGAAGCCGCCGGCGGCGGCGATCCCAACGCTCGCGATGCGGCGTGGACCGACGTGGCCCACGCGCTCGCCAACACCACCGAGTTTCGCTTCTATCGCTAGTCTAGTGTCGTGCATCTGATATCGGGGGCATTCTGCGGGCACGAAGACGCCCGCCGCGGCGTTGCTGCTCCTCGAGGCGCCAGACCAACGGCTCGATCCTGAACCAACATGCAGACCCCACGCGACCCGATGCACAGCAGGCGAAGCTTCCTCGCGACCGCCGCCAACGGCTTCGCGATGCTGCCTCTGCAGCAGTTGCTCGGCGGCGATCGGACGGGCAGCCACAGCAACTCGGATGGCCAGCCCCGCCGCGGCCCAGGCCGCCGCCATCATGCGGCGCGCGCACGCTCGGTGATCTTTCTCTACATGGACGGCGCGCCGAGCTGCCAGGACCTGTTTGACTACAAGCCGCGACTGGTCGCTGAGGACGGCAAACCTTTTGGGCTGCCGATGGAGCCCACCCAGTTTGACAACAACGGCAACACGCTTGGCCCGATCGCCAAGTTTGCCCAGCATGGCGAGAGCGGCCAGTGGCTCAGCGATCTGCTGCCGAATCTGGCCAGCGTCGCGGACAAGCTATGCGTGGTACGTTCGATGGTCGCGGACTTCAGCGAACACACCAACGCCAACTACTTCTTGCACACGGGCCATGGCTTGCAAGGCCGCCCGAGCATGGGCTCATGGATCAGCTACGGTCTCGGCAGCGCCGCCCAGGACCTGCCGGCCTACGTCGTCCTTCATGGCGGCCTGATACCTCCCGGCGGTGTCGCCAACTTCCATTCCGGCTTTCTGCCGGCGCAGTGCCAAGGCTCGCTGTTGCGCATGAAGGGGGAAGCGATCGCCAACATTGCGCGACGTGAAAAGACGCCCCAGCGTCAGCGCCGCAAGCTCGACCTGGCGCGCGATCTCGACCGGATCGCGCAGGACGAACTCGGCAGCGACCCGGCCCTCGAGGCGGCCATCGCCAACCACGAACTGGCGTTCCGCATGCAGTCGGCCGTGCCCGACCTGCTGGAGATCCAAAACGAGAGCGAGGCGGTGCGCGAGATGTACGGCATGAACGCCGACTACGAGCCGACGCGGACCTACGCACGCCAGTGCCTGCTCGCTCGTCGCCTGGTCGAACGCGGCGTGCGCTTCGTGCAGCTGACGGTGCCAGACACCAAGAGCGACCGGTGGGACCAGCACAACAACCTGAAGCGCAACCTGCCGCGCAATTGCCGCATGGTCGACCAACCGATCGCGGCGCTGCTCTGCGATCTTGAAGCGCGCGGTATGCTCGACGAGACGATCGTGCTGTTCGGCGGCGAGTTTGGCCGAACGCCGTTTGCGCAGGGGGCCAACGGGCGCGACCACAACCCGTTCGGCTTCACCATGTGGATGGCCGGCGGCGGTTTCCGAGGCGGGACCAGCTACGGCTGCACCGACGAATACGGCTACAAGGCGATCGAGAACCCGGTCACCATCCACGACCTGCATGCGACCTTGCTGTGGCAGCTAGGCATCGACCATACCCGGCTCACGCACCGGTTTGGCGGGCGCGACCTGCGCCTCACAGACGTCTACGGCACCGTGCAGACACAGCTGCTGGCCTAGTCCGGCCCATTCGGCGGCCGGCCCACCGGCGCGGACCGCAGGCAGTCCGCGGGCCGACCGCGAGGCAATCGACCTCGATCGAGAACGAACCGGCCCAATGCGCCAGCAGCCCCTGGCGCTGCGGCGTTTCCGGCCGACAATGGCAGCGGGGCCGCCGGCCCCGAGATCCCGCCCATGCTGACGCTCCTCGCGCTGTTCGCTTGCTTGCCGCCGCTGCCGACAGCGCAGGCCCCCGCACCGGCACGTGAAGCCGTGCAGCAGTCCGCCGAAGGACAAGCGCCCGGTTCGGGTGCGCCGCCGGCGACTGCGACGCCGACTGCCGCCAACAAGGACGAGGCGTGGTTCGACCGCGAGCTAGCCGACCGCTGCACGGCTGCCGCCGAGCGCGGCCTCGCCTGGCTCGCCAAGCAGCAGCTCGAGAGCGGTGCCTGGACGGGTCTCGTCGGCCACAAAATGCAGGATGACTACCACATCCTCGATCGCGGACTCTCGCTCGATACGCAGCGTCGCCGCGGTGTTGGGCACCTGGGCGTCACCTCCATCGCGGGCATGGCGTTCCTTGCCGGCGGCTACCTGCCGGACCGCGGCCGCTACCGATCGGCCGTGCGCCGCGCCGAGGACTTTGTCATTTCGCACTCGGACGAAAACGGCCTGCTGTCGTCGGCCGGAACGCGGATGTACAGCCATGCGTTCGCCACGCTGTTCTTGGCCGAGATCTACGGCATGGCCGCCAACGATCGCACCAAAGGAACGCTCGAGCGCGCGGTCAACCTGATCGTCGACAGCCAGAACCAGCACGGCGGCTGGCGCTACAACGCCTTCGATCGCGCAACCGATCTATCGGTGACCGTCTGCCAGCTGCAGGCACTGCGCGCGGCACGCAACATTGGCATCCGCGTGCCCAGCACCACCGTGCAGCGCGCGATGAGCTACGTGCGAAAGAGCCGCGTTCCCAACGGCTACGATCGCGGCCAGTTTTACTACAAGATCTATGGCCGCGGCAGCTACCAGAAGAGTCGTGAATACGCCATCAACGCAGCGGCGATGACGGCGCTGGCGAGCGCCGGCGTCTACGACGACGATCTCAGTGATCCCGTGCTGTCGTTCTTGGAGAAGGAGTACGGCACCGTCTCCGACTACTACAGCACCCACTTCTACTTCTGGTACGGCAACTACTACGCCGCCCAGGCCTTCTATCAGTATGGCGGCCGGCGCCTGCGCTCGTTCTACCAGCGCTTGGCCAATGACCTGCTGGAAAGCCAGGCGGACGATGGCCGCTGGCGCAACCGGGTTGGCCCCGGCGACGAGCTCGGCACCGCGATGGCCTGCATCCTGCTGCAGATGCCGCGGCAATATCTGCCGATCTTTCAGCGCTGACGCACTCTGGATGACTTGTGGAAAGCTTTCCATGCCGCGCTACCGGCCGGGAACGTTGCTTTGCCACTTGAATCCCGTTGAGCCGCGTTGACGATCGGGTCTGGTCACTCACGGTCAGTCGATCCGGCCGGTCAGCCGGATCCAAAACGGTCAATAGGGCGTATGCGCATTCACTTCGCACGAGTCGTTCTCGTTGCGTGCTCGGTCGTCGCTTCGGCGGCGTCGCAGGCACCGACATCTCCTAGTTCGAACTCGCATTCGGGCAGCTCGCGGACATCGCCGCGTTCGCTCGAGCGCTCCAGCTCGCAGCTCTTCCAGGCATGGTCCCTTGCCGACCAGATTGCGGCGCGCGAGAGCGGCGGACGCGGCGCCGCCCCCGGGCGCAACCCGCAGCAGAAGGACTCGGCGGGACTACGGCTTCCGACGCTCGCCGAGCGCCGCGCCGGCAACGCGGCAGGGTTGGCCGGAGCTGGATTGGCCGGAGCTGGGTTTGCCGGACGAGGGGCTGCCAGCGGCAGCAGCTTCGGCTTTGGTGCGCGCTCTTCTTCGCAAGACCCCCGAACCCAGAACCCTGAATCGGAATCGGCCCTGGAAGGATACGGCCGCGAAGGCCGGCGCCTCGAGGGCGCGGAATGGGACGGCCGTGAGCGCTACCGGGACGACGGCACCTACTCACTCGAGACGCTGTTCCGCCAGTACCACGGCGAGTTCATGGATCGCTACGAGGGCTACAACCCGGCGATCGAGCTGCGTCTGCGCACGCTGCCAAACCAGCGCATCAACGGCGACCCCGGCGCGTTCGACCTGATCGGCTACGACGGCGACCTCGAGTTCCCGATGCTGATCAGCACCGAGGCCTACCTGCTGTTCGGCGTCTACCAGTACGGCCGTCACTACAACACGACGACCCCGTTCGGCTCGCGCGGCAACCCGGGCTTCAACACGGAGTCGAACCTTGCCGACTTCACGTTGACGGCCGCCGGCGTGCGACTCGGCTTTGGCCTGTTCCTCGACGACAACTGGCTGCTCGAGGTCGAGACCAACCCGGGCGTCTACAGCGACCTCGAAGGAGGCCTGCATCACAAGGACTACGACTTCCCGTCGAGTGCCTTGATGACCTACCGGCCGGTCGACAACTTCTTCTTCAAGTTCGGCGTGCGCTACAACCAGGTCTACGAAGATGCGCCGTGGCTGCCCTACCTGGGCTTCAGCTGGGAGATCTTCGAAAGTCTGCGCATCGACTTCCTGCTGCCCGAGAACGTCGAAATCTCGTACTGGCCGACGACGAGCACCTCGCTCGCATTCGGCGCCATGATCCAAGGTGCCCAGTACCACGTGCGCTCATCGTCCGGCACGGGCAAGCAGCGCGCGGACGTCCAGGTGCAAGAGGTCATCACCTACTTCGGCCTGACGCACCGCTTCAGCGACCAGTTTAGCCTGCAGACGCGTGCGGGGCTCGTCGTGGCCGGCGACTACGACCTGACGAGCGGCGCGCGCAACTTCGAGCGCACCCGCGGCGCTCTCGACCAAGGCTTCTACGCCGACATCACGCTGGGCTTCGACTGGTAAGCGGCGCCGCGGCGGCGTGCCGATCGGCAGCAGGACGTTCGATCACGAGGATCGTTTGGGTAGGTGGCAGCTCCGCCCACGTGCCAAAGCGGCGAACTCCCCGACGCCCCCTGTCGGGTCGATCTGTCGGGTCGATGGACACTCGCGCTACCGCCGGCGCTTCGACCGCCTACCCCCGCGCCAACTTCGTCAAACCGCGCTACGATCGGTAGAGCGGTAGGCGAGGTCGGATAGGTAGCCTTGCTAACGCGACTTGGTGCATCGATTTCGCACCAACTGTTGCGCTCAGCTATTTGATGAAAATGCGTTATGCCGCTCTAGCCGTATCGATTGCTGCTGCCGTCCTAGTGTGCGCATTCTTCTTGACCAAGAGGGATCACATCGAGGCGGTGGATGAAGCGGCAAAGGATATTCCGAGTGGGCGTAGCGACGAAACATCCAGCCCTGAGTAGGAACGTCGTGTCGTCCATCGTGCTTCGCCCGAAGAGCGGACGGTCGCGCCGAACACCAGCGCTGGCAAAGGAGCTGTCGGGCTTCACTTGAAACCCGCCCCTGCTGACCTTCAGAGTGCAGCATTGAGCTTGTTTGAGACTCAGCTTGCACATTTTGAGGAGCAGTCCGAGCTCGCTGTTGTCGAGTCGATGCAGGCAGCGCTGGAACAGGCTGATGCGCAGTTTTCAGCAGAGCTGCGCCGAAGGGCCATCGCTGAGCTTGAGGCGGGGCGAGGCCTGCTTGTCAGAGACGGTGAGGCATATGACGAAGCGGTTGAAGGCTGTTGGCATCTCATGTGGAGCGGCGGAGCACAGCTCGATGGCGACGATGTGTTTGTTCTCACCTGCTTCAAGAAGGGCGGCGGTCGCATCGATCAGCTAGACGTTTCCTTTCGCCAAACCAGGGGGGTGTATCTGGCGGATCGCCTCCAAGAATTCAATAATACGCCACGTGCTGCGCGCGCTGACGAAATCATGCGTTTTCGCGAGGCGCGAAAAAAGGGCGTTGCCCATCAGGCGGGCAAGGTGTGGTTCGGCCTTGAGCCCCATTGGCTTTCGTATGTAAAGGTCGACGAACCAACACTTCAGGTGATCCCAGCAGGCTTTTGATTGGGTATGGGGCAATCGGCCCACACCTCAGAGCTGCTGAATGTCGGCAGCAAGCCCATCGCAAACGTGCCAGCACGCGCCACTCGGCCATGCACGCGGAGTTGTCGACTCAGATCAGGACCTACTACCCAGGTGTCGGGCGTAGCTCGCGACGGTCACGCATGGTGCTCTACGCTCTGTGCCGCGATGCCTAGCGGGCGGCTGGCAGCGGTTGGCTCACAGAATGCGCTTGCCGAACGCGCTCGTGATGACGTCCACCGCAACCTCGCCCGACTGGTTCTTGAGGTCGAGAATCGGGTTGAGCTCGGTGATCTCCAGGCTCTTCATCAGGCCCGTGTCGCTGACCATCTCCATCAGCAGGTTGGCTTCCCGCCAGCTGAGGCCGCCCTTGACCGGCGTGCCGGTGCCCGGGACGTCCTTCGGGTCCATGCTGTCGAGGTCGAAGCTGACGTGGAAACCCGCGGTGCCGTCGGATGCGAACCCGATGGCTTCGTCCATGATCGCGCGGATGCCGCGTTCGTCGACGTCGCGCATGGTGTAGGCGTGGATACCCGAGTCGTTGACGATGCGGCGCTCGGTCTCGTCGATGTCGCGGATGCCGATCAAGCAGACGTGCTTCTTGTCGATCTTGGGCGCGAAGCCCCCCATCTCGACGAGCTTTGGATGCCCCATACCGAGCAGGGTGGCGAGCGGCATGCCGTGGATGTTGCCCGACGGCGAGCTGTCCGGCGTGTTCATGTCGCCATGGGCATCGACCCAGATGAGGCCGACCTTCTCGTCCTTCTCGCGGAAGTGTTCGGCAACGCCTGAGAAGGTGCCAATGGCAATGCTGTGGTCGCCGCCGAGCACAACCGGCACGTCGCCCTGGTCGAGCGCCCGACGCACGCGCAGCCGCAGGCGGTTGCAGACGTGATAGATCGGCTCCAGGTAGCGGGCCTTCTCGTCGCCGGGAGCTCGTGTCTCCGGAGCGGGGACGCCGACGTCGCCATCGTCCTCGATCGTGTAGCCGAGGTCGGCGAGCGCCTTGGCCACGCCGGCAATGCGGATGGCCGAGGGCCCCATATCGACTCCCCGACGGCCTGCGCCGAGATCCATCGGCACGCCGACCAGGCGGAGGGTCTGGGTCTTGGGATCACTGCTGCTATCAGTCGCGGTCATGCAGCTCGTGAGTCTACGCGCTAGCGCTCACTTGTTCTGCAGCTCGATCGTCGCACCACGCCCGATTCCTAGCTTTGCCGAGGCGCTGCCGTTGCGAACCGCCACCTCCAACAGGCCAAATGAGCCCACGTAGGCCAAGAGGCCCCCCGTCGCAGCGTCGGTGTAGGTGCGCAGCAGCGGCACGCACTCCGAGCCAACCTGAACGCTCTTCGCCGCGGCAACGTGCTCCGCCGGAACGTTGACGATCAAGTTGCCGTAGTGGTCTACGTGCACCACGCGGCCTTTGGTCTTGCCGCCAGCGCCAGGGCAGTCGACGGCGGAGCCAAACAGCAGGTCGTCTGCTTTGGCGTCATCGATCCGCACTCCCAGCGCCGAAAACCCAAAGCGGCCACTCGCCAACATGGCGGCAACCGGCGCGAACACGTCGCGGCCATCAAACGTCACGGCTTCGCGCTGGATGCGCAGATGTTCCAGATCGACCTCGCGCACTTCGGCAGCCGGATCCCCGGCCAAAACAGCCCCGAGAAGCGCGTTGTCGGGAGCCAGCCAAAACTGATCGTGGGCAGCCGCCGCAAGGATGCGGCGATCAGAGCCGACGCCGGGGTCGACGATGCCAACATGAACCGTGCCGTCCGGAAAGCGGTTGATCGCCGACCACAGCACAAACGCGCCGGCCGCGAGATCCTGCGGCGGCACGCCATGGCTCAGGTCGACCATGCGCGGCTTGTCCGAGGCGCGCAGGAGCGCACCCTTCAGGATGCCGACGTACGGGTCTTCGAGACCAAAGTCCGTGGTCAGCGTGACGATGCCAGACGGTCGAGGAATCATGACGGTTCTAGTGGTCAACCGGCGTGCCGAGCACCTCGAACACTTCCTTGCGCTTTTGCTCCATCAGCTCCGGCGTGTCGGCTTCGAGGCACATGCGCAAGAACGGTTCGGTGTTGGACGGACGAACGTTCGTCCACCAATCCTTGTAGGTAACGGTAATGCCGTCGAGGTAGTCGATTTCGCCATCGGAGAAGCGCTCGGCGATCTCCTTCATCTTGCCGGCCTTGTCCTCGACCTTGAAGTTGACCTCGCCGGTGCCGAAGTACTTGCGCAACTCGTCGGCGGCCTGCTTCAGCGTTTTGCCTTCGGCGCTGAGCTGGTTGAGCACTTCGATCGCGGCCAGCACGCCGCAGTCCGTAAAGTAGTTCTCGGCAAAGTAGAAGTGCCCCGACAGCTCGCCGCCGCCGATGCAGTCCGTCTTGCGCATCGTCTCCTTCATGAACGAGTGGCCGACGCGCTCCTTGACCGGCCGACCGCCGAGCCGCTCGACCTCTTCCTTGACGACCTTGCTCGAACGCAGGTCGTAGATGATGCCCTTGCCCGGATGACGCTCGAGCATGCCGCGCGCCAGGATCACCGTGATCAGATCCGCATGCACCGTGCGCCCCTCTTCGTCGACAAAGGCACAGCGATCGGCATCGCCGTCAAACGCCAAGCCAAGGGTCGCGCCGTGCTTGGCCACCGAGGCCCGCAGGTCGTCGAGGTTCGATTCCTTGAGCGGGTTCGCCTCGTGGTTGGGGAACGTGCCGTCCAGCTCTTGGTAGAGCGCGTGCACCTCAATGCCCGGGATCTTGTCGAAGATCGCCGGCGATTCATTGGCGCCCATGCCGTTGGCGTAGTCGATGCAAACCGTTTGCGACTGGATGCTGCGCGCAAAGCCGGCGATGTGCGCGACCCAGTCGTCCATGACGTGGACCTGATCGCGCGTGCCCTTCGCAGCACCGGTCGGCGGCTCGCCCGCCTCCACCATCGCGCGGATCTCCTGGATGCCGCTGTCGCCGGACATCGGACGAGCGCCCTCGCGGCACAGCTTGAAGCCGATGTATTGCTTGGGGTTGTGAGACGCGGTGACCACGAGGCCGCCGTCGCACTCGAGCTTGCCGATCGCGTAGTAGACCATCGGCGTCGATGCGAGGCCGATATCGATCACGTCGCAACCCTGGCTCAGCATGCCGTCGATGCAGGCATCCTGGATTTCCGGCGCCATCGTGCGCATGTCGCGCCCGACCACGAGTCGCTTGGCGTTGAGGTGGCGGACCATCGACGCGCCGATGCGATAGGCGGTCGTCGCATCGATTTGGTCGGGGTAGGTGCCGCGAATGTCGTAGGCCTTGAAGATCGTCACGAGCGTTTTGGTTGGGTGTCGGTCACGGAAAATCGGTCACGAATGAGATCGCCACAGTCTAACTGGGAGCACGGTCTCGCTAGGAGGACGGTCTGGCTAGGAGCACGGTTTGGCTAGGAGCACGGTTTGGCTAAGAGCACGGTCTGGCTAAGAGCACGGTCTGGCTAGGCACAGTCTAGCTTGGAGCAAGCGGCTAGCTTGGAGCAAAGTCGCGAGCCGCCGCCAGGCATCGGTCGACGTCGCCATCGCCCAGATCGCGATGCAGCACGAAACGAACGCGGCTCGGGCCCGCAGCTGCCGCCTGGACACCTTCACGCAGAAGCGCCTCAACCAGCGTTGCCGGCGCGACCGAGTCCATCAGGTCGAGCATGACGATGTTGCTATCGGTTGCATCGAGGTCGACGTTTGCCCAGCTCAGCTCGGCAAGTCCTTCGGCGAGCCGCCGCGCGCGCGCGTGGTCGGCGGCCAGCAACGTCGGGCCCTGTTCGAGCGCCAGCAAGCCCGCCGCCGCCAACACCCCGGCTTGGCGCATGGCGCCGCCAAATGCTTTGCGAGCCCGTCGCGCTTCGGCCACGAAAGCTTCGTCGCCCGCCAAGAGGGAGCCAACCGGAGCGCCCAGTCCCTTGCTCAAGCACAGCGTCGTCGTGTCACAGTCCGCCACCAAGTCGGCCGGTGCGCAGCCAAGCGCCACCGCGGCGTTGACCAGCCTTGCGCCGTCCACGTGGACCTGCAAGCCGTGCTTGCGAGCCGTCTCGGCAAGCTCCGCGATGCGCGCCGGCGGCGCGACGCGGCCACCGGCCATGTTGTGCGTGTTTTCCAGCACCAGCAGCCGCGAACGCGGGAAGTGCGGATCGTCCGGGCGAACCACTGCCGCGATCTGTTCCGCGCTGGGAAAGCCATCCTCAGCCGCCAACGTGCGCACCTGCGTTCCGGAGAGCCGAGCGATCGCGCCGCCCTCGTAGTAGAAAACGTGGCTGCGCTGCTCACAGATCAGCTCATCGCCCGGGCGGCAGTGAACATGGATCGCGATCTGGTTGGCCATCGTGCCCGAGGGCACGAAGACGCTGGCCGGTTTGCCCAACAGCCGGCAGGCGCTCTGCTCGAGTTCCTGCACGGTCGGGTCCTCACCCCAGACATCGTCCCCGACAACGGCCGTCGCCATCGCCTTGCGCATGGCCTCCGTAGGCCGGGTCATCGTGTCGCTGCGGAAGTCGGAAAATTCGACCATCCCGCCTGAGGATGCCCCGCCAGCGGCGGAATGCAAGCAACCTCGCCGCGCCACCAGCTTCACCGCGGCGCATAGGCCCGACGGATCGCCCCCCGCCCATCCCCCGCTCGCAGCACGCCATACAGCAGACGGAGCATTCTGCCGTCGTCTGCCGAGAGGTGTTGGTGCCGGCCGAAGCTGCTCGCTCCCTCAAAGACGACCGATTCCGCGCACAGCTCGGAGTCATTGCTCGGGCCAAGGGAATGGAACATCTCCTCCAAGGCAGTGTGGCGCAGCCAATCTGTCGGCAGGTAGGGCGAGATGAAGACGATCGCCCGCACCAGTTCGAAGCTTGGCGCCCAGTGGATCGTGAACCAGCCGTCGGCGTTTTGATCCGGCGCATGGGCGCCAAACCGCTGCGCCAAGTCCGCAGCCTCCGCGGGAGCGATCGCAAACACCGTGACATAGCCGTCCGTGCCGATCCGATCGTCGTCGCGACGCACGTGCTCCAGCGTCAAACGGTGCAGCCCCGCCAGCGCGTCGCGGAGTTCCGCGAACGCGGCCTCGGTGGCCGCACGCAGGCCGATTGGCGCATCGACAACCAGGAAGCGAACCGGCCGGCGCCAGCGCACGACCCGGCTGCGATCCGCGCCGACTTCGGCACCGAGCAGGACGTCTTCAGCCCAGCGCTGCGCGACGCTTGAGGCAGCCGGGAGCCCGGCGCGACCGGGACGGGGCGCGGCGAGTGAGGAGCAGCCGCCCAGGGTGGCCAGGGTCGCCAGCACGACCAGCGCCATCCAAGCCGCCAGAGCCGCACGGGAGGTGTTGGTGGATGCTATCGCTGCAGGCAAGCGCACAGCGGGAGCGTCAGGCAGTTCGGCGACGATTGCAACGAGCGGGCCCCTGCTCCACTGTGCTCGCTTGCCGACCTCCAGGTCACAAGTGCGCTGGTTGCGCCGCTACGCCGTCGTCACGTATCCGTTCGCGTGCGTGCCGTTCCTGTTTCTCTACTTCGCCGAGAACGGCATCGAGCCGGGCCAGTATGGCGAGATCCTGACCGCCTACTACGCGACCATGTTCGTGGCCGAAGTGCCCACCGGCATGCTCGCCGACCGCATCGGCGCCGGGCGCATGCTGGTGATGGGACCGCTGATGCTGGCGCTGGGCTTTGGCACGATGCTGCTGCAGCCGGACTATGCGGGGTTTCTGACCGGCGAGATCCTGCTCGGTCTTGGCCACTCGATCTTGTCGGGACCGCCCACCGTCGCGCTCTACGAAACGCTGCGCGCGAGCGGCACCGAGACCACCTACCTGCGCGAGGAAGCACGCATGCATGCGCTGCGCCTCTACGGCACCGGCACGGCGTTTTTGCTCGGGGGCCTGCTTGTGCGATTCGGCGATGCCGATGGGCAGGCGTTTGCACTGGCCATTGCCGCCACGTGCGGCCTGTGCGTGTTGGCGGCCGCGTTCGCCAGCCGGCTACAGCCGCTCGCAGGCTTGCCAGAGCGCCGCGCCCACCGCGACAACGCCGCAGGCCTGACCGCGAAGCCGAAGCCGCGGCTGCTGGATGGCGCCGCGCGCGAGCTGCGCCGACCGGGGGTACTGTGGCTGCTCGGTTACTGGCTGGTGCTGTTCACGCTGCTGCGCTTTCCGTTCCACGACTACCAGCCCTACCTGGACGCAGCGGGCCAGTTTGAGCCACTGTTCGCCGACGCGATCTGGGTTGGCGTACTGTTCGCATCGCTGAGCCTGGCGGCCGCACCGTTCAGCTCCAAGGTGCCAGCGCTCGTCGCACGTTTCGGTCGTCGGGCGCTGTTTTGGGCGATGCCGCTCGTGATGTGCGCCTCGCTGCTCGTGATGGCCACGACCATCTCGTATGCGCGTGCCGAGACAGCAACGGGCTCTTCCGCGGCGGCCGCCCTTTGCTGGCTCGGCGTCGCGATGTTCTTCGTGCAGCAGATCCCGTTTGCGCTGCACTGGTCGCTCGTCCACGAGTTCGTCAACCACCGCATTGGCTCCGCCCAACGAACGACGGTGCTTTCGGTCCTGTCGCTGAGTGCACGCGCGGTCTACGCGTTGGCCAACGTGCTGCTGTTCCGCCTGCAGGACGAGCACGGCATCCCAACCGCCTTGGCGACGGCGGCGCTGTGCGGTGCCGCACTGGCGGCGCTGGTCATGTTGCTGCGGCCGAAGGGCTTGCTGCGCGGCGGCCGGGCGATCTGAGTGCGCGGCCGCTCTGTCGGGCGGCGAACCGGCCGGCGGATCGGCCGGCGAACCGAGCGGCG
>JBGCDH010000038.1:0-8784 GCA_045105235.1 Planctomycetota bacterium | reverse complement strand
CGCTGCACGGCCTGGTTGGCGCCCTGCATCAGCGGACCCGGCTCGCGGCGGAAGTGCTTGGGGTCGGCGCGGCGCCGTTCTTCGTGGATCAAAGCCGTGAAGGTCGCGGCCAGCTGGTGGATGTCCATCGTCTCCAGCACGCCGGCGAACATCAGTTCGGTCGCCTGGATCTCGTAGCCGTTGATGCGCTGCGCCAGCTTGCCGCGGGGCATCAGGCCGTCGCTGTCAAGATAGCCGGCTTCGCGCAGCACGTTGACGCGGCTCGCGAGTGCCGCGTGCGCCGCGGCGCGCTTCTTCTTGCGGGCCGACGCCGAACCGCGCAGCGCTTGGAAGGCCTGAAAGCTCTGATCGTAGGCCGCCTGCAGGCCCTTGCTGCCGAGGCGATCGTAGAGGTTCAGAATCGTCGAGTAGGAGAGATTGAAGCGCGAGTGGATCGCTTCGACCTTGCCCGAGTGGTAGCGCGAGAGTGGTGCATCCATCAGGTCCTCGTCTTCGAGGATGGAGATCACCAGGCCGCTCTTGTCGAGTCCTTGGCGGCCCGCGCGACCCGCCATCTGCAGGTAGTCGCGTGCCTTCATGTAGTTCATCTGCACGCCGTCGTATTTGCGCAGCAGGTCAAAGACGACCGTGCGCGCCGGCATATTGATGCCGAGGGCAAAGGTCTCGGTCGTAAACAGCAGCTTCAACAGGCCGGACGTAAACAGCCGTTCGACGACTTCCTTGTGGATCGGCAGCACGCCGGCGTGGTGGTAGCCGACGCCGCAGAGGGCGCGCCCGAGCACTCCGAGCAGCACGGGGTCTTGCTCGACATCCAGTTCGAAGCGGTCGCAGATCTCGTAGAAGAGGTCCTCGATTTCGCGTCGTTCGGCGCGATCGAGCAAGCGTCGGCCCATGCTGCGCTCGGCTTTGATTTCGCACTCCTTGCGCGAAAAGCAAAAGTACAGCGCCGGCAGCAGGTCGCGGCTGACGACCTCGTCGAGCAGCATCACGTACGGGCGAGGGCCGAAGTGCTTCTTGCGGCCGCGTGCGCGCTCGCGCTTGTCGCCCCACTGGGAGCGTTCGCGTTCGCGGCGGCCCTGGCGCTGGTCGCGGACGCCGTGCTGGACTTCGCGCGAGGCAGCACGCTCGTGGAACGTGATGGCGCGCTTGCGCTGCGCGAGCTGGAACACGCCCGCGTCCTTGTGAAACAGGCGGTGGGAGAGCGGCACCGGCCGCTTCTTGTGTTCGATCACCGTAAGATCACGATCCCGAACCTCACGGATCCAGTCACCGAACTCGTGCAGGTTGGCGATGGTGGCGCTGAGCCCGACGAAGCGCACGTGCTGCGGCGCGAAGATCAGGCTCTCTTCCCAAACCGTGCCGCGATCGATGTCGTCGACGAAGTGCACTTCGTCGAAGATTGCGAAGTCGGTGTCGCGGAAGCGCTCTGGATCTTCGAATACCGCGTTTCGAAAGATCTCCGTCGTCATGATGACGAGCGGCGCGTCGGGGTCGAGCGTCAGGTCGCCCGTCATCAAGCCAACGCGCAGGCCGTCGTTCTTGAAGTCCCGAAACTTCTGGTTGCTGAGCGCCTTGATGGGGCTCGTGTAAATGGCGCGGCGGCCGGCTTTGACCGCGTGCTCGATGGCGTATTCGGCGACGAGCGTTTTGCCGGAGCCGGTCGGCGCCGCCAAGAGCACGTTGTTGCCGTCTTCAATCGCCTGCGCCGCTTCGACTTGAAAGGCGTTGAGCGTGTAACCCTTGAAGAGGAGCGGCTCATCCGTCTTTGGTGCTGGCACGATGGCAGCATCGCACAGCGTGTCCGCAGTTGGAATCGTGCATATGAACAGCTGGCCAGGCCGCGCGGGCAGGAACTCACATCCGTGTGAATGATTGTCCACAGTGCAAGCCAAGAACTGCACGAATACCTCTATTTATCGGTGCGGAGGGATTGCTATGCTCAGCGGCGTTCCGTCAGTCAGCGGAGCATTCGCGCGACGGTCGCTTGGCGTCGGTCGCACCGGTCCTTGCGGTGGCGGTCACCACTGCATCCCTCCCAAAACCCCCCGCGCTTTGCTGCCAGAAGGCTTGTAGCCCGAATCGCAGCGAAGCCCTCTGCTCTGGAGCCAATCATGGAAGGCAAGTCAGAAGTCAACGTCGGCAAGTTCGTCGGCCGTCACCTGTCGCAGGTCAAGATCCTCACCCGTCTGCTGGATCACGAACTCGAGTCCGCCAAGGGCGCACGCGAGATCACGATCGACCGCGACCTGCTCGAGAATGTTCTCGATACCCTCGAAATCTTCACCGACGACTGCGAGATGGTCAGTGGTGGCACGGGTGGCCGTGGTGGCAAGGGCGAAGCCAAGCCGGTCGTCGCACGCCTCAACTAGCGCGACTCGCCGCGAGTCTTCTCGTTGCCTCAAGGTTCGTCACCTAGAGGTTTCGCCTCGCGAAGAGTTTCTTGGCCGCGCGCGGTGCGCCGCGCGCAACGAGCGGGCGCTGGCCCGCTGCATAGCAGCCCGTTGGGTTGCTGCTGCTGTTCCTGCGAGTGGGCCGGTCGTTGTCGCGATGGGGCCATGCAAAGGACGAGCTTCCGTTGTGCCGATCGAGCCACGACCGATATCCGCGGTTTGCTACGGCGCCGCATTCGAAGGCGCTGCAACGCGCCGAGCCCTGCTGGCGGAGTGACTGCCGGCATGTGGTGCAACCCCGCTTCGTTAGCTGCATGACCTCGACGGCGCCGCTTTGGACGATCCGCGTATGTGTGCTGGGGGCGTTCGCGGCCACGCTTTGGTTCGCGGGGCCGCGGGCCGCCGACGTTTTGGCGGCGCGCTTCGGGCCCGACGCGCAAAAGTCGCCGCCCGTGACCCTCGACCACGTCGCGTTTGCCGAGAGTCCGTCGTGGCTGACGCCTCCTATGCTGGTCGAGGTTTCGAGTGCACTTTCCCCGTGGCTGTCGGATGAGGTCCCGATCCTCGATGAGCCGACGAGCCGCCGATTGCGCGACGGGCTGGCGTCCGTCGCCTGGGTGCGGGACGTCCGCATTGCCCGGCTGTTCCCCAATCAGTTTCGGCTGCATCTGGAGCTGCGACGGCCCCTGCTTGCGGTGCACGATGCCGACGATCGGCCGCTTTGCTTGGTCGATCGCGATGCCGTCGTCCTGCCGTTTGTCGCCAATGACCTGCCCAAGCTGCGGCTCTATCGCGAAGGGGGCCTGCCCAACATGGACGTGCGCGAGGGAGCGGTTGCGAGCGATCGCCGGGTGCTCGTCGGCGCACGGATCGCCGTCGAGTGGCGCGAACAGCTGGCGCCGCTGGTCGAGGCATGCCCGCGCTTGCTAGAGATCGACGCGACCAACCTCGACGAACAGTGGGTGCGGGGGCCGGAGTACCCGGAGGTTCGGGTCCACCTGGCGCGTGCGGATGCGAGCCCCGTGGTGTTTGCCTACGGACGTCCGGTGCGGAGCGAGCTGCCGCGCGTGCCGGTCACGGCCAAGGCTTCGGTTCTTCGCAACGTGCTCGCAAAGCATCCGGCGCTCGAGGGGCTGGTGGCCGGCGATCTGCGCTTTGAGCGGCGCTGGTCGGACTACCTGCAGCCCCGGCCAGCGGGCACGGCCGATCCGTTTGGCCCATGGCGCGACCTGCCGCCCGTGGTTGGTGGACGCTAGTGTCGTGCAGCTGATATCGGGGGCATGAGCAGATGCACGACACTAGTGTAGTGCATCTGGTAGATGGGGTATTATCCGGGATGCGAGGGCGTTCGTCGCAAGGCGCTGTGACGAATGCATGTTCCATACGTCCTGCCGAGGAGCAGCAACGCCGTGACGGGCGGCTTCGTGCCCGCAGAATGCCCCCTATATCGGATGCACTACACTAGTGATGTCAGCCCTTCCGCTCTCACGCAATCGACGGCGTCGGGCTGCTTTCGGCCGCTAACGGCCGCCGCCGGCCGGGACCAGCTCTTTCGCAGTCTGCACGCCGGCAGCCGTGTGGATGTCGCGCACGAGGCCGCGAATGTCGAAGCCGCCCTGCTTGGTGCAGCCTAGTCGGACGATGACCAGCTCTGCCGCTGGCGACATGACGACATACTGGCCTTCGTGCCCGTCCATGCGCATGAGATCCTCGGGCAGCTCGGGCCAGCTCGGCTGCGCCTCGCCGTCTTTGCCGTCGGGGTCTCGGTTGAGCCACAGCTGGTAGCCGTACTGGCCGTTGCTGGCGTCATGCGGAGTGGTGGAGCTCTGCAGCCACTCTTCGCTCAGGATGCGCTGGCCGGCGAACGTGCCGCCGTTGCAGTACAGCATGCCGAGGCGGGCCCAGTCGCGGGCCGATGCGTAACCGTAGGAACTGCCGACGAAGGTGCCGATCGGGTCGGTCTCAAGGGTTGCGGTACGCATGCCCAAGGCGGCGAACAAGCGGTGGGGGAGCGCCCAATACTCTTCGTCCTCGTCATAGCCGGAGCGCAGCACGCGGCACAGCAAGTTGGTCGCGCCGCTGGCGTAGGCGAAGCGGTCGCCGGGTGGGGTGGCCGACGGCTGGCGGGCGTAGGCCGCGGCGTGGTCGGCCGACGCGAACAGCATGCGCAGCACGTCGCTATTGGGGTCTTCGTAGCTCTCGTTCCAGCGCAGCCCGGCCGTCATCGTCAGCAGGTGACCATTGCGGATGCGGCCGCGTGGATCGGGGCGGCCGCGGCGTGCACTGCGCGGGCCGCCGCCCCAGCCGGGCACTCTGGGCTGGCTGTCGGCATCGAACTCGCCGTCGCCCGCGCGCAGTCCACAAAGTGCGGCGGTCAAGGTTTTGCTCATCGACCAGCCGGGAAGCGGCATGTCGCGGTCGAATCCTTCCGCGTAGCGCTCGGCGACCAGCTCGCCCTTGTGCAGGACTACGATGGCGCGCGTGTGCACGCTGCGGTTGTCGTGCGCCTCGGCGAAGGCGCGGTCTAGGGCCGCCTGGACTTGGTCGCTTGCGATGCCGGTCTTGGCGCGCGAGCTATCGTCGAGTTGCTCGCCCAGCGGCCACGCTTGTTCGGCGCTTGGCATGGCAATGTTCGCGGGGCGCATGGCCTGCAGATCCTCGATGTCGACCTGTTCGTGGAGCAGCACGCAGCCAAGCCCCTCGCGATAGATCGCAGTTGCCGACGCCGCGCCAACCTTGCAGGTCACCTGGCGCGTCTCTTCGTCGACTTCCACCTTGAGCAACGGCATGACGAGTTTCTCGAGCGCCGTTGCCGGTTGGAGCTCTTGGGCGCGCACGGACGCCATCGTGCGGTTGCTGACGAAGCGTGCCGAGGCCGTGATCTTGGCGGCGTAGGCCGCGACGACCTGCGCCATCTCTTGTGAAGGCTGCTGTGCGCGGGCAGCGGCGCCGAGTCCGAGCAAGGCGGTTGCCAACAAAAGTGGGGGTGCGAAGCGGGGCGTTTGCATGGCGTCATGATATGGCCGCCGCGGGCAGCGTGCTCTACGGTCTCGGCGATGCGCATGCGGAATGCTCCTACCAGACGATGCGCGGTGACGGCAACCGCGGCGATGTTGTGCTTGTCTGCTGCTCTGAGCGTGCCCTCGGGCTGCGCAACGCCTGCAGAATCTCCGTTACCCCAGCGTGCGTTGCCGACCGCGCCGCGCGCGATCGCCATCGAGGTTGTTGGCGACGGGCGTAGCGACTGCGTCCTGGGCCTTGAAGAGCATTCGCTCGCGACCTGGCCTGCAGACGGCGAGCACGCGTGCCGGCGCGCGGCCGATGCGGCGGGGTGGCACAGCGTTCGTTTGAGCTACGGCGGAGCCGTTGCCGCGTTGCCCGACGATCACCTCTCGTTTGGTGTCGAGCAGGCGATCGTTGTGGCTCTGACGGCCGCGCAGCAGCTCAGGCGGATCGTGGTCTCTAGTGAAGAGGGTGTCGACGTGGTCCTGCTAGACGTGGTGCCGGCCGTCGATGAGCGGACGACGAAGGGAGCGATTCCTGGTCTGTCTCGGCAAGGAGCGGGTACGGCTCTGCTGCTGCGTGTCGACGCTTTCGCGCCGCAGCTCGCCATTGTGCTTCGCGACCGCGCCCGTGGCGAAGAGCGCAGCCTGGCGTTTTTCGCCGACCGCTAAGGGACGATCGCGGCCGCTTCTAGAGGCGATTTCTAGCGGCCGATTTCTAGCGGCCGATTTCTAGCGACAGTGGCGGACGATGTCGTCGTACGGACCCTGCGCCGGCACGGGCCAGCCGATCTTGTCGATGCCGCCGTCAGCGGCGGAGAGCACCGCGATGATGGCGCGCAGCTTCGGCTCCATGCCGTTGGCTGCCTCCAGCAATACGTCGACCGTGCCGGTGATGACGTGCTGCACGTCGCCGCAGGCGAGCATGCGCAGGGCTTCCCGCAGACCGGCGCCCGCGGGCGAGACGCCGTCGCGAACGGACATGCTGACGGTCGGGCCGCGCAGCCCGTAGCGCAGCGCAACTTCGCCGAGGCAGGTGCTGGTCAGCGAATAGGGGAAGATCCCGGCGTGCACGCATTCGTCGTCGAGCGACGAGGCGAACGACACATCGGTGTGTAGCGAGCCGAGATCGGTTTCGATGCAGATCGCGGTTTCCTGGCGCTCGTCTTCATCCAAAAGCTGCAGGATGTCGGCGGCTTCGCAGGCGAGCACCAGGGCTTTGGCGGGCAGGTCGATGCGCCGGAAGGTCGTATCGGTCTTGCCAAAGAGCTCCTTGATCGTGCGTCCCGTGCCCGGTGGCTTGGTGTCGAGTTCGGCCCAGCTCCGCGCAATGCCGCGGGTGCCGGCGATGCCGCGTTCGTCGACCAGTCCGCAGCCCAGCAGGCTGGCGGGGCGCGTCATGCGGAAAACACCGCAGCGCCCTGCACGCCGCCAAAGCCAGATGCGACTTTGAGCGCATGCCTGGCCCCGGGGAGCGGCGTGACGTTTTGCGTCAAACGTAGCCGGGGGTCGCAGTCTGTCTGCGTCAGCCCGACGTTTTTCGGCGCGCTCTGGCGCTCGATCGCGGCGATTGCGAGCAGCGACTCGAGCACGCCGGCGGCTCCCAGGGTATGCCCGGTTTGGCTTTTGGTGCCAAACGCCGGAGGCGTGGTGCCAGCTTGCCGCCAAACGTTGCCAAGGCCGATGGCCTCGCTCTTGTCGTTGGCGCGCGTGCCCGTCGCATGCAGATGCAGCACGTCGATATCGTCGGGCTGCAACCCGGCATGGGCGATGGCGCGGCTGGCGGCGAGGCCGACGCCGCGCCCCTCGTAGTCGGGGCCCGTGACGTGGCAGGCGTCGTTGGCGCCGGCGTAGCCCGCGACCCGAACGCCGACGGATTCGCGGGCGTGGCAGCTGAGCAGCACGGCGCCGGCGCCGTCGCCGAGCGAAACGCCGCGCCGATCGGCGTCGAAGGGCCGACAGCGTTGGGGGTCGAGCGCGCCCATGCCGCCAAAGCCCTTCAAGATGAAGGCGTTGATGACGTCGGCGGCCACGACCAGCACGCGGTCGAGTTCGCCGAGGGCGATCCGGCGTGCGGCCGTTGCGATGCCTAGGATGCCCGATGCGCAAGCGCACGAAAGGGCCGTGGGGGTGACGCCGAGGCCGAGGTCACGCTGCAGCTGAGCTGCCAGATGCATGGGCGAAGCCAGGCCTTGGCCGGGGCCGCAGACGCCGGACATGTCGGCCTTGGTCGTCGCGAAAACCAGGCCCATCGTCGCACGATCAGGTTCGCCAGCGCTGCCGGCGCTGGCCTCTTGCAATGCTTCGGCGCAGGCTCGCAGGGCGGCCTGTCGCGGTAGGTCGGTGTTGCTGTCTTTCGCGGCGAAGAGGTCGGACGGAAACTCGCCAACGCAGCGAGTTGGCGCTGCAAAGGCTGCCGTGCGCCGACGCTCCCGCAGAGCGGTGCGGCCGGCGTAGACGCCGTCGATGAGCCGCTGGAGTCCGTCGCCAAAGCCCGTGACCGCGCCGCGGCCCGAGACGTATACGGGGCGCTTCATCGTGTCTCCATGGCGTGCTTGGCGAGACCATCGGCAGCGCCTTTCGGCCTGGCCTTGGGAAGTGTTTGCGCGAGGCGCGTTTCGTCGTGCGTTTCGACGACCAGCTCGTAGCCAAACCAGCCGTTGTCGAGCACGACGCGCGTTGGCACGGCCCAGTCGGGCTCTCCCCACTCGTAGTCGATGCGGATCGTGCCGGCCGGCGCGTTGTCCACTCGCTCAAAGGTGCGCTGCACGACGCGGCCTTGTTCGAGTCGTTCGCGCACGCGCTCGCCGCCGCGGATCTGCTGCCGGTAGCCGCTGGCATCCACGGCGTCCTTGGCGCTGTTGTCGAACCAAGGGAAGAACGCTCGCTGCACGTCGAGCAAGATGAAGCGCGGCGGAATGCGGAGCTCTTCCTGCATGTGGTTGTCAACCTGCACGTCTTTGCCCGTTTGGCGGATGGCGAACCCGACCGAGCCAACGGGCGAGAGTCCAAGCACCGTCAGGGTCGCGCCCTGGCGCTGCACGGCCGCGTCGAAGCCGCGCGTCTGCCTGGGTTGCCCCGGCGCTTGCCAAGAAGCCGTGACGCGCTGCTGCCAGACGGCTTGGGTTGTAAGCTGCTCGGGTAGCTGGAGCTCGCCCGGATAGTCGCGCGCGGCGAGCGGCCCCTGAGAATGGGCCGCCGGCGCAGAAGCACAGGACCCAGCAAGGAGGGCTGCGGCCAGGACCGAGGCCGCAGCGGCGGCGGTCGAACGCACGGTGGTTCGACGCAAGAGGGAAAGGAGGCGCAAGGTCACGGAGTCGCGTTGGGGGGCTTGGGCGCGGCGAGTGCACAGATCGCCGGCGCCAGCAGCATGCACAGTAACACCCCGAGCG
>JBGCDH010000037.1:0-19638 GCA_045105235.1 Planctomycetota bacterium | reverse complement strand
ATGGTGACGTCTGCCCTGTCGACCGACGCCGACGGCGACGGCCGTCTGGACCTTCTGCTCGCCGCCCACTGGCAGCCGGTGCGGCTGCTGCACAACGATGGCGAGCGCTTTGTCGACCACACCGAAAAGGCAGGCTTGGCGGCAACCAGCGGCTGGTGGAATGCGCTGCTGCCGGTTGACATCGATGGTGACGGCGATCTCGACTATCTCGCCGGCAACCAGGGCTGGAATACGAAATACAAAGCGTCGCCCGAGCACCCCGCGCGGCTCTACTTTGGCGACTTCGACGACAACGGCACGCGCGACCTGGTCGAGGCCAAATACGAAGGCGACCGGCTGCTGCCGGTCCGCGGCCGCAGCTGCAGCAGCGGAGCGATGCCGATGCTCGCCGAGAAGTTTTCTACCTATCAGAAGTTCGCGCGGTCGCTGCTGCGGGACATCTACACCGAAGACAAGCTTGAGCAGTGTGGCGAAGTGTCCGCTGTGCAGCTCGCGAGCTGCGTGTTGCGCAACGACGGCAGCGGCCGATTTGTCGCGGTGCCGCTGCCGCGCCGCGCCCAGATCGCACCGATCTTTGCCTTTGTGCAGGTCGACGATTTGGTTGTGTGTGCGCAGAACCACTTCGCGCCGGAGCCGGAGACGGGCCGGCATGACGGCGGCACCGGCCTGGTGCTGCAGGTCGGCGGTGAGGCGGTGCGGGTGCTGCCACCGAGCGAGCACGGCATCGGCGCGTTTGGCGACCACAAGGAGCTGGTGCTGGTGCGGCGCGGTGGAGCGGTAGACGGTGGAACGGCAGACGGTGGCACAATCGAGAGCGAACCGGTCGAGATTGTGTTCGGCCGCAACAACGGCACCCTGCACGCGTGGAAGAAGCCGTAAAGCCGAGCCGCATCACGTAGTCTCTACGACCATGTCGATGCGCTCAGCGGTGATCCTGGCAATGACGGCGGCGGCGCACTTGCTGGCCACCTCAGAGCTGACCGCGCAGGCAACCCTGACGATCGGGCCCGGCCAGCAGTTTGCCGACGTGCAGGCCGCCGTTGACAGCGCGCAGCCCGGCGACGAACTGCTGGTCGAGCCCGGCGTCTACGGCAACCTGGCTTTGCCTCGCGGCCTGACGCTGCGGGCGCGCATTCCCGGCACGGTCGAGCTGCAGACGCCGCTGATGCACTGGATCACGGTCCCGGCCGGCGAGCAGGCGCACCTGATTGGCGTTCGTCTGGGCACGACGGCGATACAGGGCGATGTGGCCTGCGACGAATGCGTATTCGAGGCCCCCAACCAGGCCCTGCTGTGCTTCAACGCCATCCTGCACCTACAGGACTGCTGCGTGAAAGCGCTAGCCGCTCCGTGGTCCGCTGCCACGGCCTCCGCGCTGGAAGCAACCGATAGCCTGGTGCTCGCATCCGGCTGCGAGATCCTAGCCGCCACGCAAAATTCTGGCGGGCCGCGCGCCGCGATCCGCCTGCTCGGCAGCAGCCGCCTGCGCTGCAGCCACACGCGCATCGTCGCGGACCTCGACGCCGGCACGCTCCCAGCGCCGGCGGTGGTCCAGCCGGGCGCGAACAGCCATGCTTCGGTGTGGCTAGCGGACAGCGAGATCTTGGCGCAGCCCGGTGTCGAGGCGTGCGAACCGCGCCCCGAGCGATCGGCACGATCGCTGGTAACGGGCCCCGGCGTGCAAGCGATCCTCGTCCCCATGGCTGGCGCCCGGCGCACTGCGCCACCGCGTCTGGGCGAGGCATTTGCCGTCGAGTTTCAGATCGCATCCAACGGGTTGCTGCTGGTGTTTGCTTCGGCCGGCTTAGGCGATGCCCACGTACCAACCTTGGTCGAACCGGAATTGCTGCTGGAGCCCACGGGGTTGTTTTCACTCGGCCTGGCGTTTGCCGGGGTAGATGGCCAGGTCGCAATGCAGTGGCAGCTGCCGAGCACGGGTGTGCCGGTTGGCGCAGCACTTTGGATTCAGGGCTTTGACGGCTCACAACTACCGATCGCGGCGGCGCCACCGGTTGGTGGTTTGCTACGGCGGTAGCGCGTCGAAATACGCCAAGTTGGATAGGCAAATCCGTGTAAGCGCGAATGCGTCCCAACCCAGCGGTGGAATCGGCAACCCGTTCGGTGAATCGCTTCACGAACGATTCGACGTAGGTTCGCAGAGCTTCGATTTGACTGGCCGCTGATGGGCAGATTCCGTGCCCACATTCCAGTATCGGGACGTGCGTCCACCTCGCTAGGCAAAGACAGAGCCCAAACGACAGGCCTACCCGCCCCTGTTACAGCTCGCAAGAATCACTACCCGTCAGCAATTGGGCTTGGACCCCTTCCCGTGTACCAGTTGAGGACCCGCCTGAACCTACCCCGTAGGCTCTAGCTGGTCCGGCGACCTGCCGGGAGCCACCATTTGCCCCCTGAGTTTCGAACTCCTGTGGGGGGACCCGTGCATCGGCAGGGAGTCGCGTTCTGAGACTGTCGGTCTCTCCATTCAGGAGGACTCATGACAGATGACTTCAGACTCTACGTCGGCGTCGACTGGGCAACCGAGGAGCATGAGGTGTGCGCTCTCGATGACAATGGCAAGAAGGTCGGCGCACGCTCGTTCAAACACAGCGGCGACGGCCTCGCGGATCTCACAGACTGGCTGCGCACGAAGTGCGAACCGAGCTCGGTTGCGATCTCCATCGAGGTCCCGCATGGATCCGTCGTCGAATCTCTGCTCGAACGCGGCTTCGCTGTCTTCTCGATCAACCCAAAGAAGCTCGATCGCTTTCGTGATCGCTACCAACAAGCTGACTCCCATCGCCGCGCGGCACAACCGGTCTGCTTGCTCGGCGGAAACCGGCAGCTACTCATTGGTCATCAGTGGATTCGAACGGGCCAATGCGGATCCAAATCGCGTCGGCCGACTTTCCGGACACTGCGGCACCAGGCAGCACGCGCAGCCCGGACGGTCGAGGCTGCTACGACCTCGGTAGCAAATGCGTCAGCGCGGCGCCGGCGGCCAACACGGACTCCGGCCCCGCGTCGAGATCCCGCCAGATCCTCAACTGCGACCCAAAAGCTGGATCTTGGCGCGAGAACGCTTCGACCACGAGCCAGCCCTGGTAGTCGACGGCATCCAGACACGCCAGGACCTCGTCGAACTTGACCTGCCCGGTGCCAGGTGTGCCGCGGTGGTTTTCCGACAGCTGCACGTGACCAAGAACATCGGCGCTTTCGCGGATCGCCGTCGCGATATCGACCTCCTCAATATGGGCGTGGTGCGTATCGAGCGCGGCGACCACGTGCTCATGTGCGACCGACCGAACCAAAGCGGCGCAGTCCGCGGCCGTGTTCAGGAAGTAGCTCTCGAAGCGGTTCAGCGGCTCGATCGCCAGCCGCACCCCGCAGCGCGCGGCATGTTCGCCGGCCCGCTGCAGCACTTCGATGCAGCGGGCCCGCTCGTCTCCGGTCGGAGGCTGTTCCGTCCAGACACCGTACGCCGAGTGCATCGGGCCGGCGACCAGATCGGCTCCCAGAGCCTGCGCCTTCTCGCAAAGCCGCGCGAGATGCGCAACAGCTGCGTCCCGCTCCGCGCGGTCGGCAGCAATCGGGCTGCTGCCGGGCAGCGCGAACCCGACGCACGAGCGGGCCAGGCCTTCACGTTCGCAAGTGCGTCGCAGCCATTCGATCTCTTGGTCCGTAGCCTCGACGATGGGCAGTTCGGCACAGGCATAGCCATGCTCGCGCAAGCGAGCGAACCAAGGCTCGTGCGCGGTCGTGATGTGCGGCGCAAAGTAGAGAAAGCTGAAACCGAGTCGATCCATCATCGCGCGCACCGTGGGCTATTCCGTGTGATGCCGCGCCAAGCGACGTCTTTCCAACCACTCTAGCTAAGCGTCCAATCCGGCAAATCTCTGCGCGCACCGCCCTCCATCGCGGACTCGTGCGCGAGAATCCCGACGCCGGTCCAGTTGGCCGACTGCCTGGCATTCGGCCAGGGCTCGCGATCCTGCTCGAGCGCCATCAAGAACTCGTGCACGAGGTGCGGATGGCTGCCGCCGTGGCCACCCCCCTGCGTAAACGACAGGTGCTCGTTGCCGCCCAGGTCATAGACGCCCTTGGTGGTGAAATCGCGGATCGCCTCGGGCAAGAGATGCGCGAAATCTGGCACCTCGACGCGTGCGGGGATCTCGGGTTCCGCCTTCTTGGCGGTGTGGAGGACAGCATGCTCGCCTTCGATCAGCGGCCACTCGAACGCCTGCTTGCTGCCGTAAACGTCGATGCTCTCCCGATACTGCCTCGCGGTATCGAACAGCGAACGGATGATGCGCGCGCTCAGGTCACTGTCCTTCAGCTTGATGTGCGCGGTCTCTACTGCGAACGGTGAGTTGTAGATGCCGATCATCTCCTCACGGATCGTGCCCGAGCCGAAACACGAAACGTATTCGGCGTCCTTCTTCGGCAGACCCAGCACGGGGCCGACGCAGTGCGTCGCGTAATGCATCGGCGGCAACCCGGGCCAATATCCTGGCCAGCCATCCATGTCCTGTTGGTGGCTCGCCTGCAAGAACTGAAGTTTGCCGAGTTCGCCGCGTTCGTAGAGGTCCTTGACGAACAGGAACTCACGGCTGAAGACGACCGTCTCCATCATCATGTAGCGCAGTCCCGTCTTCTCACAGAGCTCGACGATACGCCGGCAATCGGCCAGGCTGGTCGCCATCGGCACCGTACAGGCCACGTGCTTGCCCGCCTCGAGCGCCGCAATCGACATCTCGGCATGATCGGGAATCGGCGTGTTGATGTGCACGAAGTCGACGTCCGGATCCTTCAACAGATCGGCATAGTCCGTGAAACGACGCGGCACGTTAAAAGCATCGCCAATCTTCTCCAGCGACTCTTCGTTGCGCTGGCAAATCGCAAACAGCTCCGCGTTCGGATGCCGTTGGTAGATCGGTAGAAACTCGGCGCCGAATCCGAGACCAACAATGGCTGCACGGTACGTAGTCATGACTGAGAAGGTGTGAGAGTAGGAGTTTGGATTCTCGTGGATCGAATATCACCGCCCCAGATCGCCGGCGGTCCAAAATTGGGTGCGCCCCTCGTTGGCCTTGCGCACCCGAGCGACTTCCTCGGCCGCAACGGGCCTGGCGTCGTTGCCGAAGCTCTGGCGCACATAGGTCAGGACGTCGGCCACCTGCTGGTCATCAAGAAGCGAGCCCAGTGGCGCCATGACACTGGTGTATGCCTTACCACCGACCTGGATCGGCCCCATCAAGCCGTGCAGCACAACCCTGATCGGGACATCTGGCGTGCCGGTAACCCAATCCGATCCGAACAGCGGCGGGAAGACGTTCGGCGCACCTTTGCCATCGACACCGTGACAGGTGATGCATGTCTTCTGAAAGACGGCGGCCCCGCGCTCATGCACCGCCGGGTCAGGCACGAACTTGCGCGGAACAGCTGCGGCAATATCCTCGCTGGCCGCGCTCTCCACGTATTGCGAAAGCGCCCGCAGCGCCCCCGATAGCGTGCGCGTGCTGCCGATCTTGACGAGCTCGAGATCGTCGTAGAACGCCACGCCCATGGCGCCGCCATAGCCACCAAACAGGCAGTGGATGGTGTGCTCCTGGCGCCACGCCTCGAACTCGAACGAGACGAAGGACCACTCGTTGTCACCGGTCAGGCCGCGCGAGTGCGGGCCAGAGTGCACGTTCAGCATCATGCCGGGCGCGGCTCCCCGCGCCACCGCGCCTTCGGTGCGCAGCCAGCCGCTGAGCCGGTAGCGCGCGCCCTTGTCGAGCGACAGCGTGGTTGCGACGCCAAAGTCCGTCAACTCGTCACATCGGATTTCAAGACAGCGAGACCCCGCGCGGCCACCTGCTGCCGAGCGCACGGTGATGCGGTCGGGCTTCGCACCACTGTAGTGACGGAGTTCCGGCCAGCCATCCGGCCGGCCATCGGTCACGTGCTCGAAACCGGGGTTGGGCAGCAGGTTTCTTGGGGTAACCTCGTCGTCCCATCGCCGCCCCGCCGCCGCGGCGGCCGCGAGCACGTCCGCGGCCTGCGATCGCGCGGCCATCGTCCACGCATCGCGCATCGCCCGCTCGCTCAGCATCGCGTCGCCGAGACGCTCCGCGACCGCATAGATCGCGGTGCCCACTTCGGGGTCGCGCGCCGACCTCGACAGTGCAACCAGCACCTCAGCGAGTTCTCGACCATCCGCCGCAATGCCGCCCGCGCGCACGTAGACCTTTTTGATCTGCTCGGGGCTCGCGTAATGCAGCGCGGCCCGCCGCACGGCATGGGCGCTGGATTGCAGCGCCGCCACGACGGTTCCCGCATCGAGTTCGTCGACCTGTGCCAGCACATGCAGCGCATGCACGCCGGCCCACCCCCCGCCCGCAATACGCTCCCGCAGTTGGCCGAGAACGCTCTGCGGCAGAGGCTCGCTGGCGCCGCCCTCGACCAACAGCCGCTGCGCATGCAGTCGCCAGAGTAGGTTGCCGTTACCCAGCGCCGCCAGCAGCGCAACCGGCTCCGGCCGACGCAGGTCTGGAGCGTACTCGTCCGCCGATCCGGAGGGGAACACGCGCCAGATGCGGCCGTGCTGCTTGTCGCGCAACGGCGTCTCATAGGCGTTGCCGCGCCCCGTTTTCGCATCGATGCCGGCGGCTTGCCGACTCGGCGTCGGGTTGTGTTGCACGATGATGTTGTACCAGTCGCAGATCCAGACAGCGCCGTCGGGACCGACCTCGGCGCACACCGGCGCACTCCAAGCATCGGCGGATCCGTACAGGTTGTTCGGCAACTGCTCTGCACGGAAGCCGGCGCCGTCCCGACGCAGCGCAAACTGCCCAACCAGCTTGCCGGTCGGCCCACACACAAAGGCTACGCGGTTCTGATACGCGGAGGGGAAGCGCCGGGCCGTGTAGATTGCGTGCCCAGCCGCAGCGGTGTAGCGATCGAACTGATCGACCTGACGGATATCCTCCGACATTGCAAAGAACACCGGGTTGTCGTCAGCGCCAGGCGTTCGGGGCTGCTCGATGCCGGCGAGCTGGTAGGCCGAACGCGCAAACGTCAGGTAGAAGCTCGGATTGCCGTTGGCCGTCGAGCCGACGATGTCGCCGGCTTCGCCGAAGCCCAGGCCCCAGGTGTTGTTCGTCGTGTTCTGCAGAAACTCCAGCTCGCTGCCGTCCGGTCGAAACCGAAACACGCCCTGGGCAAATTGATACGTCGTGCCGCCGACCTCGCCACGGAAGCCGGAGTAACCAATGGTGGCGTAGACCCAGCCGTCGAAGCCGTAGCGCAAGTTCGACACACCGGCGTGCGTGTCGCCCATCGAGAAGCCGGTGAAGAGCACCCGGCGGCGGTCCGCTACGTCGTCGCCATCAGAGTCTTCGAGGAACAGCATGTCCCTGCCGTTGGTGCAGATGACGCCACCATTCGCGAAGCAGAGCGACGTCGGGATCGACAGCCCCTCGGCGAATCGCGTAAAGCGGTCAGCACGTCCATCGTCATCGGTGTCCTCGCAGATCGTGATACGGTCGTGGCCGAGGTCTCCCTGCTGCAGGTTGTTGGGGTAGTCGATCGTCTCGATGACGAACGCGCGACCGCGATGGTCCCAGGCGACGTGGATCGGATTGACGATATCCGGCTCACTGCAGAACAGCTGCAGAGTCATGCCCGGCGGCACCTGGGCGAGTTTCTGCGACTCGCTCGGCGACAGCGGCTTCTGCGCACGCGTGATCTCGCGACGGTCGCGGTAGCCCGGCAGCGAAACCGCCTCGGTCTCAAGCTCCGGCAGCTGCAGCCGCTCGAGCAGTTCTGCTCGTTCGCTACCAACCGCCCAAATGACCGCACGGCGCAGCAAGTCCAAAAACTCGGGGCGGCCCCAAACCCGATGGTCGTGGCCGCTGGCTGTGTAGAACACACGCCCCTTGCCCTGCTGTCGCGTCCACGACCACGGTTCGCCATCGCGCGTCTGCAAGATGTTGCGATCGTCGCCTTCCTGGTCGTGCTCGTAGGTCTCGTCCCAGGCCTTGTAGCCCGCCAAGCCGCGCAAGATGGGGTGGTCTGCTACGACGTTCTGAACCTGGAACTCCGCGCCACCATGCCGCGCAAAGCGGGCACCAACCAGCTTGATGAATCGCGGCGAGCCGCCGAAGCATGCCGAGGCGCAGTGCACAGGCACGAAGCCGCCCCCGCTGTCGACGAACTGCAGCAAAGCAGCCAGCTGTTCGCGCGGCATCGGCGCGCGCTGGTTCCAGTTGCCATACATCAGCACGGCGTCGAAGCGAGCCAACTGCTCCGGTGTGAACGCTTGGGCCGGGTCTTCGACGTATGTCAGGTCGATGCCCGCCACACCTAACGCCCTCTTGGCCACGCGGTACCGCGTAATCGGATCGTGATGTGGGCCGTTCTGGGTCGGAGCACCAAAGAACATCACCGCGAGGCGCCGCGGCGATTCGAGCTCCTGGGTCGACGCCGTCGCCTGCGCGCTTGCGCTGGCAAGTGACGCCAAGAGCAGGCAAGAGAGCAGGAGCCAGAACGTATGCTTGGGAGACTGCAACATAGTCGCGTAGGGAGAAGGCATCGACCGGTATGCATATAGCACAGCCGCTGCCTCGCAGACCTGCTTGTAGGAACCAGAAACCAGCGTGTATCTTTAAGCCATGCAGGATCAACAGGACGACGGAGCCTGGACGCGCCAACTCGCCATAGGCCCGTTCCGGCAGCTCTTCGATCGACTGCCTGGAACGATGCTGTTCGCCAAGGATACGCAGTTTCGCCTACGCATGGGCAGCCCGACGTTCGTCGCCCGATGCTGCAAGCAAAGCGAAGCCGAGATTCTCGGACTGAGCGACAACGACTTGTTTCCCGCGCGACTCGCGGCCAAATATCGCCACGATGACGAACGCATCCTCCGTTCGCGCGAACCGCTATTCGACCTGCTGGAGCTGTTTCCGAATCAAGCCGGCTCGCCCGAATGGTCGCTTACCGACAAGTTGCCTCTGTTCGATCGTGACGGCCGGATCTGCGGCATCGGCGGAGTTGTGCGCATCTATGAGGGCCAGCGCGAGGCGCTGCAACCCTACCTGGATCTAGCGGAGGTTGCCGAGCACTTGCGCGTTCACTACGCAAAACCCCTCGACGTCGAGAACTTGGCCAAGATGGCCGGCCTGTCTGCCCGCCAGTTTAGCCGCAAGTTCCGCGCGACATTCCAACTGACGCCGCAAGCCTACCTGATGCAGTTGCGCATCCTGCGGGCCTGCGAGCTGCTGCGATCATCGCAGCGACCGATTACCGAAATAGCGCTCGAGGCCGGCTTCTACGACCACGCCGACTTTGCCCGCCATTTCCGCCGGCACATGGGCGTGACCGCAACCGCCTACCGGCAATCGGCAGCCGAACGCGGGCCTTCGCCGGAAGATCGCAGCAGAGCACGAGACCCGGCTGCCACCACAGGCGCCATTCTCGACAGGGCGGCGCAGCGGTTCCCGCAGAAACTCGCCCATGCCAGGCCGCGCTGCCGAAGCTGCACGCGACCCCAAAACCTCTAGTAATGGAACTCGGCGCCGATGCCGAACGTCATGTTGCTGACGTTCAACGAAGCATCAAAACTCGCCCACTGGAAGTAGACCGGTGTAATCCCGGTCGTCGGCAGCGCGCCGAAGTTGCCGGCCCACGAGGCGGCGCCGTTGGCGTCGGTGATGGCCGCTTCAATCAGGACGAAGTCGAGGTTGAGGAAGCAGCCGGGCGTAAAGCCGAGCTGGCCGATATCGAACGGCGGCAAGGGGGTCAGCCCGATGAGGATCACAGCGAGGCTGTTCACATCCGCGCCGATCAGGTCGACCGAGAAATCCGTGGTTCGGTGCGGCACGCCCGAAAACTCGATCTGGGCGGTGCCACAGGCGGCGCCATACGGCAGCGGAGCGATCTCGTAGCCCACGCCGTCATACCATGTGCGGTTGCCGTTGCCTTGGTTCGCCAGGTCGTCGGAGTAGACATCGATTTCGCCGTTGACGTCGGCTGTGAACGTACCGAGCACAACTTCGTACATCGTGCGGTTGCCCTCGGCGATCATCACGGACCCGCCAAAGTGGCCGTCGAGTTCAAAGCCGCCGGCGTCGAACGACAGGTCCAACGTGGTCTGCTCAAAGCCAACGACCGCGCTGTTCGCCAACGGCTGCATCGGCAGGAACGAGGAGCCCGAGAAGTGGAAGGTGTTGTAGCCCTGGATCTCGACGGGCGGGATCGTCGTCGAAGACGCCGAGCGCCCCCGCCAGGTGCTGCCGTCGCTCCACCAATAGCTGTAGATGTTGTACGGAACGCCCGGCAGCAGACCCGTGATGCGGGTACGCAGCATCGGCGCGTCTTCCGACGAGCCTCCTTCGTCGGCGCAGGTGAGCATCGTGCCGCCGTTTCCAAACGGACGAATCAGCCACTCGTTGTCGGTACCGCTACCGGAAACCGTGCCGACGGGCGGCGCGTAGGCCGTGCCATCGGCGAGCGTGGTGTTGGTTGCGACGTCCGCGTCGACGTAGGTGATCTGAGCGGTTGCCAGCGGTGCAAGCGCCGCCACACAAGAGAGCGAAAGAACTAGGTACTTCATGGTTGTTGCAGAGAACAGAGTTGTCGTGGTCTTAGATGGTGTCTGACATGGAAACGCTCAGCGCACGTGGACGGCCACGCCGCGCGTCGCGGAAAGGTTGAGAGAGTTGAGTAACGGCTGAAGCACGAAACCCTGGGCGTACACCGTGCCGACGAAGCCCTTGGGAATCGGCAGCTGGGCGGCGAACTGTCCGAGCGGGTTCGCGGCTCCGCCAACCGTTCCGAGCAGCAACGGCCCGGCGGCAACGTTTGCATAGCAGCCGCTCATGCCGATCGTGTGGAGGGGCGCCTGACCGCGCTCCAGCGAAACGGCAACGAAAGCGGGGGCGCTGCTACCCGCGCCGTCGACCCGCAGCGTGACGGTGCCACCGCCGACTGGCACCCCAACCAACTCGAGATCGGCGTTGCCGCAACGGGTGCCATAGACGGTGGCGTCGGCAGGCTGATAGGCCTTTACGAACCGCCAACGGGCGGAGTTCAGCGTCCAACCCGGCAGCATCTCCAGATGGCCCGCCGGGTTGTGCCGCAGGCGATTGCCCGAGCTGTGCTCGAGGTAGTAGTAGCCGTTGCCAATGCCGATGCGTCGCCACTGCACGGACGGCCCGGCCGTGGTTGGCGACACCATCGTCACATTGCCGCCATCGCTGGCGAGGCGCCGGCCGGTGGCGAGATTGTCGACGTGTTCGAAGCCACCGCCAGCAGGCCGGAACGCCCATTCCGTCGTGGCACCGCGCTGGTAGATATCCAGCGTATCCGGACCGACACCGCCCGTGTCCCCGAGGTGTTCCGCCATTCCAAGGTTGTGCACGTGGTAGGCAACGTCCGAACGCACGACGGTGTCACCATCCCAAGCGGTGTACAGTTCGCCGACCGGAGTCAGGTCGGTCGATCCCGGATAGTAGAAGTGGGACGTCGGGCCGAGCGCGTCGCCGCGGAAGATGAAGATCGCATAGCGCCGCACGAAGCTCGCCAGCTCCATACGCCACAGAATCTCGCCGAAGAAGTTGTAGCAGTCGGCGTAGCTCCAACTGTTGCTGCCGCTCCAGTCGACGTTGGAGAACTCCGTCAGCCAGACCGGGCGGCCCGACAGGTTCGCCCAATACTGCAGACTGTTCATCAGCCCGCCGGCGTCCGGCGACGCATACCAGTGCGCGCTGTAGTAGTCGTAGTCGTAGCCCCGCGCATCCATGTCGCTGATCCAGCTCTGCGCCCAGCTACCACCCGGATGGGTCATGCCAGGGCTGACCAGCGGCAACCGCGCCTCTTCGAGCAGCGGCCACAGATCGACGGAACGCGCAACCGACATGTTGGACTGCGAACTGTTGTCCGGCTCGTTGAACGCCATCAGGTGCGTCTTGCGATCCTCGCGATGCCAGCGGCTGTAGTTCGTGTGGCGACTGGACCAACCCCAGTCACCCCAGAACATCGGCGCGAAGTCGCATGCGAACGGCAGCGCCGTCCCCGTGCCCTCTCCCCAGTTGTAGAGCCACGAGTTGCCGATTTGCCAACTCTGACCGTCCCAGCCACCGAGTCCCTTCTTCGGATAATTTGCGGCGAAGTCGATCGCCCACTGCTGGCTGGTGCCGCTGGTCAAGAAGACCTGGCGCAGCGTGCTCCCCTCGCTCGAAGCACTCGTGTCGAGCGCGTAGCCGCTGTGCACGTTGATGAAGCGGTACCAACTGTTGCCGACCTGCTCGATCCGCCAGAGCTGGTGCGGCATGCCGGTGTAGCCACCTGGCTCGGTCTCGACAATCGGTGCGAGCAGCGCCCGGCTGGCGCCGGCCACTTCGAGGAACTGACCGGTGGCGCGATTGCGGATCGCGTAATGGTCGGTCTCCTTCTCGAGCAACAGCTGCCACATCGCTTCCTTGTCACGACCCGGTTGCCACAGTTCGGCGCTTGTGCCACCACCGCGAATCGACAGGTTGCCGGCACGCTGGCGCAGGCCATAGAAGTCGTCGTGGTAGTCGTGGAAGCGCTGCGCTGGGAACGGCGCGGGCCAGGCATCGGTGCCCAACGGGTAGCCGTTGGCATCATGGAACGGAAACACGCACAGCTCGCGGATGTGTTGCGCGCCGCCATCGGGGAAGCGCACTCGCAGTCGATCGGTCACCAGCGGCAGCACCAGTTGCAGCACCGCACCTGGCTGCGTGTTGTTCGAAATCGGAAACGCCAGTGCGTTCTGCCACACCGAGCCGTTCCAGAACTGCAACGACGCGTTGGCGACGATGTGCGCCCCCGCATTGGTGCCACTGTGCACATGCACGCTGCCGATCTTGTGCGGCGACAACAGGTCGAACTGAAACCAGTGCGGCCCGCTGCCGCTACCGGAGACCCACATCGAATTGTCATCCGCGTAGCCATCGACGGCATGCACACCGACCCGCTCGCTCGACTGGTTGCTTGACGTCTCGACCCGGCGGGCCATGCGACCGAGGTTGAGCAGGTAGTCGGTGCCCCAAACCACGGGCGTCGCCGACGGCGCGTAGAGGGCGAGTTCCCGCACGTGGGCAGTCGCGTCGGTCGAATAGAGGCGAATCCGGTCTACGGTCACCGGTGCCGCAAACGTCAGCTGCAGCTGTACTGCACTGTTGTTGGTGACGACCGTGCCAGGAATGTCGATCCAGACGAATCCGTTCCATTGCTGCAGCGACAGCGAAGACAACGCCATGGTGTCATCAATGCCCGTGAACACGTGGGCACTACCGATTTCGACGGCGCTGCCGAACCGCACTTCACACCAGTGCGGACCATTGCCACTCGACTGCCAACGCCGATCGTTGCAGACCTTGCCGTCCGTCACGTTGGCAGCGGCCGTAGCCCCGCCACTCTGCGAGTCGGCGACGACCAGCTGGTAGCGTGCAAGGTTGACGCGCGGCTTGGACTGAGCCACAAGCGGCGCGACCATGGTCATGACGGCCGTTGCAAGCAGGGTTGGATTCATGCGGTCGGGATCGAGAGGAAGGCCTAGCGATAAGCATTGAGTTCTGGCGGCCTCCGCAGCGATTGTAGGAAACCACCAAGCGTGTAGGTTTCGGCCGCCTTGGCGCGTCCTCCGTGCCAACACCCGCTCTCCATGACGGTCCCAGACGCTTGCAATCACCCCTGCCAAGGAGAGCACGGCAACCAACGCAGCAACCGAGCATCCGCAGCACGATCTCGCGCGCGAGCGTCGAACTTGCCGTGTCTTGTCGAACACGAGGCCGACAACAGAACTGCCTGCGACGCCATTGGAGTTGGTAGCATTGCATTCCCAGTCGTCTAGCGCGATCACAGACGACAATCTCCAGACCTACGTTTCGAACGGCTGCCCGGTCTCCGCTAGTCACCGCTGCGCTGCTGCTCGCTCCGCTCGAAGCACAGACGCACTGGCTGCAACTCACACCGCTGAACTCCCCATCCCTGTTCACGCCGCACTCGATGATCTTCTTCCTGCCGACGAATTCGACCGTGCTGTTTTGCGGCATCGCCAACGGCGTGCGTAGCGACCGGACCAGGGTCTGGGACAGCATCGATTGGAGGCTCGCTGCACCCGCGACGGTGCCACCGGCGCCTGTCGCGCATTCCGCAACCCATGCCCCAACGCGTGGCGTTCCGGTAGTGTTCGGCGGCATCGACGCGAACAGCGGCGAGCTTGGCGACACCCGGGGGCCATTTGCCAACATCGCTCGGCGTGCTCGGCCTTCCTCGCTGCTCGCTGCAAGTCGACCCGACCCTGATCGATGCCTTCCTCGCGACCGGCAGCATTGCGACCTTGCACCTCGGTATGCCCAACGATCCGCTGCTGCTCAACAACACGATCTACTGTCAGGGCGCAGACCTGGATGCCAGCGCGAACGCCTTTGGTGCGATCGTTGCCGATTCCAGCACCCTACAGATCGGAACCAAGTAGGCAGCCCAGCAGGCGCGCTCCACGCGCACCTGCGGTTCCGCAACGCAGCGACCCCAAAATGCGCCGACTCCACTTCCTAACCATCACAACGCTCGCCGTCGGCTGCTGTGCCCAGGAACCCGTCGCGACGCCGCTCGTATTCCGCGAAGACTTCCGTGATGTCCGCGCGCACACGCCGGCCGAAGCGCGCGACCTGACTTGTGAATTCCTCGGCTTCGAGCGCCTCGGAGCCGGCGCCGGACGGGTCAAGCTGTCGTTCCACCCCAACGTCGCGAACGATCCACACTACCTTTGGAACGGCGACTGTCCCGGCCCGGTCCTGCTGGCCTTTCCGTTCAGGCATTCGCTCGATCTGTCGGCCGGCGACCGCTGCGTACGCCTGCGCAGCAAGAACGTTGGCGGTGCGGCGCTACACATCACGGTGCGCTGTGGGTCGCGGTGGTTCGCACTCGACACGCCCGTGCCACAACACGCAGAGTGGAGCACCAACACGATGCCGCTTCGCACTACGAAGTGGCGCGTGCTCCAGCCCAAGCGCGCACGCATCACCCGCCGCACCGCCGAGCCCGACTGGTCCAGGGTCGACGCGCTCGGCTTCCTTGCGCCCAAGCGCGGTGGCGGCAGCGCCCAATGCATCCGGCTTGACTGGTTCGAACTGCGCTCGTCGTCGGCGCAACGCATCTCCTCGAAGCGCACCGATGACGCCCCGACGCCCCATGACGCCGATGCCGCCTGGCCCGCCGATACCGCGTGGCCCATCGGAGCCGCAGTTCGGCAGCAAAGCAGCACCGGCGAACCGTTCGTCGAACGCGATGCGCCGTTCGTTCGCACGGCTCTCCTGGCCGGCACCGAGAGCGCGCCCAATCGCACGCGACGCGGCATCGTCGTGCCCTGCAACCATGGCGTATGGGCCTGCTTCGACCCCGACCTGCTGCGCTGGTCCGCGTTCTGGCACGCGGCGGATGGCTCCTCGCCGTTCTCGCTCGAAAGCATGGCGGCGGTCTCCTATCCAGACCGAAAGGCGAAGGCGTCCAGGATCCCCCGCTTCGTTGGCAGCCTGCTGATGCGACAGGCGGAGCAGCCGGGCGCCAGTGTCGGCGCAACGCCGATCGACGATCCGCGCGTTGCACGACTGTCCGACGGCCGCACGCCGGTCGGGCCACTGCCGACGACAGCTGGACGCTACGAAGCGCTGCAGGTAGCCGGCTCGGCCACGACGATCGAATACCGCGTGGGCGCAGTGCAGCTCCGTGAGAGCATCTTCGCCCAGGCTGCCAACTGCATCGTGCGCACGATCGACGTAGCCGCGAACACCGAGACAGTATGCCTCGTGCTCACTAGCGGCACCGGCAACGTCGACGGCACGCACGTCGAGATCCGCGACGGCGGTCTCGCGCACATCCACGCTACCGGCGACGCGCTCGACCTGTTCAGCGAAGAGGGGCGCGGCACATGGCTACGTCTGGCCCCGGGTGCTGCCCGTGCGATTCGGGTCACCTACTCGGCATCCGCCACGACACCGCCGGCCACAGCGGCACCGCCACATCCAGGCGGCGCAAGACATCCCGTCGGGGCAAGCTTTCCGCCGGCGCGGGCCAAACGCGTCCGCACGCGACTGGCGGGCGAACGCCAGGGGCCGCTGTCGGTGCGCGACCTGCCGCTACCAGCGCGCAGCAACGACGAGCGGCGGGTCCGCCCCACGGACGTGGCGTTCCAGCGCGACGGCACCGCGTTCGTCACGACGCTCGACGGCGACATTTGGCGGATCGATGCGATCGAATCCTCACGCCCGTCCTGGCGACGCGTCGCCGCAGGCCTGTTCGAGTCGACCAACATCGAAATCGACGACGCAGACCGCATCTTCGTGCTCGGCCGCGACCAGGTCACCGAACTCATCGACATCGACCAGGACGGCACGATCGATCGGTACCGCAATGCAACCGACGGCTTCTGGCAGACGCTCAACACGCGCGACTATGCCATGTCCATGGCGATCGAACCCGACGGTGCGTTCTTGATCGCGAAGGGCGGCATCGACAACAGCAGCGGCAGCTACCCCGAACACACATCCCACCGTGGCGCCGTGATTCGGGTACGCCAGAATGGCGAAGCGCAGGTGCTGGCAGACGGCCTGCGGCTGCCCTACGTCGGCCGACGATCGGACGGCATGCTGTTCGCATCCGACCAGCAGGGCAACTGGGTGCCGAGCACTCCCATCGTACGCATCGACGATCGGGTGCAGAGCTACGGGTTTGCGCCAACGCGGCACCGCGGCGGCAGCGAGATCGCGGCGCCACTGCTGTGGTTTCCGTATCAGTCCAACCGCTCGGGCGCCGGCTTCGCCGAACTCGATCCGCGCGCCTTCCCGTCGCTGCACGATCGCTTTGCCCACATCGCTTGGGACGGCCGCCTGTTTTTGCTGGCCACGCCATCGGACGGCATGGCCTTCGGCTGGCGCTTACCGCTGCAATTCCGCTTCCCGTCGCTCAATGCCGCCAGCCACCCACTCACGGGCACGCTCTACGTTGCGGGACTCGGCATCTCCGGCTACCTACCGATGACCGAGCGCCTCGCCGGACTCGCCGCTGTGCGTGAAAGCGGTAAACTGACTGCGCCGACACGATTCGACGTCGAGCCGCAGAGCATCTCCGTCTCGTTCCGGGAGCCGGTACCAACAGACGTGGCCATCGAAGTCGCTTCGCTGCGCTTCTGGAACATCGAACGCTCGTCACGCTACGGCTCCGGCCACACTCGCTGGGACGGCAAGCCGGGCGAACATGCGATTCAGCCAACATCGGCGGCGCTCGACGCGTCACGCCGCCGCCTTACGATCGGAATCCGCACCGCATACTGCGCCTCGATCGTAGCGCTACATCTGCAGGTTCGCCCGCGACACGGAACGGACTACGCGCTCGAGCTCTTCGGCACGCCCGCCCACCTACCAGCACCCGACCCGCAGCGGCTCGCCGGCATCGCTGCCCCGCCCACGCAGGCCGTGAAGCCAGGACGAGCGAACAAGGGCAAACAGCTGTTCGAGCGTTACGCGTGCTCCGGCTGCCATTCGCTGACCGCAGACAAGCTCGTCGGGCCGCCGCTCAACGGCATCGGCACCCGCCATCGAGGCGTTGCCGGCCAGGCACATCTGCGACAGTCGCTTCTCGAACCTGCCAAGGTCGTTGCCAGGGGCTATCCGGCCTCGATGCCTTCGTACAGCGGCGTGATCCCACCTCAGGACATCGAACACATCGTCGCGTTCCTACAAACCTTGAAGTGAGCCCTCACCCGGCGCCCCGCTCGACAACACGGACCTTCTACTAGACCCTGCAACCACGCCCATGCTTCGCAACGCCACCGACACCTCTCTACGACTTCGCGCCGCGGCCGCAGCCTTGCTCGCCACGACGCTGAACGCTCCGACACTCCTCGCACAAGGCGATGTCGTCAACGGCACGCTGATCAACATCGGCGTCAACGGCGCCTGGTCCTGGTTTGAAGACGAGCGCATCATGGTCGACAAGCAACGCGGCCGCATCCTGCTCAGCGCCTGCGCCGACGGCTCGGGCGTCGGCGGCTCGGCCCGCAGCGGTGACATCGACCTGTGGTGGCTCGACCTGTCGCCGGGCACGTTCGGATACTTCGAGCTGAACGACCGGCTCGAAGACGATGACCACAACAGCGCAGCGTTGCTGGTTCGCCCTGACGGCAAGTACCTGGCGGTATACGGGCGGCACAACAGCGACAACCGCACCCGCTGGCGCGTCTGCAATGACCCGTCGGAACCCGCTTCGCCGACCAGCTGGACTCCTGAGAGCACCTACACACACAACGGCAACCTGACCTACTCGAACGTCTACCAGCTCTCGTCGACGGGCCGGGTCTACAATTTCTGCCGCGCGAACAACTTCGATCCGAACCTGATCTACAGCGACGACGACGGCTCGACGTGGACCGGCGGCACCTTCAAGCTGCTGACGCAGGGCGGCAGCGGCGATCGCCCCTACCTGCGGTATGGCAGCGACGACATCAGCCGGGTGCACTTCATCGCAACGGAAGAACATCCGCGCGACTTCAACAACTCGATCTACCACGGCTACGTCGAAAACAACCGCCTGCACCGCAGCGACGGCACCGTGCTTGACAGCAACCTGCTCGATGCGTCCGCCGTGTCGGCAACGGCACTGACCCCGATCTTCAAGGTCGGCAACGGCCCCAGCACGGACAACCCGTTCGACCCCACAGGGCGCAACTTGATCCTGGCACGCTGCTGGACGATCGACATGGACGTCGACGACAACGGTGAACTACGCGCGCTGTTCACCGCACGCATCGTCACCAACGGCAGCTCACAGGACACCGACCACCGCCTGTTCTTGGCACACTACGATGGCACGAGCTGGAACGTCGAGTACGTCTGCGCCATGGGCGCGTACCTCTACTCCCCGGAGAACGACTACACCGGGCTGGCGTCCCTTCACCCCGAGAAGACCGACACGCTCTACGTGAGCACCGAGATCCACCCGGTCACCGGAGCCTCGCTGGCGCACTACGAGATCTTCAAGGGCGTCACTCCGGACCGGGGCGCAACCTGGTCGTGGACCGCGATCACCGAAAACAGCTCGATGGACAACTTGCGTCCGATCGTGCCGTCGTGGGATGCGGAGCGAACGGCAGTCTTCTGGATGCGCGGCAACTACACGACGTATCGCAACTACGACCTGGCCCTCGTCGGCATCGTCGAGGCGCCGGAGATGACGTTTGCACAGTCCAACTACGTCGACGCAACAACGAGCAACACATCGTTCGCGACCGGCACGCCGATCGTGGTAACGGGCCCCGCCAGCGGCATGGGGCCCGGCAACGACGGCATCTGGAACATCCGCACCGGCTTCGGCAACAACAGTGACGTCTGGACCGTCAACGAGAACGGCGTCGAGAATGTGCCGGCCATCCGCACAACGGCCAACACCGGCCAGGCCGACCAGCTCGTCGACGTCTGGGTGCAGTTCTGGTCCAACAGCGACGACTGGCGCATTCAGGCCGGGTTCAGCACGGGCACCTTGCGTCAGCTGACCAAATACGGCGCCGCCTGCGCCGACCCGAACGACTTCACGGGCCCGATCGTAAACACCGGGTCGACCGTGCAGATGTAC
>JBGCDH010000036.1:0-41604 GCA_045105235.1 Planctomycetota bacterium | reverse complement strand
CTACGTCATGCATTGAGGCTCTGGTGGCCGAAGCAGCCGTGCGCTGCCGACCTTCCAAGAACTCGGCTTCGAGAACATCAAGCACCTGCCGGCCGGCTGGAAAGGCTGGGTCGCCGAAGGCAAGCCCGTCGAGAAGTAGCGCGGCAACAACGCTGCGGTCGCGACACGGGCGTATCAGGACGCCGTCGCGACCGCCAGCAACCGCCCGCTAGCCCATCACGAAGTCTTCGAACGAGCCACCGTCGTCGTCGAGTTCGTACTCGCCGAGCATCACCGCCTGGATCTCGGCCAGCAGGTTGATGCGCAGCGCCGCCTCCTGCTGTTTGGGCGTCGCCTTGAGGAAGCCGTCCTCCTCCATGTGCTCGGCGGTCATGTCGTTGAGCACGTAGAGCGCCAGGCGCGCCGCGTTGAGCGCGGCGATCCAGGCGTTGGTGTGCTCATCGGATATCAGCAAGACGTAGTTGACCGTGTCCGGGATCTTGCGCAGCTGCTCAAGGTCGCGGCGCACGAGCTGCGCGCGCGATGCGAACAAGCGCTCTAGCTCGGGCACGGCATGCTCGCGCCAATGGGCTTCGTCTTCTTCTTCGGTGCAGGTCTTCGGCAGCAGCCGCTCGCGCACCCGCCGGTCGGAGCTCTCGATCAGCATCGGCACGCCTTTCAGCGTCTCGATGGTGGCCGGAGTCAGATCGCCAAAGACATAACCTTCGTCGACACGCGCAGCCCACATACTCACGGCTGCGGCCTCACCAGCTGCAGGATTACAGGTTGCATGATTGCTTGCTGGTTTGCCGGCTGCTGGTTTGCCGGCTGCTGCCCGACGGCTGCGGCACGATGGCAGAACTCAAGCATCGTTGGCCTCAAGGCTTGTCATCAGGTGGTGTGCCTGCAGCTTCTGCGCATACATCTCGGCCTGCTCGCGGGCTCCGGTCCAAACAATCGAACGACCGGACTTGTGCACCTCCATCATCAGACGGTGGGCCTTGTCGGACGAGTAGCCAAACACCTTGACGAAGACGCTGGTGACATACTGCATCAGCGTGACGGGGTCGTCGTGCACGATCACGTTCCAAGGCAGGGCCAGCTGGGTCTTCGGGCTGGTCTTGGAGTCCGTCTTTTCTTTGGTAACCGCGCGCACCGTCATGGCCGACGACTCTATCCGGTCTTGCCGGGCCGTCACAGGCGCTCGACGGAGAGTCTGTTCTCGGTGAGGCAGGGAACGACCAGCACGCCTCGCCCAGAATCCCAGGCCGGCACGCCAGGCTCCGCCACGCGCAGCGGCAGCGCCCCTGCGCCGCCCTGCATGGCAAACCGGTAGACGGCGTTGGCAGTGGCCGAACAGGCCAGCCAGGCCGGCAGCGGCATCGGGCTTTTCTGGTCCAGCGCGCCGCGCGGCGGAGGCACACTGGCTTGGGCCGGAGCCCCGGCGCGGACCAAGCCGAGCAGTCCCGGCTGCGGCGCCTCGCCCAGCGGGGTGCGCACGCCGCGGTAGTCCACCTGGTAGAAGCTGCCTTCGGCGAAGCCGACGACGTAGAGAGCGGCAGGCCGCGCGACGATTCCCGTCGGCTCCCCCAACACATCTCCCCGCGTCAGCAGCGAGACTTCCCCGTCCGGCCGTAGCCGCCAAATTGCGCCGGGCACTGCCGCCGCGCCGCTGCCGCCGCCCGCAACCCGACCGCGATCGCTGACGTAGACCGCACCGTCGGGAGCGACGGCAACATCGTGCAGCGCGCCTGCCTCGGGCAGTGCCACCGAACGGCGCAGCGCCCCCGTCTTGGCATCGAAGCAGCGCAACGCATCGATATCAGCCACCCACAGCGATCCGTCGTCGGCCAACGCCATGCCGCACGGCGCGTGCAGCTCGACGCCGTTGACGCCGCCTTCGATCCAGGCAGTCGTGCGCTGGGTCTCCGGCGACACCCGCACGATGGCGCCGTCGTTGTCTTTGGCGCTGCGGTCGCGACTCGCGCCGAGACTGCTGACCAGATAGACGTCGCGCTCGACGTCGTGCAGCACCGCCACCGGCGTGCGCAGGGCGACTTCTTTGCCGCCCTCGCCGCCGCCGCAGCCGCCGGCGCCACACGCGAGCAAAACGGTAAGTGCCCAGGCCACCAGGCCCCTTCTGCGCATCGCCATGTCGCGGCGCATCACCATGCCTCCTTCGCGCCGGCCAGCTTCAATACAAACTGCCACTCGGCCTTGGTGACGGGCTGCACCGACAGACGACTGCCGCGCTGCAACAGCATCATGTCGTCGAGTTTCGGCTCAGACTTGAGCTGATCGCGGGTCAACGGCTCGTCGAACTTCGCAACGAAGCCAACGTCGACAACAAACCAGCGCGGATCGCTCGGGTCGCTGGCTGCGTCGTAGTACTTGTGCTGCTCGTCAAACTGCGTCGGGTCGGGATAGCCGGCCTTGACGATCTTGGCCAACCCCACGATCGCCATGGGCTTGGCGTTGCTGTGGTAGTAGAGCACACCGTCGCCGACGAGGATTTCGTCGCGCAGCAGGTTGCGCGCCTGGTAGTTGCGCACGCCGTCCCAAAAGGTCTTCTTGTCCTCTTGGAGCTTGTCGATGCCGTAGACGTCGGGCTCGGACTTGAACAGCCAGTAGCGGCGCGGCCGCTGTGCATTCTTGGTCGCCATCGCCGACAAAGATACGCCGGCGGGCGCGCCGAGCCTACAGCGAGACGCCTACTGCCAGAGCTCGCGCAAGAAGCGGCTGTTGCGCGTGCCCAGCGCAAAGCCCACCGGCTCTTCCGAACGACTCTTCGCCACCAGCGGCAGCAGCTCACCCGATGCGGTCGGGCCGCGATCCCAGAGCTTGACCAGGCCGAGCACGTCGCCGTTGCCGCGCTTCATCTCCAGCACCCAGTCCGGCTGCTCGTCAAAGCCCTTCTGCATGTCGACAACCGATCGCCCGACAAAGTCACGCAGCACGTCGTTGGCGAACTCACCGACCTCCGGACAGAGGCCCGCCTCGCCGGCAACGCCCTCGCGGCGCCACTTGCCGTCTTCGAGGCCGAACGCACGCGTTCGGCCGTCGCGGTGGCGAAGCTCCAAACGCTCAAGGAGCGCCGGTTGGTCGATGATCTGCTTGTCGCAGTAGTCAGTCCAGGGCCGCTTGAGCAAGTCGACCGGGCGCTTGGGCACGAGTGCGACGTTGTCGGGCTCGTCGGCGCGCGCCGCATAGAGCAAGGCGCCATCGTCACCGGCCGTCGTACCGGCCGTCTCACCGGCCGCCGCCACAACTTCGGCGCCGAACCAAAGGGTGTGCACCACTCGGTCACGGCCACGACGCGTCGACACGACAAATCGCTTGGCGCCGGTCAGCCCGTAGCGGGGATCCTCCGCACGAGGGCGGGTCTCGCCTTCATCCTGAACGAACTGACGCGCAACCAGCTGCTCGAGAGCGTTCAACGATTCGTTGATCGGCGTGGCGCGCACGGCGTATTCGACCGGCTCGACCAGACGCCACTTTTGGTCCTGGCGCACGAAACGGATGCGGTCGTCCTCGCTGCCCTGGCCGGAATCCAAGATCAGCTCTTCCAGCTGCTCGAAGACGCCTTCACCAGCGGGAACAAGGATGCGTGCGCGCAGCTGGTCGGCGGCGTTCTTGAAGATCCGCGTGTACTGGCGGTTGTCGGCGACGAACAGCGCGTTGCGCCCGGGCATGCTCCCCCACAGCTGCCCCTGTTCGAGCCACAGCTCAATGTTTTCCTTGCCGCGCGCGCCGTCGATGTCGATGCGGATTTCCGGATCCCGCTGCGGGCGGCGCACCATGGCCGGCTGGAAGTAATCAACCCGCATCGAGACAACGGCCGTCAAAAAGCGCATGGCGCCATCTGGATCGGCGCGCCCTGCCACCGGCGCACGCAGCTGCCAGTCTTGGCCATCACGCTCGAGATGCAGCGTCTCACGCTTGCCGCCAACGTCGCCCACCAGCTGGTCGACGACGAGGCTGTTGAGCTGCGCCGGCCGGGTGCGAAAGACGCCACGCTCGCGCAGGTCGTCGACGTTGGCGCGCAGGCTCTCGAGCAGCGCGATGCCGCCTTCCCAGATCTTGCCGTCACGCCGCAGAAAGCGCGTATCGCCGCCGGGTCCGTTGTCGCCGACCTCGACATCGATGCGGGTGTCATCCGGCCAGACCACCGTCAGCTTGAGCTGCGGCTTGTCGAGACCGGTTTTTGCCTGGCCCACCTCGTCGTTTTCGAACGGCGTCGCGCGCATTTGCGCAGAGTCCCATGCCACGATTGCCTGGCGCAGGTAGGCGCTCGAAGCGAGATCCTGGATCGGCTCCTGCAGCATGAACGGGCCGCTCTCGCCGCGACCGATCTCGATGGCCTGCTTGCCGGCAAACTGCCAGCGGATGCGCTTGGCCTTGCCCATCGAGCGCCCCTCGAACACCGTCGCCTGCACGACGTCTTCGACCGGCGGCTGCTCGTCCGTAAAGTAGAGCACCGCGCCCAGAGCGCCTGCGAGCAGGAGCAGAATGATGATTGCCTTGCCACCCATCGAGGGATCCTCAGATCTTGTTGGTCTCGTTGCGATGCATGCGCTGCGTGCGCCGCATCACTGTCTTTGCCGCATCAATGCCTTCGCCGCATCAATGCCGCCGCCGCCACCAGACGATCATGCCCAGCACAAAGAACGCGCCCGGCACGTACGCCACCAGCAGCCAGAACGCGCGCTGCAGCTGCGGCGGTTTGACGTCGAGGTAGCGCACTTCGTAGCTGCTGCCGGCAATGTCGAGCAGCACGCGCCGCTCGGCCATCCAGTTGCAGACGTTGACCGCAAATGAGCCAAAGAGCTGCATCGCGGCGTTGTTGCAGCAGACGCCGGAGACCACCACGACCTGGCCGGGCCGGCCGGCCGGCTTTGTTGCCGGCGCGACCGCCGGCTGCTCCACGCTGCAGGCCATGCCGACGATCTTCGGGCGCAGCTGGATGCCCCGCGGGCGGCGGTTGTCCATCTGGCCATTGCCATCCGGGACCGCAAGCCACGCGTTGGGGCCCGTCATCAGCAGCGGCTCACGCTGCACGCCTGCGGGTGCCCCTTTGGCCTCCCGCAGCTCGCGCGCCATGAACAGCTCCAGTGCCTGGCCGCTTTCCGCAATGCGGCGTGTCGTCGGGTGCGAACGGTTGATCTGCAGCGGCAGCTGCATGACCGCGTCGTTGCCGTCGAGGCCCGTGCCGCCGGTGCGCTGGCCCGACGGAATCAGGTGGAAGACCGGCCGCTCGCTGAGTTCATAGCCGAGCAGTTCGCCAAAGCGGCCACCGATCGGGTTCATGTCGGCAACACCTGGCGTCCACGTGTAGTTGACAAAGACTCGGCCACCGCCGCGCACATACTCAAACAGCGCGTTGGCGTCGCGCGGCACAAACTCGCGCTTGGGCTCAAGCACGATCACCAGCGCCGCGTCGGGCGGCACCTTGCGCGCCTCGCGCAGGTTGAGCTCTTGCACTTCGAAGCCGAGCTGTTCGAGCGACTGCAGGAAGACGCCGTAGCCGTAGTTGGACGTGACGCCGTAGTCGACCGTTGGCGACATGCCCTTGAGCACGTAGGCAACCGGCGTGCCCTGCACCAGCAGGCTCTTCAGCGTCGAACTGATCGCCTGCTCGCCCTGGTAGTCCTTGAGGATCGGCACGGGTTCGCGCGCCGCCCCCGGCACGCCGGAGCGCGGCATGTCGATGACGGCAAGGTCGCTGAGCAGCGACAGCTTGCGGTGGCGCTGCTCGCGTTCGGGCATCGCAACCGCAACGACCAGCGACTCGCCGTCCTGCGCGTTGTAGCCGTATTTTTGGGCGGCCTCGCTGTAGCTCTTGGGATCGCCATACGGCTCGTGCTCGACCACCGTCACCGCTTCGGCGCCGAGATATTCGTAGCGCTTGAGCAGCATGCGGGTCAGATCGACCAAGCGCCGGCGAATGCGAACCTGCGCCCGCTGCACGTCGCTCTGGCCGACGAAGCGGCTGGTGTCGACGTAGAACAGGTGGAACTCGATCTCGGCCTGCTGGCCGCGCAGCTCGGCCAACAGATCGATCGTTGCCGGATCGACCGAATTGGTGCTCTGCGGGGTCATGTCGATCAACGCCTTCAGCGTTGGCCGCGATGCGACCCAAACGAGCAGCGCCCAGACCGTCAGCAGCAAAAGCGCGCCAACCAGAAGGTTGAGCCAGACGCCAAAACGACGCAAAAAGCTCATGCGAGCCTCCGCGACGACAGGCTGATGCCGGTTAGGCACAAAAAGAACGCGATGCCGCCGAGGTAGAAGACGACCTGGCTGGTGTCGATCAAGCCACGCGCAAACCACTGCCCAAAGTTGGTGGTCACGTCGATCTTGGCGAGCAGCTCGCGCACGTAGTAGTTGCCGGAGAGCCCTTCGAACTGGCTCACGAGCGCCTGCGGCAGACGCCACAGCAGCGCAAAGTTGAACATGATCGCAACCATCGCAGCGAGCAAAACGTTGTCGGTCAAGCTGCTGGCAAACACGCCAAACGCGAGCAGCATGCCGCTCAGCAAGAACATGCCGAGGTAGGCGGCGAACACGGGCCCGAAGGCAAAGTCGTTGCCGAGGATGAAACCGTATTCGAGCAGATGCAGCTCTACGACCGTCGGCAGCCACAGCACCGCGAAAAACGCCGTCGCCGCAAACCACTTGCCGGCGACGACCGCGCCGTCGGTGACGGGCGCCGTCATCAGCGCTTCGATCGACCCGGAGCGCCGCTCTTCGGCAAAGCACCGCATCGTCAAGACGCCCGGCACCAGGATCGTCATGAACAGCGTACTGCCGAAGCCGTAGGTGGCCGACGGCAGCAGATCGCGGTCGGCGCGCGAAATCGCGTAGGCGTAGAGTGCGCCGTGCAGCTCAAAGCCGCGCCATAGATAGAACACCACCGCGATGACCCAGCTGACCGGGCTCACGCAGTAGGACAGCAGCTCCTTTTTGAAGACGTGCCAGAAGCCACTCATCGAGTTACTCCGTCTAGGTCCAGCGGCCTTTCGCCGCTGCTATTTGACGCTTCGGCAGCCTGCTCCGCAAAATCGCTGCCGTCGGTGATCGCGTAGAAGTATTCCTCGAGCGTCGGCAGCACGAGCTTGAGTTCGCTCACCATCACGCTCGCGGCATGCAGCCGATCGCCGAGTTCGCGGCAGGGATCCGCGCCGGGTGCGACCGGGCAGCGCAGCAGAGCTTCGCCGTCGCGCTCTTCGGTCTCGACATAGTCGGTGATGACGCCGCCAATCGCCGTGACGACCTCGCGCAGTAGCGCCGTCGGACAGCGCGCCGCCACGTGCAGCGTCGCGCGGGTGTTGTCGCGCACGAGCTGGTCGGGAGCCCCATCGGCACGCTTCTGGCCGCGGTGGATGACGAGGATCCGGGAGCTGACGTCCTGCACTTCGCCAAGGATGTGGCTCGAGAACAGAACGGTGTGTTCGCTAGCGAGCTCGCGCACGACCTGCTTGATGCGCCGGCGCTGGTTGGGATCGAGGCCGGAGGTCGGCTCATCGAGAATCAAAATCGGCGGGTTGCTGACCAGAGCATCCGCGAGCCCGACCCGCTGCCGGTAACCGTGGCTGACGTGCCCGACAAGCTTGCGGCGCACGTCGGCGATGCCGGCTTTCTCCATTGCGCGGTCCACGGCGGCGTTGCGCTCGCGGCGCGGCACGCCCTTGAGCGCGGCCCGGTAGCGCAGGTATTCCACACAGCGCAGGTCCGGATAGATCGGCACCTCCTGCGGCAGGTAGCCGACGTTGCGCCGCACATCGAGCGAGCGCTTGCGCACATCGAAGCCCGCCACCTCCGCCGAGCCCGAGGTCGCCGGGTGGTAGCCGGTCAGCACGCGGTTCGTTGGCGTCTCGCCGGCCCCGGTGGGCTCGAGGATGCCGCCGCCCGCGCCTTTGCCGATCTCGAACGAGATGTGGTCGACCGCGGTGGTCGGTCCAAAACGTTTGGTTAGTTGGTCAACTCGAATCATCGCTGCGGCGGCAGGGGGCTGCACGCGGGATAGCTTCGCCACCGGCCGCCGTAACAACCGCCGCCACGAAAGGCTGCGGCCGTAGATACGGTCCGGCGCTGGGCACGCCTAGCAGGGTAGAGCGCCATCGCGCGAAGGCCAGCGCGGATCTTGTCGACGGGGCGTACGTGGCGGAGCTGCCGTGGTCACGGGAGGGTGCGGAGTCTCGTTTTGGAACGGGTCAAGCCGCCGTTGCGACGCTTGGGCGGCGGGAACACCTGCCGTCTACCCGCCTGCTGCACGATCCGTTTCGCTTGGCTCGCCTACCCCGACTCACACTGGGCGGTGCGGAATGCCGCCGCAATTTCGGCACCGGCGCCAGCGCGCGAGAGAGCAGCGTAGGGCACATAGATATGCGCCTTGGTCGCAGTTGCTTGCAGCAAAAACAGGCCTCTTCGCCCTGGACCACATCGTCGAAGCCAGCCCAGGCGATTGACGCCTGCATCGTCGGAGACTTGGTCTGCACTCCCTCGTCATCGAAGCAGAGCTCGTAGCACGCTTCGCGGTCGATCACCTTTTCGACACGCTGAAACCACCTGCGCTTGTCGACGACGTGCCACGCCCAGAGAAAGCCCGGCAGCGTCAGCCCCCTGATCGAGACCTCACAAGCCGGCCAACCTCGCCAACTCCAACCGAGCCAACTCCAGCCCAGCCAGCACCAGCCGAGCCAACACCAGCCGAGCCAGCACCAGCCGAGCCAGCACCAGCCTAGCCAGCGCAGACCTATCTATCGCGGGCAGAGCTCTGGGTCTCGCCCGCCAGGACCGCATCCGCGCTGCTGTGATGGTCCTGAAGATGAACGATCACGCCGTCTTCGACCGTTAGCGCCGTGGTCATCCAAACCGAATCGGCAAGAACGTCGGTCCTGACTCCGCCCCATTCGAAGATGTCGGCGCGCAGAGTAAGCACAGACACGCTGGAACTCTCGTCGTAGTCGAGCAGCGAAAACTGGACGCGACTGCGTTTCGGGTCGGCCGGCGCCCTCCTCTTCCAGAAGTCCACGATCGCTTGACGCCCGATGACATAGTAGGGCTCCGTGTCGTAGTCGCGCTTGCTCGAATCTACATAGATTGCGCGCTCGGCGAGCAGCGGCCCCATCGCCGGCCAGTCTTGCTGTTCGATGCTGCGAAGCCAACGGCTCTGGATGCTGTCAGGCGCCATCTCCGGCGGCTTGGCAACACAAGATCCAAGCGCGAGCAGCAGGAGCCAGACCCCACCCCCTCTAGCGAACCGCAACAACATTGCAGCAACTATACTCTGCACCCCGTCGAGATCCATGCTCTGTACGATGGCCTACGCCGGCGCTTCCACGGCCGCAAACAGCCGGTCGATCTCAGCCGGCGTGGTATGCACGTTGGGGCTGATGCGAAGCGTATCGAGCTCGCCGCCGAAGGCTCGCACCACGACCTGGTGCTGCTGCCAAAGCCGAACGCCGAGCGGTGGCGCCGCCGAGCCGCGCACGTGCAAAGCAAACAGCGAGCCTCCGAGCCGCCAGTCGCGCGGCGAACGCCACTCGAGCAACTCGCTGGCGTCGACGCGCGCGCGAATCCCCTCGTGCATGTCGCGCAGACGGTCGGCCGATGCCGCAATGCCCAACGTCTCTCGAAACGCAATCGCATCCTCGAGCGAAAGCAGCTCCGGCAGGTTGCGCGTGCCGTAGTCCTCAAACACGCGTGCCGTTCCGGCCCAGCGCTGCTGCCCCCACGTGACCCAAAACGGCCGCAGCACCTCCCGCAGCTCTGGCGTCGCGCAAAACAGCCCAAGCCCTTTCGGCGCCTGCAGCCATTTGTGAGGACTTGCGCACAGCGCGTCGACCCCGGCCTCGGCAAAGTTGACGGGGATCATGCCCAGCGTCTGCGCCGCATCGACGACCACCCACCGAACCCCGCGCGCCTTCGCAGCCCGCGCGAGTTCTCGCAGCGGGTGGCGCAGCCCCACCATGTTGTCAATGTGCGGCACGACCAGCACGCGGGTGTCGTCCGTGATCGCTTCGACATGGAGTTGCACAACGTCCGCGACGCTCAGCGACGCCACGTCGGCGACCGGAAACTCGAACTGCCGGACGCGGTAACCCGAAGACTCCGCCGCGTGGCGCCAGCAGATGCTGGCGCCCGGATGGTTGAGCGTGCTAAACAGCACCTCGTCTCCCTGCTTGAGCGGCAAGCCGCGCGCGAGCACGTTGCAGCCTTCGGTCGTATTGTGCGTGATCGCAACGTCCGCAGGCCCGGCACCGAGCACGCGCGCCGCCGCCGCTCGCACCTGCTCGCGCGCATCGTCCCACGCACCGCCCCACATGTAGAGCCACGGATTGCGTTCGCACGTCTCGAGGTAGCGCGTGCGCGCCTCCTGAACGATACGCGGGATCGTGCCGATGCTGCCGTGGTTGAGGTAGGCAACGTCGGCGTCGATTGTATAGAGATCGCGCAGCTGCTCGGGCGAACGCCCAAGGCTGACAGCCGCAAGCCGTCGATCGAACGTCGCACGACAGGCGGCCAACGGGCCGAGCCCCGCTATCGCACCACCCTTCAGGAATCGCCTCCGGTCCAAACCAGCCATGACCGTTAGCATAGAAGAACCGACGCCCAAACCTCCGAAACCAAACGACACACCCGATCACAGAAATCCGCATGCGGGTGCAGGCCCTCGCAGCGTCGCGCGCCTCTCGAACCGCGCGGCCGTGGAAGATCGCGCCGCACAGTCGCCCTCTCGCCCCAGGTGGCTTTGGGCGCGCTCTGGACACCAACACCCTTGTGCCTGAGAACAGGACGTTATGCGCACGACCATCTATGTCTTCACCGTCGCGATGGTCACGTCGCTGTCGACCTGCTTCGCGATTGGGCAAACGCAGCCACCGGATGCGGCGCCCCTGTATCGCCAAGCGATCGCCGAGATGAAAGCCGCTCTCGGGGACATCGACGGATGGGGTCCGGACCTGCCCATGATCGACGACAATCCGAAAGCGGAGTATCTCACCGAAGAGTGGGTCACGCTCGTCGACAAGAGTGCGACCGCACGCATGCTGTTCGAGCAGGCAACGAGGCGGAAATCCTGCCGGTTCGACGCCAAGTCGGCATCGAAACAGGGAGAGATCCTAGACAGCCTTACCGCGATGACCTCGCTGCGCGAGCTGGTGGCTGCGGACGCGTGGCAACGTCTGAAGAAGCAACCGGAAACGACACTCAGGATCTGCGAGCACCTGATCGATCACGCCGGGCACTTGGGCCAGGACTCGTCGCTCTGGGGCACACAGCTGCGCTTCGCGGTCGCAGACTCGAGCATCTTGCTCTGGCAAGCAGTTTTGGCAGGAGACCGCGGTGCGTCGCTTGGACGCACAAATCTGGAGCGCGCGCTCGCGACCATCGATCGGCACCGAGCACGTCGACCGACTACGGCCGCCCTTGCGGAGCGATGCTTGGCAGACGCGCGCATGTTGCTTGAGATCACGATCTCCGAGATCAAGCCCGAGCGCGCAGCCGTGACGGCTGCCAAAGAGCGGGTTCTCGAACTCGTGGGCGAGCTGCTAGCACCACTTCGCACGGCAGCACCGATCGACGTCGCCACGCTCAAGAAGCGCACGAACGAACGAATAGGTAGGTGGAAGGCAAAGCTCGCGGGAGTGGGGTTGCCGACAATTCTGACGAATGAAGTCGGCGAAACTCTGGCGATTGCGATCGCGACGCTCATTGCTCCCGATGTTGTCGGTGTCGTTGAGGCGCAACAGCAATGTGCCCGGAAGATCGACGCAGTGCGTCAGCAGCTGCGCGCCACGCTCGACGCGCTGCCAAAACGTAAGTAGACACCGCCGGTGAGCGATCGCAGGGAGCTCGGTCGGCCATGGACGCCGCGCGGCTGCCGGCCCGAATCGCCGACTCGCCCGATTGCCGGCGCACGACGCAACGATCACAGAAACGTAAGACCGCAGGATCTACGCCTTGCGCCCAACCAGCGGCACCGCCACCAACGTATGCTGCGGTCATGCGTCCCATGATCGCCCTGTGTGCGCCGCTGCTCGCCTCTCTGCTGCAAGGCTCGCCCCCTGCTGCCGAGGGGCCGCCTCCGCAATCGCCAGCCACCCAAGCACCGGAGACGGTCACTCGCTCCAGCTCGGATCGGGCCCCGACAAAGCCCGTGCCAAAAGCTGGCCTCAAGACGCTCACGGCCGCCGACTACGGTCGCTGGGAGTCGCTCCGCAGCCCTGGCACGCTCGCTCCCAACGGCAAGTGGCTGGCATTCACCGTCACGCGCAGCAACGGGGAGGATGAGCTCCACCTCGCCCCCTCGGATGGCGCGGACGAAGCCCGCGCAACCGTCCCCTACGGCCGATCGGCGCAGTTCTCCGACGACTCGCACTTCTTCGCGTGCCTGGTCGGGCTCTCCGAATCGTCTCGCGAGAAGCTCGAGAAGCAAAAGAAGCCGGTGCAGAACCGCTTTGAAATGCACGAGCTGGATACCGGGACCGTAACGAACATCGACGGCGTCGCATCGTTTGCGTTCTCCGAAGACGGCAAGCATGTAGCCCTCAAGCGCTACCGCCCAAAGGACCGGAAGAAGGGCGGTGCCGACCTGATCGTGCGCGACCTGACGACGGGCGCCGAACTCTGCTTTGGCAACGTCGGAGACTACGCGTGGAGCGAAGCAGCACCGCTGCTGGCAATGGTCACCGACACGATCGATGAAGTCGGAGGCGGCGTCACCCTGTTGCACGCCGACACCGGGCGGATGCGTTCGCTCGATTCACACAAAGGACGCTACACCGGGCTGTCGTGGCGTGAGCACGCAAACGACCTCGCGTTCCTCCGGATCACGTCTCACAACTCCAAAGAGGACGAACAGCCAAGCCATGTCTTGACCGCCTGGACGGGACTTCGCCAGAACGCCAAGAAGTATGTATTTGATCACCGCGACGACGAACGGTTCCCTGAGACCAAACGACTGGTCGCAACCTCGCTGCTGTGGCACGACGACGGCGCGGCCATCTTTTTTGGCGTGCGACCGTGGGACCGCCGCCCCAAGCCCAAAGCCGACGAATCGCCAGCAGCCGAATCGCCAGCAACCGGGGCGGCGACAGGCGGAACGGCGGCGGAGACGGAGACGGCCGACGCCGCCAGCAAAGACGACGCAACTCCGCCAAAGACCGATCCGAAGAGCCTTCGCGACTCGCTGACCGACCCCGCCGGCGTCGACGTCTGGCACAGCAAGGATGCGCGCATCATCCCCGAGCAAAAGAAGCAGGCGGAGCGAGACCGAAATCGCAGCCAGCTCTACGCGTTCTGGCTCAAGGACGCCAAGTGGATCGCACTCGGCGACGACACCATCGACTCCGTAAGCTTGCTTGAAGGCTCGGCCACGGCACTCGGCCGCGACACCAAGCGCCACGAACGCACGGCAATGTTTGGCCCAGAGCTTCGCGACGTCTACCTGATCGACACGCGGACGGGAGAGCGCCGCCGCATCTTGGAGGCCCACAAGTTCGTCTACGGATCGAGCCCAGACGGTCGCCACCTGCTGTTCGTCAAAAACGACACCTGGCACGTTCACAACATCGACAACGACACCAGCCGCCCTTTGACTGCCGGCGTCGACGCAGACTTCATCAACGATGAACGCGGCGTGCTGACCGACGAGAACCCACCGTATGGCGTTGCCGGCTGGCTGGAGGACTCGAGCGCCGTGCTCTTGCACTCGCGCTTTGATCTTTGGCTCTTTCCGATGGGCGCAAAGACACCGCGCCGACTGACCGACGGACGCGCAACGCAACAGCAGCACCGCCTTCTGGACCTCGACCCCGACGAACAGTGGGTGGATGCGGAGCGCCCGCTATACGTTGCGCTCTACGGCGAGCGCAGCAAGCAGGCCGGCTTCGCGCGCGTGGATCTCCAGCAAGAGAGCGTCGAACAGCTACACCTCGCCGACGCGCGCGTCACCGGATTGCGTAAATCGAAGTATGCAGAGACCTTCGCATTCACACAGCAAACGCTGACCGATTCCCCCGACGTCTTCGTCGCCGGTCCGTTCCTGGCAGAGCCACGGCAAGTCTCGGCCACCAACCCGCAGCAAGCCGACTTTGAGTGGGCGCCCAAGGCGGAGCTGGTCGACTACCAGAGCCAGCGCGGCGATACGCTGCAGGGCGCGCTCTTCTATCCGGCCGGCTACGAGCCGGGCGGACAGTATCCGATGATCGTCTACATCTACGAGAAGCGCTCGCAGAACCTGCACAGCTACAGCAGCCCAACAGAACGAAGCCCCTACAACCCGAGCGTCTTCACGTCGCTGGGCTACTTCGTCTACCAACCAGACATCGTCTACCGTGCCCAGAACCCTGGCATCTCGGCGCTCGAATGCGTCGTGCCAGCCGTCGAAGCGGTGCTGGCCAAGGGCGACATCGACGCCGCCAAGATCGGCCTCGTCGGCCACTCATGGGGCGCCTACCAGACGGCGTTTATTGTGACGCGCAGCAACCTGTTTGCGGCCGGCGTCGCCGGAGCACCGCTGACCAACATGATGAGCATGTCGATGTCGATCTACTGGAACAGCGGCTCCACCGATGCGCGCATCTTCCACGAAAGCCAGGGGCGCATGGACAAGCCGTTTTGGCAAGACGTCGAGACCTACATGGCCAACTCCCCCATCTTCGGCATGGACTCGCTCGAGACCCCGCTCTTGATCGCCTTTGGCGACAAGGACGGGGCGGTCGACTGGCACCAGGGCATTGAGATGTACAACGCCGCACGCCTGGCCCAAAAGCAGCTCGTCATGCTCGTCTACGACGGCGAGAACCACAGCCTGCGCAAGAAGCCAAACCAGGTGGACTACCACTGGCGCGTGCGCGAGTGGTTTGGCCACTACGTCAAGGGCGAGCCTGCGCCGGCGTGGATCACCGACGGCAAAAGCCACCTGGAGCGTGAAGAGGAGCTGCGCGAGATGAAGGCGCGCAACAAGACCGACAAGAAGAAGGCGAAGTAGCCGACGACCAGCACACCGTCGCAGTCGCGTCCCAACCACCGAATACGAGGGTGCGGTCGCGTGCTGCGTCGTAGGCCATTGCGTGAAAGTAGCGTGGCGGAGGCCCGCCATTGCCAATCTGGGTCCAGCTGCCGCAACCAGCTGGGTGGTGCCGGTGCGGCCACCGAAGAGGATCGTTCGGTTGCACGTCGTGTCGAACGCCATGGCGAAACCAATGCGTTGGCTTGGAGCGTTGGCCCACGACTCTGCCACTCAGTCGAATTCCTGCGGGATGTGCGGCGCACTGCTCGGGTCGTTGGCGTCGTAGTAGCGCGACTCCTTGTCGGTCGCCGTCACGTTCTCGTAGACGCCCTTGTCGCGCCGCACCAGCTTCTTGAAGCCAAGGTTCTTCAGCGCAGCTGCACCGCGCACGGCCTGCACTGCCGGCGCAAAAATCTGACGCTGAACGGGCGCATTCGCAGGCGTATCGCCCGGATCGCAGCCAGCGCATTCGCACAGCTCGCTCCAGGTCACGAGTTCGGTCGACATGCTGTGAAACACCTCGACCGAGGCACCGTTTGCATCGCACAAGTAAACGTAGGTTGGCATCGCGTCCCCAGGCTATCGACGAAACCGGCTCGTGCGCTTCAGTCCGCCGGCACATTGCAATCGTGACGATCTCGTTGCCCGCGTCCGCGACAGATATCCGAGAACGCCGATCCGCTTGCGGGCAGGCTCAGCCTCGGTCGCCTCGTGACTGCGTAGCGATGCGTCGCGAGAGTCCGTGTCACCACGCGCTAGCGAACCCTTCCGTAGATGGGTCGGCCCCGTGCGCTTCTGGCAGGAAAACGCCGCCGACACGGACCGAGAGAGTTACGACGTCAACGCCGCGTTCGGTGAATGCGTTGCGGCGACTGGCGCCGTGCAGGCAGGGCCGGGTGGGGGCTGCACGGCGCACGACGCGGCACGAAGGCCACCTACTTCACTTCGAAGTCGGCGTCCTTGATGTCGCCTTCTTCGCCGCTCGTAGCTCCGGCACCTGCTTCCTCACCCTCAGGCGCAGCGCCTGCGGCACCTGCAGCCTCGGGGCCTCCGGCAGCTCCGGCCATCGCCGCGCCTGCGGCCTGGAAGACCTGCTCGAAGGTCGCGATCTGCGCCTTCAGCTTTTCGACGTCGTCGCCTTCCATGGCGCCCTTGAGGTCCGAGATGGCGCTTTCGAGCTTGCCCTTGGTGTCCGCGTCGAGCTTGTCGCCGCTTTCCTTGAGCTGCTTCTCGGCCTGGTAGACCATGCTGTCGGCCTGGTTCTTGAGGTCGACCATCTCGCGACGCTTCTTGTCGTCACCGGCGTTGGCTTCGGCTTCGGCCGCCATGCGGTCGACCTCTTCCTTGCTCAGACCAGAGCCGACTTCGATCGTCACCTTCTGCTCCTTGCCGGTGCCCTTGTCCTTGGCAGCGACCGACAGGATGCCGTTGGCGTCGATATCGAAGGTCACTTCGATCTGCGGCGTGCCGCGCGGTGCGGAGGGGATGCCGTCGAGCTTGAAGCGGCCGAGCGTGCGGTTGTCGTTGGCGAACTCGCGCTCACCCTGCAGCACGTGGATGTCGACGCCCGGCTGGTTGTCGGCGGCCGTCGAGAACACCTGGCTGCGGCTGGTCGGAATCGTCGTGTTGCGCTCGATCAGCTTGGTCATGACACCGCCGAGGGTCTCGATGCCGAGCGACAGCGGCGACACGTCGAGCAGCAGCACGTCGCTGACGTCGCCGCCGAGCACGCCGCCCTGAATCGCTGCCCCGAGGCTGACAACCTCATCCGGGTTGACCGAGCGGTTCGGCTCCTTGCCGAACACTTCCTTGACGACTTCCTGCACCTTCGGCATGCGGGATGAACCGCCGACCAGCAGGATCTCGTCGATATCCGACGCCTTCATCTTGCTGTCCTTCAGGCACGCGATCACGGGCTCGCGGCAGCGGTCGAACAGGTCTTCGCACATCTGCTCAAACTGCGCGCGCGTCAGGTTCTCGGCGAGGTGCTTAGGCCCGGTCTGGTCCATCGTCACGAACGGCAGGTTGATCGCCGTTTGCGCAGCCGAGCTGAGCTCGATCTTGGCCTTTTCCGCAGCTTCCTTGAGGCGCTGCAGCGCCATTTGGTCTTGGCGCAGGTCGATGCCGTTGGCCTTTTGGAAGTTGTCGCACAGCCACTGGATGATGCGCTCATCGAAGTCGTCGCCGCCGAGGCGCGTATCGCCGTTGGTTGCCTTGACCTCAAAGACGCCTTCGCCGACGTCGAGCACCGAGATATCGAACGTGCCGCCACCGAGGTCGAAGACCGCGATCTTGAGGTTCTTGCCTTGGGCCTTCTTGTCGAGACCAAACGCGAGGGCGGCCGCGGTCGGCTCGTTGATGATGCGCTCGACCTTGAGGCCAGCGATCTGGCCGGCGTCCTTGGTCGCCTGGCGCTGGCTGTCGTTGAAGTAAGCGGGCACCGTGATGACGGCGCGCTCGACGGTTTCGCCGAGATACGCCTCCGCCGACTCCTTGAGGCCGCGCAGGATGATCGCGGACAGCTCGGGCGGGGTGTAGGTCTTGCCGTCGATCTCGACCTTGACCAGCTCATCGGCGCTCCCGACGACCTTGTAGGGCACCATCTTCTCTTCGTCGCCAACCTCATTGTGGCGGCGCCCCATGAAGCGCTTGATCGAGTAGATCGTGTTTTGCGGGTTGGTGGCGGCCTGGCGCTTGGCTGGCGCGCCGGTCAGACGCTCGCCGCTTGGCGTGAACGCGATCACCGAAGGCGTCGTGCGCGCGCCTTCGAGGTTGGGGATCACCTTCGGCTCCCCGCCTTCCATGACGGACACAACCGAGTTGGTCGTTCCGAGGTCGATTCCTACGATCTTCGACATGTTTGCTCCTGTGGGTCGGGCTGCCGACCGGCAGGCCGACGATGTGCTGTTGTCGCGACCCCACAAAGCCGGGGCTGCGTGCTCGGCATAAAACAAATGCCGTGCCCAACGCCGACAGGCCGCCTAGAGACGGGGAGCAAAGGACTTATGGCGATACCCCGGATGCCAGAGGCGCCAATCTGGCAGTTTGAAGACCCGCAGAGTCTGCCAGCCTGGCAGCACAACCGACCGCGACGGTAGCGGAACAGCGCCCCGCAAGCCGCCGCGAGCGGAGCCTACCGCTTGGCGCGGACTCGTCGAAGTGCCTGGACAGCGGCCGCCAGCGGGACCCCCTGCGCGACCGGCCACGGCGCTTTCGGCTCGCCCTCGATCCAGCGCAGCCACTCCAACTGGTGCGGCGACAGGTAGGCCCGGAAGCCATCCCCGCCGGATCGTTTCGCCGCATTGACGCGCGTCGCCTGGGCCGCCGTCATCGGCACGTAGCGAAGGGCACTCTTGTGCAGATAGTACTGCTGCTCCTTGTCGCGCCTCGGCGCACCCGCCGCGAGCACGCTCGCGAATCGCTTCGCACGGGCGCCCACCACCTTTTTGGCAGCCGCCTGCTGCGCCTCGGTAGTCGTCAACACAAACACGTCGCACTTCTTGGACGTCGCACGCGCCAGCAGCTTTTCGAAGCCGATGCGCGCCGTGTCGAAGCGCACGCGCACGCCCTCGGCGCCACCCGCTGCCGCCGCGTTGGTCCACAGCGACTCGGTCGCCAGCACGCCATCGAGGAGGCCGAACTCGGCCTCGCCTTCCCAGAATCATGACATGCCGAAGATCGCCGTTTCGACACGGTTCTTGGGCACGTCGCTGGTCCGTGCGAGCAACGTCAGCCACAGCGGCACATCACGCTTTTTGGCGCTCAATGCGCGCACCATCAGGTCGCTGATGCCAGCGATCGACCAGCGTCGGGTCAACCCTTCGGTGATGTCGCTGCGGTCGGCTTCGACGGCGCGCACGACCGGATTGTTCCAGGTGCGCTCGCCGTAGGCAGCAAGCGCCTTCGCATCGCGGTCGCCGCTGGTGTTGTTGTAGATGCAGAGCGGGGTGAACAGCGTCTCGGCAGCTTCGACCACAAGGGGGTGACTCAGAACCTGAGCACCGAAGTCTTTGCAGGTGCTTCAACCCGGCACTTCCTGAAACAGCACCAGCAGCGGCTTCCCGGTGGCAGCCGCAACCCCCTGCGCCTTGGTCTCATCGCGAAGCCAAGCGACCTTGCCCAGCTCTGCCGGCGGCGAAGCCAGCCGCGACGCCTGCTCTTGAGCTACAGCAGGCCGAACGAGCGTCGACGCCAGGGCCGACGAGATGACTGCGGCCGCCATCAGTTGGCAAGCCGTACGGACGGTAGAAACCGTTTCGATCATCTCCGCATCGTAGACGCAACGCGCCGATGGCGCGAGCGGCGCAGGCCGGGCCGACACCTCGCCGGATCTACCCCCCAAGCGTCGCGGTTCCATTCGGCTTCAGCTCTTTGATGCGCACGTTGCGATAGCGCAGCTCTGCCCACTCCGCCTGCAGCCCAATGCGGCCCTTGGCCAAAGGCACGGTCTGCCCCTTTTCGTTCTTCTGGGTGATCTTGCTGATTTCGTGCACGACCTTGCCGTTCAAAACGAACGTCGCCTTTGCCGCACCCTGCACCCGGATCTCCATCGTGTTCCACTCGCCTTTGGGCCGCTCACTACCGAGCTTTGTCGGACACGACTTGCCGGTTTCCGGCTCGCCCTCCGGGTCGAAGTGGCCATCTTTGCGCTTGGTCTGCGCGCGAAGATCCTTGCCGAGCACAAACAGATCACCGGAATGAAAACGGCCCTTGGCGCCGCGCCCCGGCTTCTTGTCGCCGGGCGACTCACCGATTTGCATCTCAAGGCAGAGCGGCCAGATCTTCTTGAGGTCGCCATGTACATGAAACAACAGCCCAGCATCGCGGTCGTACTTGGTGCGCGGTGCGAAGCGCTTCTCCAGCCACTTGTATTCTAGTTTTAGAATGTAGTGGGAGAACTCCTTCTCGGAGATCAAGCAATCCGTGCGCTGCTTCGAGCCCGCCTTGCAGTCGGCATACACTTGGATCTCTTGCTTCTTGGCATCCACGGAAAACACCGTTTCCTCCCCCGCCAAGGTGCGCGCGGAAACCCACCCTTTGAGTGACTTGCCGTCGAATAGCGGCACGAACCGCGGACCTTGATCTTGGCCTAGGCACGCACACGCGAACACGAAGCTGGCGAGAAACAGACGGGGAAGAATGGAATGCATGATCGGCGGCGTTGGGAAAAGCAGCAGTAGAGTGGCGAGACAAGCATGAGCTTCGCCAACGTCGCGCAGCATACGACCAGATCACAAAGCGGGCTGCCTTCGATCCTGCTTCAAACAGCCGGCCGCCGCGCCCACGACCCCACTGCGACCAGCACAAGCTGCCCGAGCAGCACGAGCGCCATGCCCTGACAAAGCGCGACATAGGTATCGCGCAGTGAACCATCCACGGCGCGCCAAAGCAGCAGCCCGGCGGCAGCAAAGCAACCGACGTCCACCAGCATCGGCGCACGCATCCAGCCACCACCATAGACGGCCCCCATCGCGGCCAGGCCGCCGGCACCAACCACCTGGCTCCACGCCGCAACGCCAAAGTAGAGCGTCGTCAGCTGCAGCACTTCGGCGCTGGGCTGCGGCAAGAACCAGCCGACCACAGCGTCTCCCTTGCTTTGGTAGAGCCAGACGAGCAGCGCACCAAAGAGCATGGCCTGCAGCGCCGCAAACCCGCCGGCCCAGCGCGCCGCAGCCACTCGCTTGGCGACCGCCGCGCGGCCTGCGTATGCCGTCGCGGCGTTGGCGAAGCCGAGCGAACTGAACAGCACCAGGGTGTCCAATCGTGTCGTGATGCCGAGCGACACCGTGGCGTCATCGCCAAAGCGCTGCTGCACCAGCACGGTCAGCGCGACCACCAGAGCCGCACGCAGGCCGATCTGCACGGCTTGCGGCCACGCATCGCGCAGCAGCGATGCCCCCACCGCTTGCAGAGCAGCGGGATTTCCAGCGGCGTCTTGCGCGACCACCGATGCCGCATCCGGCTGCGCGCGCAGCGAGAGCGGATGCGGCCGACGCGCCAGCCACGCAAACGCAAAGACGCAGCCGAGCACGCGCGCCGCAACCGACGCATAGGCCGCCCCGACCACGCCGACCGATGGGATCGACAGAGCCGGAGACTCGAGGCCAAACAAGAGCACGTAGTCGAGCCCGAGATTGACGACGTTGGTGCCGAGCAGCAAAGCGAGCGGCACCCACGCTTCGCCGACCGCGCGCATCGCAGCAGTGGACTGCATCAGCAAAAACATCGGGATGCAGCCGAGGTTGGTGACGACCAGGTAGTGGATCGCGTCGCTACGCACGACGCCGCGCACGCCGGTGATGTCGACCTGCAGCGCGGCGGGCAGCGACGTCGCCCCCCCCACGGCAAGCGACAGCCAAAGCATCCACCACTGGGCACGGCGGTTGCGCTCCCGCGCTCGCGCCGTGCCGACGCCCGCCAGCCCAACATCACGGTGCACACCATTGCCGCCGTCCGCACCAAGATCGCGCGACAGCTGCGCCAGCAGCGCCGTTGAGACGCACTGGCCAAGCAGCATGGGCAAGAAGTTCCACGTCGTCGCGACGTGTGCCGACTGCACCGCTTCGTCGCCGAGCCGGCCGATCATGGCAAGGTCGACCAGGTTGATGACGGCATGCGAAGCCAGCCCGATGGCCAGCGGCAGGCCCTGCAGCAGCACCGCCAAGAACGGGCCTCGCCGCAGCAAGGGGTCCAGCGAAGCAGACGTCGCAGAGGTGGACGACGCAGACGCCGAGCCGCGGATCGATGCATCAGACACCTACGGATCTCAGGCCAAAGCCGCGCCGAATACAACTCGGCCGCTGCGTGCAGCTCCGACGCCGTGCCGGAACGGAACCCGGCGGAAGATTCCGGCTGAGGAACCCGGATGCGCGCAAACCGGACCGAGAACGACACCGCGGAGGATTTCGTTCCGGAACGGAATGCCCGGCCGCAACGACGGGACCGAGCCATGCTTCGCCGCCGACACCGGATCCGCGCGCACGGATCCGCAAGAGTGCCAGCTGATGCATGCTCGGCCGTGCTGCGCCTCGTAGACTGTTTGACGATGCCCGCCTCCGCCAGCCCGCACCAGACCCGCGCCCATCGCTGGCCCCTGTTCGTCGGCACCATCGCCGCAACCGCCCTGCTGCTGACGGCGCTGCTCGACTTTGGCGATCCGCTGCAGTCGGCGCGCGACGAAGTGGAGCTCGGAGCAGCCGCGCGCGCCGACGCCGTGCGCGCCACCTGGAGCAGGCTCTGCGCAACGGCCGAAGACCCGGTCCCGGCTCGTCGTGGCTTCGCCGTCGAAGTGCCCGACGCGGTGCCCGCCTTCGCCCAAACAGAGCGTGCCGGCCTCGGCCGGGACCCGCGAGAGCCCGCCGGATCCGGCAGTGGCGCCATCCGCGCCGGCAGCGGCAGCGGCAGCCAACGTCGCTCGCCCAACATGGGCTTGACGGCCGGCGGCCGCGCGGCATCGGGCCCGCAAGTTCGCGCACCGATCGCCGCCGCACTCGCCCGCGCAGCCCGCGCGGCCCGCAGCCAGGGCTCCTTGGATCGCGCCGTCGAGCTGGCGAGCATCGCCGCCGACCGCGCGCGCGGTCGCGATCCTGTGCTGCTCGCACAGATCCTGCTCGACCGCTGTCGCTGGGCGGCTGCGGCGCAAGCCCCGGCCGACGTCGTAGCTCTGCGACTCGACCTCATCACCAACGGCGATCCAAGCGCGACCATCGACAGCACCTCCGTGCGCCTGCTGGCGGCGATGATCGCGCCGATCGATGCCGTCCTGGCACGCACCGAACTCGAGTCCAGCCGCCGCGCGTTGCCGCCTCCGAACGACCGGCTGCAAATCGTGCGCGGCGAAGCCGTGATCACGTGGGACCCGTGGTGGACGGTGCTCGAACAACGGCTGCACGGCATCGCTCCCGGAATCGACTGGGCGCGTCGCCTCCACCGCAGCGAACGCCGAGCAGAAGCGGTGCGCCGCTTCTTTGGCAACCAGCTCAATGGCGCTGACGCCCAGTGGCGGTTTGCGGAGCGCTTCGGCGCCACGTTTGCGTTGCGACGCCAGGGCGCCCACACGCGCGTTCTCCATACGACCGAAGCCGCGATCGTGCAGCGCTTGTCGCAGGACCTCGCCGCCGGATCCGATCAGCCGTACACCGTGCAGTTCCACCGCGGCGGCCTTGCGGCCGCGGACGCCTTGCCAGCCGGCCAAGTCGGCGACGTCGTCCGGGCGCTCGAAGCGCTGGACGGAGAGCGCCTCGGCTTCACCGTGCATCGCAAGGATGCCTTCCGCACGGGACAAGCCGAAGCCAACCGCCTGTCCGCCGTGCGCGCCGGCCTGATCACCCTGGCGGTGGCCATCCTGTGTGCGACCATGCTCGCAACCCGCGCCCTGCAGCGAACGCGTCGACTCGAGCGCATGCGCAGCACGTTTGTCGCCAGCGTCACGCACGACCTGCGCACGCCGATCCAGTCGATTCTGTTGATGGCCGAAACGCTCGAGCGTGGCCGCGTCGCGCGCGAGGCGAGCCGCAAGCGCTACTTCACGACCATCCGCCACGAAGCCCAGCGCCTGCGCCGCTTCGTCGAAGACATCTTGGAAAGCGCCCGCATCGACCGCGGCGAAGCCGCCCGCGTCGACCGGCAGGCGGTTTCGAGCGCTGCGTTCTTTGCCACCATGGAACAGGACCTGCGGCAACGTGCCGAGCGCGACGGCGCCACCGTCGCGTTCGTTCTCGAGCGCATGCCCGAAGAGCTGACCATCGATCCGGACGGCGTGCTTCGCATCACCTGGAACCTGTTCGAAAATGCGCTCCGCTACGGCCGCGTCGACGACCAGCCTGCCGACGTACGCGTCGTCGCCGCATGCGCCAACGGCGTGCTGACGATCACGGTGCAAGATGACGGGCCCGGCGTGCCAAGCCGCTTCGCAAGCTCGATCTTCGAGCCGTTCGAGCGGGCCGACGCCGAAGAACGCGGCCCAACCGGCACGGGCCTTGGGCTCTCCATCGTGCGCGCCATCGCGCGCGCCCACGGCGGCGACGCCCAGCTGCTGCCCTCGACGACAGGCGCGCGCTTCGCCGCCTCGCTTCCGCTCACCCCACCCGCTCCGCACAAGGATCCCGCCGCATGAATCGCATCCTGGTGGTCGAAGACGAACAGCCGATCCGCATGGCCCTCGTCGACACGCTCGAAGCCGAAGGCTACGAGGTGCTCGAGGCCGCCAACGGCAAGGCTGCGATCGACGTTGCCCTCACCCAAGATCCCGACGCCGTGCTGCTCGATCTCAACATCCCCAAGCCCAACGGCTTTGAGGTGCTGCGCACGCTGCGCGAGGATCGCTTGACCGCGACCGTGCTGATCCTGTCGGCGCGCGGCGCCGAGATGGACCGCATCCAGGGATTCGAGTACGGCGCCGACGACTACATCGTCAAGCCGTATTCGACGGACGAGCTGCTGGCACGCCTGCGCGCGGCGCTGGCACGACGCGGCGGCTCCACTCCAGGAGTCAACGAGATCGACCGCGTGCGCACCGTCAGCTTTGGCGACGTCACGGTCGACTTCGGCTCCTACAGCCTGGTTCGCGCCGGCGAACGCCACGGCCTGTCGCGGCGTGAAATGGACCTGCTGCGGCACTTCCTCGAACACGACGGCGACACCCTCCCGCGTCAAGAGCTGGTGGCGAGCGTCTGGGGCCCGATGCCGAGCACCGGCAAACCACCCACCGCGCGCACTGTCGACCAGCACGTCATGATGCTGCGCAAAAAGATCGAAGCACGCGCCGACCAGCCGCAGCACCTCAAGACGGTGCACGGCGTCGGCTATCGCTTTCGGGCCCATCCGCCGAGCGCGGGAGAGGATGCATGAGCCGCCACAGCCCCCGAACCCGACGACAGCCTGCATTCGGCCCCAGCTGGCGCGTCCCCCCGATCGCACTCTTGCTGTCCGCGATGCTCGTCAGCCAAGCTCCGACCGGCGGGCACATGCCCGACGCAGCGGAGCAAGCCGGCGACGCGCGGGTCGTGCTCTGCGCACAAGGGCTCGCCAACTGGCGCGCGGAGGCCCGCACCGGCGACGATGGCCCGGCCGCCCGCACGGCGCTCCAGACGCTGCTAGCCGAAGGCGAACAGCTCTTGCGCGAATCCCCCAGCGACCGCCTGCGCATCGATCTCCTGGCGCGTCTTTGGCGCACCGAGCTCGACGAACTCGAGCGCACCGGCGCCGCAACCGCACGACTGCAGCGGTTGGCGCAGCTGGGTGACCTCGCCCTCGCAGCCCTCGTCGACAGGGAGCGACAGGATGGCAAACTCGGTGCCGGTGGCCCACAAGAGCGGGACCAAGCCACGCGGGCGGAGGTCGACCGGCGCAGCATCCGACTTGCGATGGCACAAGCCGCGGCACGCGCCATCGCGCCCGGCGAACTGCGGCGAAGTATCGCCACGCGGATCACGCCTGCCAGCGCCTCCAGCACCGCCGATGGCGGCGGCGACACGCCGCGGGAGCTGCTCGAGCTAACCGTTGCTGCGGCACTCCAAAACAACGACATCGCGTTCGTCAACCGCCTCGGGAACGACGCCGTGCCGGCGCTGCTGGCGCTGGCTTGGCAGCCGCGCATGCTGGAGAACCGCTCGAGCGCCCCCGACCCACTCGTACTGCTGGCACGCCGTTCGCCAAGCGATGCGCTGGATATCGCGCAGCGTCTCGTCGCCGAACGCGGCGCGATCGGCCGAGCGCGCGTGCTCTCTGCATTCGCCATCGAAAACCCCTTCGCCAACGCCAGCGTCTGGGCGTCGGCCGAAGGCACGGAGATCCTGGAGCTGCGCCAGCCGAATTGGGCGAACCTGCCGCAGAGTATCTTGGCGGTCGACGCGGAGCGCGTCCGCGACGTCGACCCGTGGATCCGCGAATTCGTCGAGCGCAACCATGCGCCCGCCGCAATCGCGGTTCTGCTGCCCGGCTGGATCGCACGCGGCAACAAGCCATCGTCGCCGGTGCCGGACGTCGTCGTGGGCGCTGCCAAACAACTCTTGGCAAGCGGCGAAGCAGCCGGCGCCACTCTTGCGGCGACGGAAGTGCTGCTCCGCAGCAACGACCTGCGGCCACTGTGGGCAATTGCCGAGCCGAGCAAAGAGCTACGTGCGGCCCTCGTGCCGGCCTTCGGCTTGCCCCGCGATCGCACGGCCAAGGCCGACGAGGCGTATGCAGACGCCCTGCAGCGTTTCGTCTGTTCGAACCCCGATACGCTCGCGGGCGATGCGCTGCACGAAGCCGCCGAGCTCGCACAGCAACTGGGTTGCGCCGTGCTCGGGCGCCGCCAGCTCGAGGCCTGCATTGCCAAGCTGCGCGGACGTAGCCAAGAGGACCAGCCCAGGTGGATCGCAGCGCTAGCAGCCCACGCCGCATGGCTCGACGAAGGCGATCGCAACGCCATGTTCGGCGCGATCGCACGCCATGCATCGCCACGCCCAGAAGCACGGACTCTGCTGCAAAGCGCGCGCAGGGTCGACCGAGAGGAGGGCCTGCGCGCCGCCTTCGCATGCTTGCTTGCGACGGCCAGCGCCTCGCAGGCAACGGCCCGTGACGTCGACACGGCATACTCTGCGCTGGCCGCAGAGCTTGCTGCGTGCTGGAACGAGGCCTACGAAACGTCGCAGCCGGTGGGCCCCGTGACCCAGCAGCTGAGCCAGCAGTTGCTCGACCGCGGCTCCGCGGAGGCCCTGCACATCTTTGCCGTGGCGCCGCCAGAGCCGCGCCGCGAGCCCGCGGCGCATGCGTTCTTGCCGACTCTGCCGGAAGCTATGCGGATCCAGCTGTTGCGCAAGCTGTGCATCGCGGGCAAACCGAGCTCGACGACGTTCGACACGGACAGCGTGCCGCTGGCCCCCGCACGCTGGCTCGACATCGCGGCCAACACGCCCACGCTGCCAGCCGAGTCGGCCGAATGGCTGATTCGCCAGCTGGCGAGCGCCGAAGGGCCACGGCTCAAGCCAACCGACGCGCCGCTGCTGGCACGCGCCATGGTCTGTGCCGGCAGCAGCGTGCTCCACGGCGCCCAGGTCGAAGCCCTGGGCGTGCCAACGGACGGCTTGCTGCGCGCTCTGCTCGCGATGCGCTCGGTCGAGGCCGATGCCGTGCTCGCATCGTGCTCGATCGCGATCGACGATCCGCAGCTGCTCGAGCCCTTGCTGCAGCGGCTGCCGCCAAGCGGCTGGGCGAAAGCGCGCGAATGCTGGCTGCACCGATTCCTGCTTCAGCAGCTCGCGGCGCGCAACGACCGTCAGCTGCACGACGCGATGCTGGCCGCCAACCTGCCGGGCTCCACGCTGCAGCTGTTCTTGATCGAGACCCTCGAGAAGAACCGCGCCGCCGTGCACCTGCCGGTGGCCGGCGCCTTGCTCCGCTCGGAGCTGTTTCGCACCAGTGAGCTGCGCACGCGCGCCGTCGAGCTGGTGGCGAGCTACCGCAGCGATGAAGCCGCCCAGTTCTTGCTGCAGGCGTCGCGTGAATGGACCGACCCCAAGCACCGCGAACTGCTCAAGCAGGCGTTCGATCGGTTGGTGGCTTGGCGCGAATCCGAACAACGCTGGCTGCGCGGCACCGGCGCGAGCGAGCGCCGCGCGCGAGCCGTTGCCGAGCTCGTTCAGCAGCTAGACGGCAACAGCCAAGATGCCAAGGCCATTGGCAAGCGGGTGCGTGCTCTGCAGGCTCTCGCGGCGCTGAAGGCGAGCGAAGAGCTGCCGCGCATCAGCGCGCTGTGCGACGACGCGTCGCCCGCAGTGCAGGCCGCGGCGAGACAGGCGTTCGAACGCCTGCTCCAGCAGCAGCGCCCTGGGCGCTAGAGGACCAGCGACGCGACGCCGAGGCCGACGGTGATCAGGCCGAGCGGCACCTGCACGCGGGTCAGCTTCACCAGCAGCTGCTGGCCCTTTTCCTTGGCGGCTTCGTTCTTCGACAGCACCCACTTCGACAGCAGGCCGTAGCCGAGCACGAAGCCGACCAGGATGGTGCACGCCAGCGCACCGATCGTGATGCCGCCGCGCAGTGGCGCCGCCGACATGATCGAGCCGACGTGCGGCAGCAGCTGCAGCAGCCACAGGATGCCGGTCACCAGCATGCCGATGCCGATAAAGCCCTGGTAGGGCGCGACGCGGTCGAGCAGTTCCTTGGCGTTTGGCTTTTTGGCAACGATGAAGGAAGAAGCGGCGATCAGGCCGCCAACGATGGAGAGAATGGTGTAGAGCATCGGAATCCGTAAGTAAGCAGGTTGGAAGGTTGTGCGGCGCGAACCGTGTCGCGTCGATGGAGACAACCTAGACCGCGATCGGGTCTCGTGCGAAGCGTCAACCACAGATCCAGCGGCTGCGATCGAGCGCTGTGACAGCCCCATGACAGCTGGGCGCCGCAGGCCGCGACAAGAGGCGTTGGGCACCGCCAAAACGCGCTTTGCACGCCTCGACCGGCAGCGCTACTCGCCCAAGATCTGGCGCGCCCGGTCGAGGATCTTGGTCGGGCTGAACGGCTTGGTCATGTAGTCGTTCGCGCCGGCGGTCTTGCCGAGATCTCGATCGCACTCCTGGCCCTTGGCGGTCAGCAGGATGATCTTGATGTCGTCGAGCGTGCTGTCAGCACGGACTTGCTCGGTTACTTCAAAGCCATTGATTTTCGGCATCATGACGTCGAGAAAGACCAGGTCGGGCCGGTGCTCACGAATTGCCGTGAGGGCTTCTTCGCCGTTGCGTGCCTCAAAGACCTCGAAGTTGCCCTTCTTGAGCACGAAGGTCAACGAACGGCAAATGAAGGGTTCGTCGTCGACGACCAGTACCTTGTGCTGACTCATCGTGGTGTGGCTCCTTCGTCGGTGCAGCGCACGACGACCGCAGTGATGTCATCGGTGCTGACCTGACCGCCGCGGTACTGATCCAGTTCGCTCATGATGCCATCCAGGATCCGCTGAGCGGGCTGGTTGGCAGCCAGCTGCGAGAACAGCGCAGCCAATCGCGATTCGTCAAACATCTCGCCGGCGGGATTGACCGCTTCGGGAATGCCGTCGGTGTAGATCAGGATGCAGTCGCCCGGCTCAAGCTCAAGCTGGCGCACCGCGTAGTCCGGGTTCGGCAGAAAACCGAGGATGACGTCCTCGCTCTCAATGCGATCCACTCGGTCTTTTTTGCGTCGGTAGACCATCAGATCGTTGTGGCCCGCACTGACGTAGTCGACCGTGCGTCCATTCGGCTGCAGCGCGACCGCCGCCGCCGTCAAGAACCGCTCGGTGCGCGTCAGGTCTTGGTGCATGCGCGCCGCAACCTGCGAGAACACCTGGGCGAGATCGTCGTGGACCGAAGCCAGCGTGCGCAGCATCGCGCGCGCCCCGACCATGATCATTCCTGATGCGAGGTTGTGGCCCGATACGTCGGCCACAACCGCCATGGTGCGCCCGTCTGCGAGCGGCACGTAGTCAAAGTAGTCACCGCCGACGGCGCCGCACGCAAAGTAGGTTGCGGCGACGTCAAAGCCCTCCAACACGACCGGCCGCTCAGGCAGGATCTGCTGCTGGATGGTCTGCGCCATGCTCAGCTCTTTGCCCAGTTCGGCGACCTTGCGCGCGCCCAGAACCGCACCGAGCATGGCGGCGAACGACTCGGCGATTTCGCCCTCCTCGTTGCCGAGTTCGGCCTGCTCGGAATCGCCATCTTCTTCCCTGGCGAAGTGGCCCTCACTATCGATGAGAACCAGCGCCCCGAGCGTGACGCGCTTGTCGCCGGAACCGTAGGTAACGGGTGCTCCCAGCACCTGGTGTTCGGCGAGGTGCTCGATCGACCCCGGGTCCCCGAGCCGGCCGCCCTCGGGCGCCGAGCGCAGCACGACGTTCTCGGCCGAGAAGATCTCGGCAAGCAGGCCCGTCATGGGCTGGGTCGGATCCAGATCGCCGCAGCTCGCCCCCCCGGACTCATAGACGAGCACTTCGGCAAAGTCCTTGTCCGGCGAGCCGGCCAAATAGAAGACGTGCCGCACGCCCGCGGCTCGGTGGCACGCCTGCACGCCGAGAGCAGCGATTTCGGTCTCGTCGCCGCCGGTGGAGAGCCGCGGCAGCGTTTCGCCCATCATGGAGACCCGCTCGAGCAGGCGGAGAGCACTCATATTCATGCTCTCCATGTCGCCCTCGAGCTGCTCGCGGTCCGCGACCGCAGATAGCAGCGAGCGGATCAGCTCGACCGCGGTGTCGATCGCTGGAACCGCCGCCACGAGAGCGCCGCCGGGCACCCGGACGCGCACCTCGTCGACAACCGCCGACGACGAACCAAACGTCTCGGTGGTGGCGCCAGCGTCGTCAACGAGCTGCACGGCGACCCCCTCGAACAAGCGAGGGATGGCCTGCAGCAGCGCGGCGGAATCCGGGTGGATGAGCACGTGCGACTAGATGTTGGCGATGACCCGAACGGCCTTGACCAGACGCAGACAGTTCCACTCGCCGTCGCGGCGCCAGGTCACGTCGTCCATGACCATGCGCGCGATGCGGATGCCGTAGCCCCCCGCTTCGGTCGGCATGTCCATGCTGTAGTCGGCCTCGTCGTCGTCCGCAGCCGTCGGATCAAACTCCGGGCCTTGGTCGCGCAGCTCCACCTGAAGCCGCTCATCGTCGAGTTGGAAGGAAACCTCAAGCGGCTTGCTTTCATCGAGCTGGTACCCGTGGCGCAGCACGTTGGTGACCATCTCTTGAAGAGCCAGCAGCACGTTGTAGCGCGTGCCTTCGGGGTCTTCGTCAAATGCAACGGAGTCGAGCAGAGTCTCTCCCGTCTGCCAGACGAGGCGGAGATGGTCCATGGGACCCGTTAGCTGGATGGTGGCCTGTGCAAACATGGGCTTATGAAGCAAGTCGCGAGGGCTATCGGCAGAGCCCGCGAGGTTTCTGAATGCACGCGCCTCGAATCGAGCCAGCGGGCACGACCTGCCCCACCGTCATGACGAAGCATCGAGCACGGTGACGCCGGACATATCGGGAACGCTCGAGCCGCGTCGACGTGCAACCTGCGCTGGCACCGGAGTCACGGCAGCGATACGCTCTGCGTGCGGCGTGTGCCGGGCACGGAATCTCCCGCTGCCAGTTCACGCAGGAGGACCATCTGTGTTCGAAACAAAGCTACTCCGGGGGCGCGGTCAGGCGCATCCCGCGGCCTGCATCTCGCTGCTTCTCGCCATGCTGTTGCTGCCGCTATCGGGCTGCGCCGATCTCCGCGGCGACGGCAGCTGGCGCTCGGCACCTGCAGCCTACGCCCCGCCCTCGCCGGTTGCGGTGCACACGACGTTTGCCGAAGGCAGCAACATCACGGACGGCACACTGTCTCCCGAAGATGAGCTGCTCTACCTGGACCGGATGGACTCGACGCCCGCCGCGATCCGTCGCGCCTGGCTGCTGATGCGCCTTGGCCGCATGCAGGCGGCACTCGATAGCACGGCACAGGTTCTCTATGCACCGACGCGACCTTCGGCGCACGACGAGTCGTTTGCCCGCTATCTGCGCGCCGAAGTCTTGCATCGCACCGGCCGTCCAGAGCACGCCGCCTACGATCGCGAGCGCGCCCGCGAGCTCGCGCTCGACCCAACGCTGCAGCGTCTCCTCGCTCAGCCGAGCAGCACCACGCGGCGCACGACCAGTGCCTGGGGTTCGCTCGCCGTCCAGCCGCGCACATCCTGGAGCCAGCTCGCCGCCGACCCGAGCAACCTCAGCAAAATGCAGCAGCCGACGCGGGTGACCATTCACCACTCGGCCGTCTACTTTCGCGGCACCAACGCCAACGCTGCCGCAACCCAGATCGCGCGCATCCAGCACGAGCACATGCGAGGCCGTGGCTACGGCGACATCGGCTACCACTTTTTGATCGACCCGAGCGGCCGCATCTGGGAGGGGCGCAAGCTGCAGTGGCAGGGAGCCCATGCCAGCGGCAGCAACAACGTCGGCAACGTGGGCATCTGCCTGCTCGGCAACTTCGTGCGCGATGGCGGCGGCCAAAAGCCGACCCCCGGCCAGATCGACGCGATGCAGGATCTAGTCGAGGGCCTGATGGACCGCTACCGGCTGGCAGGCGACGCCCTGTTCTGCCACAGCGACTTCAAGGCCACCGCGTGCCCGGGTCCGCGCATGCGCCCGATCGTCCGGCAGCTGGCGCGGCTGCTTGGCGGCAACAAGTTGCTTGGCGGCAGGGGCTCGGCGGCCGTCGCGGCCTACCCAGACGAAGAGTAGGGTTCCGGCTGGCTGGTAGATCCGGCTGGTAGACCCGGCTGGCAGATCCGGCTGGCAGATCCGGCTGGCTGGCGAACCCAAGTGCGGCTGGGCAAATGCCGATAGCAACGGCATGGGCTCTCCTTCGATCCGCATGCCGCACGGGCTCCCGCGGCCCCGAACAAGCTGCGCCCTGCTGACGCTGTTCACCGTGCTGATCGCGTGGCCGAGCCCGCGGCCGGAAGTTTCGGTGCTCGTGCACCCCGCGTTCTTCGCGCTCTTGACCTGGTTCTTCTGGCGGACGGCGCGCGCCAGCACCGCGCTGCAGTCCCAGCCGATGCGGCTCGTCACCGGCGGCTTCTTCGTGCTGTGGCTAGGCTTCACGCTCGCAGCCGCCATCCACTTTAGCGGTCTCGAACGCGACTACTCGGCCGCCGCCTACCTGCGACAGACGTGCGAACGTGGCGCGTGGTTCGTGCTCGGCACGACGCTGCTGGCCTATGGCCTCATGCTGTGGATCCCGGAAATCGTGCGCAGTCACGAGCTCCTCGCTGCCCACGCCGAAGATCAAAAGGGCCAGCTCAAGAAGGCCGCGTCCGAACGCAGCGAACTCGAACAGCGGCTGGTCGAAGCGGATCGTCTCGGCATGCTCGGCGAACTGGCGGCCAGCATCGCACACGACCTTCGCAATCCGTTGACGATCGTCAAAGGCACCGCAGAGTCGCTGTGCCGCCGGCCGCGCGACGCCCGCGAAATCGCCGAGCACACCGACGTCATCCGACGCAACATCGAGCGCGCCGACCGCACCATCGAGAGCTTGATCGACCTCGCGCGGCCCAAGGCCGGCCAACTGCAGCGGCTCGCCATCGATGCGGTTCTGCATGAGACCGCCGAGCTGCTGCAGGTCGAAGCGCGACGGCGGCGCGTCACGCTGCAGGTGCTGGAGTCCCGCTGCACGGAGGTGGACGCCGACCACACGCTGCTCGCGCAGGCGCTCATGAACCTGACGCTCAACGCCCTACATGCGTCCGCGCAAGACCGCACGATCCGCCTCGGAGCACGCTCTTTTGGCGAATGGCTTGCGATCTACATCGAAGACCGCGGCATCGGTCTGTCCGACGAAGTGCGCCAGAAACTATTCCAACCGTTCTTCACGACCAAACGCAGCGGCACCGGACTCGGCCTGCCCAGCTGCCGCCGCATCGCCAACGAGCTCGGCGGCGAGCTGCGCCTCTACCCGCGCAGCGGCGGCGGCGCACGAGCACTGCTCTGGCTGCCGCGCGCCGGGCAGGCCGGGCGCCAGTCAACCGACGCCCCCGCCCCTTCCGGCGGCCACAGCCAACCACAACCTCAGGAGGCCGCATGTCCCGCCGGCTCATGATCGTCGACGACGAAACCGACCTGCGCTGGATGCTGCGCGGACTGTTTGAGGACGAGGGCTTTGCCGTCGAAGAGGCCAGCGATGGCGCGGAAGCCCTGGCATCCCTGCGCGCAAGCTTGCAGCACGACCGCCTTCCGGACGTCGTGCTGACCGACATGCGCATGCCCAACGCGTGCGGCTTGACGCTGCTGCGCGAGATGCAGAAGACCGCCCCGGATTTGCCGGTGGTGCTGCTCAGCGCGGTCGAAGACCTGGCAACGGCGGTCGACGCCATCAAAGAAGGCGCATTCGACTACCAGTCCAAACCGTTCGATCAAGAGCGGCTGCTGCTGTCGGTTCGGCGCGCCGCCGAACAGCACGCGCTGCGCCGTGAACTGCACCAGCTGCGCGCAGCAAGCGGCCGCCACGAAGCCGTCGACTTCGGCGTCAGCAGCCTTGCCAACAAGCTTCACCGCACGCTCGAATTGGTCGCACCACAGGACAGCCTGTCGATCCTGATCGCCGGCGAATCCGGCACTGGCAAAGAAGTCACGGCACGCGCCATCCACGCGATGTCGCCGCTGCGCGACGGCCCGTTTGTCGCCGTCGACTGTGGCGCCCTGCCCGAGCACCTGCTCGAAAGTCAGCTGTTCGGGCACGAGAAGGGCGCGTTTACCGGCGCCGACAAACGCCGCACCGGACTCTTTGCCACAGCGGATCGCGGCACGCTGTTTCTCGACGAGCTCGGCAACCTGCCGCTGCCCCTGCAGGCCAAGCTGCTGCGCGCACTGCAAGAACGCACGGTGGTGCCCGTTGGCGGCAGCGACCCCGTGCCGTTCCAGGCGCGCCTCTTGACCGCAACCAATGCCGATCTAGAGGCCGACGTCGAAGCCGGCACCTTCCGCGTCGACCTCTACCACCGCATCGCGGAGTTCGTCGTCGAGCTGCCGGCACTGCGCGAACGCCCCGACGACATCGCCTACTTTGCGCGGATCTTCCTGGCCGAAGCCAACGTCGAACTCGGCCGGCGCGTCGCGGGTTTTACCGAAGCGGGCCAAGCAGCCCTGCAGGCGCACCCGTGGACCGGCAACCTGCGCGAGCTGCGCAACGCCGTCCGCCGCATGGTCCTGCTGGCGACCACCGACACGCTCGATGCTGCCGATCTGGGTCTGACCCCGGCACACGAGCCGCCCCCCACAGCGCCCGCTTGCGCGCCATCGATCGGCGACAGCAGCATGCCGCTGGCCGAACGCCTGCAGCAGGCGAGCCACGCGCTCGAGGAGCAGATCCTGCGCGACACGCTGACCGCCTGCGACGGCAACAAGGCGGCCGCGGCTCGAGCGCTCCAGATCGACTACACCACCCTGCACCGCAAGCTAAAGCGCCACAGCATGTAAACGGGGGTCTGCCCGACAAACCATGGCACACGCGCCATGGCGTTGGCACCAACGCGATGCCGCTGCCCGCGCGTCGACAGCACACCCTCGACCGGGAAGCGGCCACAGCAACGGCGCTTGCTTCGAGCTGTGTCACTTGGCCCCCCGCGTGCTCTCCTGCCTTCGGATATATTCTGTGGCAACCGCTTGCGGCCGCGCCAACCTCGGGGCGCGGCCGCGAGTATGTACGGTCGGCATCTTCGCCGAGAGCGCCGCCGCGGGCCGCCGGCCGATGGCAGCGCTTCAAACTGCGGAGTTTCTCTACCCTTGGGACCGTTGCGCGGGGTGCGTGCCGTACTATGCCCCATCCATGCGAAGCTATGTGAGCGGCCCCAAGCGCCCCCCATCCACACGTGCGGCGATTGTGCCGACCCTTTTGCGGATCCCTGCGGCGACGTTTTTGCTGCTGCTCGGCGCATGCGGGGGCGGCCAACAAGGCGGGGCCGACAGCGGCGCCGACAGCGGCGCCGACAGCGGCGCCGGAACGGCCTCGGCGGGAACGCAGCCACCGGCGGCGCCCCTCGCGATCGAACACGACTTCGGCATGCTCGTCCATGGCGAGGCCAAGTCCTTTGAAACCGAACTGCCGCTCAACTTGCTCCGCGGTGACGACCGCGTCGGCACCGACTACGTGCCGCTGCGCGTGCACTTGGAGTGTTCCTGCGGCAGAGCCAACCTCGTCCTGCGCAAGGCCGACGGCAGCGAGCGCTACCCAGACGGCACTGGCTACGCGCGCAACCTGCCAGCCGCAGACGAGCGCGCCTACCTGCAGATCGAGATCGATTCGCGCCGCAAGGAGGCCGTCGACCTGAAGAAAACCGCGAGCCGCGGCTACGTGCTGCTGCAGCCCGTCGACGATCCCGACGGCACCGGCCGCAAGCGCTGGCCGTTTGTCGTGCGCTTCGGCATCGATGCGCCGGTCGTGCTGCAGCCGTTCGCTGCCCTCGAGTTTGGCCGGGTCCCGGTCTGTCGCGACGGCCAGCTGATCACCACTCTGCGCGGCGACGACAAGCACGCCAACGCGCGCATTCTTCAGGCGACGAGCACGGACCCGGACCTGCTCGTCACCCTCGAGCAAGCCGAAGAGCACACCGTGCTCCGCGCGCGCGTGCGGCCCGGTCGGCTCGGACACCACCGCGCCGCCGTGGCGGTGGCCACCGACATCGACGGACCGGACGGCAGCCCCTACACCATCGCGCTCGAAGCGCGCTGGAAGGTTGTGCCGTCGATCGAAGCCCTGCCGATGGCGAAGATCAGCTTTACGACGCGGCTGCAGGAGGCGCAGCAGCCCGACGCAAGCAACCGCCAATTCGTGATCGTCGAGGACTACGACCACCGTCGTCCGCCCGAGTTCGAAGTGCGCGAAATCCGCGACCGCGACGGCCGCGACGCCACCCAACATTTTGCCTGCGAGTTCGAGCCGGTCGCCGGCAATGAGCGACAGCAGCGGCTGAAGGTTCGCTACATCGGCGGGCTCGACGGCACGTTCCGCGGGCGTATCGTTTTGGCCAAGCACGGCGACGCGGATCTCCGCAACGCCGAGAACGAGCTGCCCATCGACCTCGTCGTCCTGCCGTCTCGCAAACTATGACCATGACCCGCCCCTCCCCCGCGTTCGGCCTGCTGCTGGCTCTCGGCCTGCTCACGCTTGTTGCAACCCTGGCGCAGTGCGGGGGCGATCGCACGGCGCCCGGCGCAGGCCAAACAGGCGATCGCAGCACCACGCCCAACGGCGCTGCCCCCGACCGCGCCGAAGCCTCGGATCCGGCCAGCGAGACTCCTGCGAAAGCGCCGGCCGCCCCGCCGCCACCAGACGCGATCCGCCTGCTCATCTCCGGCACCATGCTCGGCCGCCTCGAGCCCTGTGGTTGCGCCAGCGGCCAGCTCGGCGGTCTCGCGCGGCGCGTGCAGCACATTGGCGAACAGCGCAACTACGACCTTTTGATCGAAGGCGGCGACCTCGTCGAAGGCCACAGCGAGCTCGACACCTTCAAGCTGTTGACGGCCGCTTCGATCCTGTTCCAGTCCGATAGTCCCTATGACGCCGTCGGTGTCGGCCCCAACGACCTCGCGATGGCGTTCGACGAATGGACCGCGTTCCTGACCGGCGCGCCGGTCGTCGCCACCAACCTTGGCAGCGAGGATCCGAGCTGGCCGGGCAAGTCCTTCCTCGATAAGCAGATTCGCGAACACAGCGTGCGCATCGGCTCGCTGCTGCTTTCGAAGCCCGCGGCGCTCGCAGCCGAAGGAGCGCGCGTGACGTTCACCGAGCCGGCGGCCGCATGGAGCCAAGCGTTTGCCGAAACGTCGCCCGAGACGCGGCGCATCGTGCTGCTGCACGGCAACGACGCCGCCATCCGCGCGGCGATTCCGACGCTCGATCCGAAGCCGGATCTCGCCATTGGCGTCGACCCCGGCTTTCTCGAGCCCGACGGCTCGGCCACCCTGGTCGCCGAGGTGCCGCTTGTCTTTGCCGGCATCCGCGGCCGCGTGCTGCTCGACGCCCGCCTCTGGCGCTCGGAGAACGCGTCCCGCGTGGCGTGCGAGCGCGTGCCGCTGACCGGCAGCCGCACGGTGCCCGGCGGCGGCGGCGACCCCGACGTCAAAGATGCGATCCTGCAGCATCGCCGCGACGTCGCCGAATACGGCATCCTGGCCAACCTGGCCGACAAGAAGCCGACTCCCAACGGCGCCGAGTACATCGGCACCGCGAGCTGCGCGGGCTGCCACCCGACGGCGATGAAGGCTTGGGAAAGCTCAAAGCACGCACACGCCTGGCAAACGCTCGTCGACGCCGAAAACGACCCCAAGCGCTACGGCTGGCCGGTCACCAAGTATCCGGACTGCGTCGGCTGCCACGTGGTCGGCTACGAGCAAAAGTCGGGCTTCCGCTCGTTCGAAGAAACGCCGCTGCTCGCCAGCGTCGGCTGCGAACGCTGCCACGGCCCCGGCTCCGAGCACCGCAGCAATCCGGCCGCCAACCCGATGGGCATCATCGGCGGCGAGCTGGCTTCCAAGATGTGCACGCAGTGCCACGACTTTGAGCAGTCGCCAGACTTCCTCTACCTCGATCGATGGAAGGAAATCGCGCACGGGCTCGAGCCCCACATGCAGGCCGGCAAGTAGCAGCGGGGCGGGCCGTCACGGCGCGGGGCCGAGCGGGCCCGCGCCGTGACGGCGACCAAGCTGGCACAAACTCATGACGCCGCCGCGTCTCGAGCGCGGCTATCGTATCGGGATGCCGAGCCATCCGTCCCGTCGTCATTTCCTCGTGACCGGCGCCGCGTTCAGCGGTGCAGCAAGCGCCCTTGGCGCCGGCCTCGCTGCGCAGAGTAGGGAAGAACAGAGTAGGGAAGAGCAGAGCGCCGCGCCCAGACGCCGCTCCGCCAACGAACGACTTCGCATCGGCGTCATCGGCTGCGGCGGCAAGGGCCTGAGCGACATGCAGGCGTGCGCCAAGCAGCACGACATCGTGGCCCTTTGCGACGTCGATGACGGCAAGGCCGCAAACGCACGCGGGCAGCACCCCAAGGCCAACTTCTACCACGATTGGCGCGACCTGCTCGAGCGCGAGCAGCTCGACGCGGTAACCGTCAGCACGCCCGACCACAGCCACGCGGGCCCCGCTTTGCAGGCCATGGCGCAGGGCCTGCACGTGTTTGTGCAAAAGCCGCTGACCCACACCGTTCAGGAAGCGCGGCTGCTCCGCGACGCCGCGCGCAAGTCTGGCGTGATCACGTCGATGGGCAACCAAGGAACCTGCTACGACGGCGTGCGCAGCGCCGTCGAGTGCGTTCGGGCTGGGGTCATCGGCAAGGTGAACGAGGTGCACGTTTGGACCAACCGCCCGATCTGGCCACAGGGCATCGAGAAGCCAACGCACATCGACCCGATCCCGCCATCGTTTCGCTGGGATCTTTGGCTCGGCCCGGCCGCCTGGCGCAGCTACGCCAAGGGCCGCAAGAACATGCCGTTCAAGGGCTATGCCCCGTTCCACTGGCGCGGTTTCTGGGACTTCGGCACCGGCGCGCTCGGCGACATGGCTTGCCACGTTGCCAACATGCCGTTTTTGGCGCTCGAGCTCGGCGACCCCGACTGGTTCGAATCCGACAGTGAAGGCGGCAACGACTACACCGCCCCCACGCAGTCGACGATTCGCTTCCACTTCCCCAAGAAGCAAACGAAGAACCTCGGCATGCGCGACGAGGTCATGATGACCTGGTACGACGGCGGGCGTCTGCCGCCAAAGAACCTGCTTCCGGGCGTCAAGCTGCGCGCCGGCGGCTTTCTGCTGGTCGGCGATAAGGGCACGCTCTACTCGCCAACCGACTACGGCGAGCGCTTCGACCTCTACCCGAAGGAGAAGTTCGCCGACTTCACGCCCCCGCCGCAGACCCTACCGCGTTCGCCTGGGGTGCACGAAGAGTGGCTGGACGGCATCTTGAACCAGCGGCAGCCCATGGCCAACTTCGAGTATGCCGCGCCGTTTACCGAGTCGATCCTGCTCGGCAACCTGTCGCTGCGCTGCAACGGCGAGCGGCTCCTCTGGGACGCCGAGAACCTGCGCATCACCAACAGCGAGCGCGCCCAGTCCTTTATCAGCAAGGCCTACCGGCGCGGTTTCGAACTGCCGACGGTCTAGATGTGGCGGCGGCCGCGGCCGCAGTGATCCGTGCGGCCAGCCGCGCGGCGATCAGCGCGGCCGCTTGCCGTGCAGATCGAGCCAGTCGATCATCTCGCGCAGGCAATGCAGCACGCTTTGCCGGCCGCGGTAGCCGTGGCTTTCATGCGGCAAAAAGCAAAGCCGGGCGGTGCCGCCGTGGCCCTTGATGGCCGCGAAGAAGCGCTTGGACTGGATCGGGAAGGTGCCCGAATTGTTGTCGTCGGCGCCGTGCAGCAGCAGCAGCGGCTCATCGACCTTGTCGGCATGCATGAACGGCGACATCGCAAAGTAGATGTCGGGCGCCTGCCAATAGGTGCGCTCTTCGTTCTGGAAACCAAAGGGCGTCAGCGTGCGGTTGTAGGCACCAGAACGCGCAATGCCGCAGCAGAACAGATCGGAGTGCGCCAGCAGGTTTGCCGTCATGAAGGCGCCGTAGCTGTGGCCACCCACCGCGCAGCGCTTCGTGTCGATGCAGCCTTCGGCGCCCAGGGCGGCGATGGCGGCACGGGCATTCATGCGCACCTGCTCGACGAAGGTGTCGTTGGCGCTGCGTCGCGGGCCAACGATGGGCATCGAGGCGCGATCGAACACGGCATAGCCTTCGAGCAGCAAAAACAAATGGGAGCTGCCGGAAAGCCGCAGGTAGCGGTCGGGTGCGGCGCGCACCTGGCCGGCGTCGCTGGCGTTGACGTATTCACGCGGATACGCCCACAAAAGGCACGGCAGCTGGTCGCCGTCGCGGTAGCTCGGCGGCAGGTAGAGCGTGCCGTTCATCGGCACGCCGTCTTCGCGTTGGTAGCGAACGAGGCGCTTTTGGATGTTGGCGATCCACTCCGCGCCAGGATCCTGCTGCTCGTGCAGAACGCGGCGCTTGTCCGTGGCCAGGTCCACCAGCTCGATACGCGGGGCTTGCTTGCGGCTCTCGGAACGCACAACAAGCGACGGCGACGAGCCATCGCCGGCGAAGCCGATCAGCCGCTCGTAGCGCTGCGGCGCCGACTCGAATACGCGCTGCCGCTCACGCTCGCCGTCCGCTCCGGCAGCCGCCAGCGACAGGGTCTCGACGAACGGGCGGCTCCCGCTTGGCTGCGCGCCTTCCCCGGCAAAAAAGACCTTGCCGTTGCGGCTGCGCAGCACGGCGCGGCCATCGACCGTGCGTTCGGAGACCGCATCACCTGGATCGCTGTAGGCGTCCTGCATGGACCGCTCCCACAGCATCTTGCCCGGCTCTGCCACGGCCTGAAGATCCCTCAGCCACATGCGCTCGGTGCGGCTCTTGCGGTCGACTTCCGAAGTCATGACCCAGCGGCCATCGCTGGTGCACGCGATCGACTGCTGCCGGAACTGACTCTTGAACCACAGCCGCGGCACCGCGTCGGGCTCGAGCAGCAAGAACGTCTGGTCGCGCAGCGGCGCGTCGACGTTGGGATCGCCGCCGTCCAGGGCTTCGATCCAGTGCAGCGCGTGCTGCCCGGTGGCAAGCCAGCGAACGCGGCGTGGCCCGCGCGCGACGCCGCCGATCGGGATCGCCTCGGCGAGCCGGCTCTGATGCAGTTCGCGACGCAGTGTGCCATCGCGACCGAGCACCACCGTCCGGCGCGGGAATCGATAGTGCGGCACGAGGTAGGAAAACGGTCGCTCGAGATACTCGGCGAGCAGCAGCGTGCCATCGGGCGATGGCGCGACGCGTGCATAGAGGCGCGGCTTGCCAACCACGTCGAGCGTGCCCGTCGCCGGATCCACGATGCACAGCCGGCTCTTGCCGTAGTGCTCGAACAGATCTTCGTCGTGCGGATCCTGCAGCAGGTCCTGGTAGGTGCGCTCCTGCGCCGTCCCGCCGCGGCGGGTCTCCTGCACGATCGGCCCTCTTGGATCGGCCGGGCGCGCCGGCGCCCTGCAGTGAACAACGGCCAGGACCAGCACCCGGCTCTGGTCGGGCATCCAGCGCAC
>JBGCDH010000035.1:0-15087 GCA_045105235.1 Planctomycetota bacterium | reverse complement strand
AAAAAAAAAAGAGCTGCGCCTGGATCGCTACAAAGATCAGGGTGAGGAGTTATTTGCGAGCTTCGATAGCCCCGACAAGATCGCCGAGCTGGAGGTCACCGCCTTCCGCGAGGAGTCGTCGGACATCTACGCGTTCGCGGTCAGCCGCGACGAGAAGGGCGTCTGGCGGATCCCGTCGCACGGCAACTACCCGGCCGACGCCAACGACCAGATGGGCAAGGCGGCGGCGATGATGATCGGCCTCAAGAAGGAGTCGGTCGTCGGCGACGAGAAGGGCCGGCATGCCGAATACGGCGTCGTCGACCCGCTTGAAGCCGGTGTCGACACGGCGGGGCGAGGCAAGCGCGTCAAGCTCAAGGACAGCGCCGGCAACGTCTTGGCGGACCTGATCGTCGGCGATGCCATCGAAGGCAAGCAGGACATGTTTTATGTCCGCGTGCCCGAGAAGAAGCGCGTCTACAAGGCGACTCTCAAGGGCTCGCTGTCGACCCAGTTTGCAGACTGGATCGAGACCGACCTGCTAAAGGCCAAGTCCTACAACGTCGAGAAGGTCGTGTTCGACAACTACTCGGTCGACGAGCAGCGCGGCCAGGTTGTGCCGGGCGAAAAGCTCGTGCTGGCCAAGAGCGCCGACAACAAGTGGTCGCTCGAAGGCGTGACCGAGGCCGAAGAGACCAACGAGACCCGCGCCGGTGAAGTCGCAACAGCGCTCGGCGAGATCAAGATCGTCGGCGTGCGGCCGAAGCCAGACGGCCTGACGGCACGCCTTGAGCGCGCCAACGGCATCGAGGCGCAGGTCCTGGCGCAGCAGCTGCGCGACAAGGGCTACTTCCTGGCGCGCGGTGGCAAGCTCTTCTCCAACGAAGGCGACCTGCTGTTCGAGACCAAGTCCGGCGTTCGCTACACGCTTCGCTTTGGTGAGCTCGTGCTCGGCGAGGGCGACGAGGTCACGGCCGGCATCGGCAAGGCCGAGCCGAAGGAAGGTGACGAGGCGAGCGCTGAAGAGGCGCGCAAGAACGCCAAGAACCGCTACCTGATGGTGACGGCCGAGTTTGTCGAGGACCTGCTCGACAAGCCGACCGGAGTGCGCCTGCCGGAGGAAGAGCTCGACAAGCGGCTGACGGCTCGCAAGATGATCGAGTCGATCCAGAGTGCCATCGCGTCCTACCAGGGCAGCCATGAGAACAAGCTGCCAACGTCGCTGGCGGACCTGGCGGCAAAGCCGGCCGAAGGCGAGCCGCTGCTCGCAGAGGTTCCTAAGGACCCGTGGGGCAACGACTACAGCTACGCCGTTGAGGGCGAAACCTACGTGCTCTCAAGCCTTGCTGCGGACGCGGCAGCCGGCGGCGAAGGGCTCAACCAGGACGTGCGTAGCGACCAGCTGCCGCTTGAGAACGCGCTCCAGGACGCTGCGGGCGAGTGGGAGACCTACGACAGCAAGGTCGAGACCGGCCAAAAGGAAGCCGAAGAGCTGACCAAGCGATTCGGTCCGTGGTACTACGTCATCGACAAGGAGCTGTTCGATAAGCTCAAGCCGGGGCGCGCGGACTTGGTTCAGCCGAAGTCCGCGGAAGAGCCTGGCGGTGCGCCGGGCGCCGGCGCTGGTCCGGGTAGCGGCCTGCCGGGGGGCCTCCCTGGGGGGCTGCCGGGCGGCGGTAAGTAGTTATTCAAGAACGTTTTGCGGTAGGCTGTCGAGCAATCGCTGTCCTGCCGCCAACCCGCGGCCACGCCGGTAGGCTCGCCCCGGCAGTTGTTGCCGCGATGTTGCTGGGGCGCCGCAAAGGCATCTTGGGGCAATTCTCCAGCCAACGAATGCCGCCGGCTGTCGTATGGACCGCGCGGTCAATCCATGGCCCACCGCGATTCCGGTGAGCCGGAATCGGACTTTCTCTTATCCGAAACTCAGGAACACGAATGAAGATCCCGTTCTTCGTCGTCGCGTGCCTGCTGTCGACTCCGGTCTACGTCGCTGCTCAAGGCGACGCACCGGCTGCCGAGCAGCAAGATCCGCAGGCGGCATACAAGAAGCTGGCGATGGACTTCCAAAAGGCGATGAACGCCTGGCAGGAAGATCTGATGGCCAAGCATGAGAAGGCCGAAGCGGCCGGTGAAAAGCTCCCACGCTCGGCCTACACGGCCCCGACGAAGGAGTTCATCGGCACAGCCCAAGAGCTCGCCCAAGAGTTCGCCGGCAAGGACGAGGCCATTCCTTTCCTGAGCTTCATCCTGAAGAACGCCAGCCGCGAGCGCAACGCGGTCAAGTGGGCCGTCAAGACGCTCAAGTCGGACCACGCCGAAAGCACGGCGATCGGCGACGTCGTCGACTACCTGCCCGGCGCGATGCGCCTGGCCCGTAAGGACGCGCCGAAGCTGCTCGACATGCTCGCGGAAAGCCACGCCGATATGGGCGTGCGCAGCAAGGCGCTGCTCGCGCGCGGCCGCATGCTGTCCGAGTCCGATGTGACGCGGGCGATCGCCGACCTCGAGAAGGTCCAGACGATCACCAAGGACACCGACATGGTCGATGAGGCCAAGAGCCTGATCGCCGAGCTGAAGCAGTTTGCGATCGGCGCCGTTGCGCCGGACATCGACGGCGTGGACGTCGATGGCGTCGCATTCAAGCTCAGCGACTACCGGGGCAAAGTTGTCCTGCTCGACTTCTGGGGCTTCTGGTGACCACCTTGCCGGGCAATGATCCCGCACGAGCGGTCGCTCGTGGAGAAGTTCAAGAACCGCCCCTTCGCTCTGATCGGCGTCAACAGTGACGCGACCAACACCGACGAAGGACTGGCGAACTACAAGAAGCAGGCCAAGGAGATGGGCGTCACGTGGCGCAGTTTCCGCAACGAGAGCGAGCCGGCCATCAGCGATGACTGGAAGGTTCGCGGTTGGCCGACGCTCTACTACATCGATCACGAAGGCAAGATTGCACACAAGGACATCCGCGATGACGCGCAGATGGAGCGTGTGCTCGAAGAGATGATCGTTGCGGCGGAAGCCGCTGCCAAGGGCGACAAGTAGTCTCGCCAAGCTCCTATCCGCGGGGCGGCGCGCGCCGTCCTCGCGGATCGGGACACCGCTGCGTATCGTAGGCAGCGATGATTCCCTTCGCAGCGTGCGGCAGACTGCCGGCCGACGGCGACAACGTCGCCATCGCGACGCGCCAACTCGATGCCGGCACCGTTGTCGACTGCGGCGATCGCAGCTATGCGATTGCGCATACCGTGCTCGAAGGGCACCGGTTCGCCCATGTAGCGATCGAGCGCGGTCAGTCCTTGCTGTCGTGGGGGCTGCCGTTTGGCGACGCGCTGCGCGCGCTTCAGCCTGGGGACTACGTGTGCAACCAGCGCATGCTCGACGCGCTGCCGATGCGGGGTGCGACGCACGCGCTGCCTCAGGAGCCCAATCTCCAGGACCGTTTTGAGCGGTTGGAGCTCGATGCGTCGCGCGTCGTGTCGGGGGAGCAGGTTGCGACGGTGGGAGAGCTGGCGAAGAACGCTGCGCCGTCCGGCACGTTTGCCGGCTTTCGGCGGCCTGGGAATCGGGGCGTTGGCACGCGCAACTTCGTCCTTGTTCTAGGGCTCACTGCCACCGACGCGCCGGCCGCATCGGCGATCGTCGAGCGGTTGCGCGCCGATCCATCGGTTTCGCCAGGTGTCGACGCCGAACTCGTTGCCGTTACGCATACGGAGGGCGGTGGGCGGACGCAGCCGCACAACCTCGAGTTTGTCCTGCGTGCACTGGCTGGTTTCGTGGTGCATTCCAATACCGCCGCGGTGGTCCTTGTGGATCGTGGTGCGGGCAGCTTCGGCGCGCGCGACCTGGAGACCTTTATGCGCGCGGAGGGCTACGCCATCGACGCGGTGCCGCACGTCCTGGTTGGGCGCGAGCAGGGCGATCCACTGTCTAACGAGTTGGGGTTCGAGGCTGTTGTTCAGGCCGGCGGCAAAGCCGCGGGTGCGATGCTCGCCAAAGCACGCGGCTGCGAGCGAACCGAAGAACCCCTGTCTGAGCTGAAGATCGCGCTGCAGTGTGGCGGTAGCGACGCGTTCTCCGGCGTCTCGGGGAACGCCCTTGCTGGCTATGTCGCCAAGCAGCTGATTCGGCACGGCGGTGCGGCCAATCTCGCCGAGACCGATGAGCTGATCGGAGCCGAGTCCTACGTGCTCGACAACGTGCGCGACGTGGCGACCGCGCAGCGGTTTGTCGACAAGATCGCTACGTTTGAGGCGCGCGCTCGCCGTCATGGCGCCAGCGCCGAAGGCAATCCGTCTGGCGGCAACCTCTATCGCGGGCTCTACAACATCACGCTGAAGTCGCTCGGCGCGGCGCGCAAGAAAGACCCAGATGTGCGTCTGGATGGTGTGCTCGACTACGGGCAGCCGATTCCTGGCGGCGGCTACTGGTTTATGGACAGTCCGGGCAATGACCTGGAGTCGATTGCTGGGCAGGTCGCAACGGGCTGCAACGTGATCTTGTTCATCACCGGCAATGGGTCGATCACCAACTTTCCGTTCGTGCCCACGCTGAAGTTTGTCACGACGACCGGCCGCTTCGAGATGTTGCGGGCCGAGATGGACGTCAACGCGGGCCGCTACAACGACGGCCTGTCGATGGCGGATCTCGGCGATGAGACGTTTGAGCTGCTGCGGCGGGTGGCGTCCGGAGAGCTCACCAAGGGAGAGCGTGCCGGGCACGCGCAGGTGTCGCTCTGGCGCGAGTGGCGCCAGGGTGAGGATGCGGCTCCCGTTGCGGCGGCTCTGTCGAATCGAGCGGAGCTGGATGGCGTGCCCCATGCGCTTGTCGCGGCCTCTTCGAACGCGGAGGCAGCTGGTCGGGACGAGCCGCTTGAGCTGTCGTTTTCTGCCTATCGTGACGCGGCCTCGGGCGCTACGCGCAGCCGACGCATGGGGCTGATCATGCCAACCAGTCTGTGCAGCGGACAGGTGGCGCTGCAGATTGCCGCGCGCCTCAACCAGCTCGATACAGCGCCCGGCAACCTCGAGTATGTAGGGCTTGCACACACCGAAGGCTGCGGCTCGGCCAATGCCGAGCACTACTACCTCGAGACCTTGCGCGGCCATTTGCGGCACCCCTTCGTCGAAGCAGCGGTGTTGCTTGAGCACGGCTGCGAGAAGACCCACAACGATGCGGTAACCGGTTGGTTGCGCGAGCGCGGCGAGGATCCGTCGCGCTTCGGCCTGGTCAGCGTGCAGCAGGGTGGTGGCATCGAGCGGGCGCAAGAACGCGTTCTCGCGTGGTTTGGTGAACGACTCTCGGGCCGCGCAGCTGTTGGCGGTCGCGTGCCTGTCGGCGTCGACGGGCTTCGGCTTGGCGTGCAAACGGAGCGCGGAGCGCCTGCGTGGCTGGTTGGCAAGGCTGCGTCGCTGAGCACGCGGCTGGTCTTGGCGGGAGCGACTGTCGTGGTGGCCGAGGGGGATGCGCTGCTCGAGCAAGTGTCTCTGCATGGCGTCGCAGTCGAGGGCGTGACGGCGCCGACGCTTGCTTACGGCCAGTACGCCGAGCGGCCTGGCATGCACGTGATGTCGGCTCCGACGGCGGATCCGACCGAGCGGGTTACCGGTTTGGGCGGCACGGGTATCGAGCTGTTGCTGTCGTGTGGCGGCGGTTTGCAGGGCGGTGGCTGTGGCCCTGCGCATCCGATGATCCCGTTGCTTCGCGTGGGGATTCCGATGCTGCGAGCGGACGGCGCCGACGCCGATTTTGTCGTCACCGAAAGCGCTCCCCTTGACGACTGGCTGCCGTGGCTCGTCGAGACGCTATCGGGCCGCTACGAGCCCAAGTCGACGCGCCTCGGCAACCACGGCTTCCAGCTGACGCGCGGCGCTTTCGGCATCTCTCTTTGATGCTACGATGCGCCCTATGAAGCGCATGCTGATGTCTGCCTCACTGGCGCTCCTCGCCGTGCCCACGGATGGTCTGGCCCAGCAGGAGGCACCAACCAAGCAGGCTGCGCCCAAGGCCGAGACGCGGGCGCAGGTGCGCGAGCGGCGCCTGCAGGCGGCTGTCGACGAGATGGTGGTGCTGGTCGAAAAGTACGCCGAACTCAAATTCGAAAAGCGTCCGACGGTGCGTGCCGCAACGCATGCTCAGTGGCGCGAGCTCATCAAGAAGGAGATGGAGCCGGATGGGGCGCGTGAGCTGATGGAGCTGACGTTTGGCACTCTGGGCCTTTACTTGGCCGAGGTCGATGAGGTCGTTCTGTCCCCACTCGTTGTTGCGCCGCTGGTCAAGCCCATGCGCAAGGACCCGCCTCGCCACGTGCGCCTGGCCGTGGCGCAGCAAAAGGCGACGGTTGTGCACGAGCTCGTTCACGCACTGCAGCAGGCGCGTTTCGGGCTGCCGGCCAGCCTGCAGGCCGTCGATGACGAAGACGTTGACGAGATCCTTCGTCACCGCTTCTTGGTGGAAGGCCACGCGGTGTTCGTCGAAGAGCGCATCGCCGAGCAGGAGCTTGGCCTCAAGGACTTCTGGATCAAAGGTGCCTACGGATTGTGGGCGGACCCGGCCTACGTCACCGGCAGGCGCTTCTTTCTCCATGTCTTTCATGCCGAAGGCATGGCGGGTGTTCACGAACGTCTGAAGCGACCGCCGAGCCTGAAGCAGATCGTTGGCCTGGCGAAGCGAAAGCTGCCGGAGGCGCGCGCCGAAGTGCCGGAGAAGTCCTCCAAGGAGTCTTCCCGGCGCGCGGATGGCGGCGAGCCCGTGAAAGAGGCTGGCGGCCAGTAGGCGCGCGGCCACGGAGTTGGGGGCAGCGGGGTTGCCGGCCAGCGGGGTTGCCGGCCAGCGGGCTTGAGGCCAGGCGCGTGGCTCTCAGAAAGCCCGCGTCACCAGCGCTGCAGCGACGTAAGTGGTGGGCAGAGGCGGATTTGAACCGCCGACCCTGGCATTTTCAATGCCATGCTCTACCAACTGAGCTATCTACCCGTGGGTCGCCGCGCGCAGCCCGTTGGGCCGCGAGGGGCCGAGAACGGTAGCCACATCTGGCGATCGGCGCAAGCCTTGATGCTGGATGACCTGCGCTTGCTTTGGCCCCGGCCGTTCTGCGATTTGTCCGGCTCGCTCGGGCCGGCGCCCGATTTACGGCTTTGCGATCGCGACGACGTGCTCTTGCTTGGAGACCACGACGCCCTCTCGATCTTCGACCGTGATGACGAATGCGGCCGCTTTGCCGATCGGCAGCTTGGGATCGATGTCGATGATTGTCTCTTGTCCAGCGTCCTCGATGCGGAAGACGCCTCCGTCGACAGGGTCGCCGGTGCGGCTGCCGTCCACAATCCAAAGCTGGTAGGCCTTGTCGGCGGGCAGCACGGGCAGGTCTCGGAACGTCAGCCAGCCGTCTTGTCGGGCCTGGCTCCATACGACATCGCCGCGAACGGAGCCGCTGAGTTCGCTTGGGCCCTTGCTCCACTGGACCTGGACGTTGGGCTCAGCATCGAGAACCGCCATGCGCAGTTCGCCCAGAGGTGTTGGCGCTGCTGGCTTGAGGCCGAACCATAGCGCCAGCCCGGCCGCCGCTGCCCCGAGCGTGAAGGTCAGCAAAGATCCTACAATGCCGGAGCCGGTGCTTCGCTCGCGCGGCGTAGTGAACCCGGGTGCCTCACTCGTGTGGGTGACGCTACTGATGGAGGCCGAACCGCTGTTTGAACCCGATCCGCCGATTGGCGCGGATCGATCTTGGCTCACCTGGTCCTGGTCCTGGTCCTGGTCCTGGTCCTGGTCCTCGTCCTGGTCTTGCTCCGCGCAAAACTTCAGCGCGTCGGCGGCCAAGCGGGTCATCAGCAACTCCGGCGGCTCTTCGATGGGCGTAGTTGCAGCTGCATAGAGAGCCGCCACGCGCTCGAACTCGGCTGCTTCGGTCGAAGTAGGGACTGAAGGGATGGAATCGGCGTCGTGAGCGAACACGATGCCCTCTGCCAGTTCTTCTAGCTGATGGCTCATCGTGCACCTCCGGGGTTGTCGCCAGCAAGTTTGCTCGTCACGCCGCCGCTTTCCGCGTCGACGCCAAGCATCTCACGAAGGCGAATAAGTCCACGTCGAGCGTGGCTTTTGACGGTCCCCAGCGGAATGCCGATGGCCGTCGAAATCTCTTGATGCGTTCGGCCTTTGCCGAGCGCCATGTCGAGCACCTCGCGCTGCTCTGGTCGCAGCTGGCCGAGTGCCTCTTGTGCGCGTGCGACTTCGTCGTGCAGCTCGACGCGGTCGTTTTCTGGCGGGCTCGCAATCGTCGTTGGATCTTCGAGAAGATCCGCCGAGATGCGTCGGCCCATTCGGCGTGCGCGGTCGATCAAGCGACGCCGTGCAATCGTCATGAGGAACGTCACTTCGCTGCCGGCGTTGGAGTCGTAGCGAGCGGCGCTGCGCCAAACGTCGACAAAGATCTCTTGCGTCGCATCCTCCGCATCTTCCGCGTTGCGACAGAAGCGGCGGGCGAGACCCCAGACGAGACCCTTATTGCGTTGGAGGAACTCCTCCACTGCGCGCGGGTCGCCGCTGGCGATCTTTGATAGCAAGGTCTGCTGCATAGTGCGTGGCCGTGAACGAGCTATTACAGGCTCGCTCGGCCGTTCACACAAGTGGTTCGTCGACGTCACGGGTAGCCGTGGGGTGGATCAGTTGGGGAGCAGGACCGAATCGACGACGTGGATGACGCCATTGCCGGCGACAACGTCGGCCTTGATCACCTTGCCGGCGCCAACGCTGAGGACCTTCTTCTCGGCGTCAAACTTGAGGCCAAGCTTGGTGCCGTTGAGCGTCTTGGCTTCGGTCAACTTGACCGCCGTTGCTGCCATCACCGTGCCGGAGACCACATGGTGCTTGAGAATCGCCTGGAGCTTTGCCTTGTTCTCGGGCATCAGCAGCGAGGAGATCGTGTCCTTGCCGAGCTTGGCGAAGGCTTCGTCGGTCGGTGCGAAGATGGTGAAGGGGCCGTCACTGCTGAGCGTGCCGGCGAGGCCAGCAGCCTTGGCGGCGGCGAGCAGCGTTTTGAAGCTGCCGGCTTCGGAAGCCACTTCGACCAGGTTCTTGGGCGGCATCATGACGCTATCGATCACGTGGATGATGCCGTTGTTTGCCATGATGTCGGTCTTGACGACCGTTGCCTCGGAGACGGTGACCGTGCCCTTTGAGACCGAGATGGCGAGGGGCATGCCCTGCACGGTCTTGGCGCTCTTCATGCCGACGACGTTGGCGGCTGGCACCTTGCCCGCGACGACGTGGTAGCTAAGGATCGCGGCGAGCTTGCCCTTGTTCTCGGGCTTGAGCAGGTTGGCGATGGCGTCTTTGCCGAGCTTGGCGAACGCTTTGTCGGTCGGGGCAAAGACCGTAAATGGACCCTTGCCGGCGAGCGTTTCCGCGAGACCTGCTGCCTTGGCGGCGGCGAGCAGAGTTTGGAAGCTGCCGGCCTTGGCGGCGACTTCTACAATGTTGGGTTGCTTCGCGTCTTGCGCAGAGATGTTCGCGGTGGCGAAGAGGCTGACGGCGGCGGCGCCGAGGATGCTGAGGCTGAGCTTCATGATTCTTGGGGGTAGCTGGTGGTGGGGTCGGCGATCGGCCGATGCCAAAGGGCGTAGGGTCCCTCGGGCGGATGCCAGTTCGCGATTGCTGGGCGCGCGGATGCAGCCACGAGTCGATTGGGCGCCTTTTGGGACGGGGGCGCTAGGGGACGACGATCGGGCAGATCTCGTGCATCCCGTGGCGCAAGGCCATCGAAAGAGGTTCAATTCCGGGCATGTCCGCTGCCCCGGAATTCACTGCCTTTTTGCTCCGCCTGTCTGCTCGCGCCTATGCGCAGGCAAGTCTGAGCACGCTTGAGTCATCGCGTCCGCGACTTGTGCAAACGGCCCTTCCGGCCACGTTTGCGCAGCCCGAAGATGACCTTGAGGTGCGCATCCAGCAGATCGCTTGCAGCCTTTTGGTGGGCGCGCCGGAGCTGCTGGCGGATGCACTGCGCTGGTATCGGGTGGCTTTCCACCATCGCGATGTGCCGCCCGAATACCTGCCTGCAACGATGCAGGCGATCGAAAAGACGTTTGAGCGCGAGCTGCCGCGGGAGTCACTCGCTGCCGTGCGGCAGCACTTGGCCGTAGCGATGGAAGCGCTCGAAGACGCGCCGGTCGACATGCCATCGTTTCTGGATCGCACCGCCCCTCACGGCGATGCAGCCATGCACTTCTTGCTGGCGAATCTCGAGGGGCGAGGCGACGACGCGCTGGACATCGTTCGCAAATCGCTTGCTGAAGGTGTCTCCATCGCGGACGTGCAGGATCACGTGCTTTCGCCAGCGCAGCGCGAGGCGGGCCGCATGTGGTTGATGACGGAGATCCCGATCGCCGATGAGCACTATGGCAGCAACATTGTCGAGCGCGCGATTTGGCTGCTGCAAGAGCATGTTGCACGTCCACCAAAGGGCGCTGCGCGCGTGCTCACCATGGGGGTTGCTGGCAACCTGCACGATCTCGGTTTGCGAATGGTTGCGCAGCGCTTGCAGCTAGCGGGCTATGACGTGCACCACCTTGGTGCGAACATGCCGGCCGGAGATCTCGAGTGGAGTTTGAGCAACCGCGAGGTCGACGTGATCGCGCTATCGGCGAACTTGTTGCTACACCTTCACGATTTGCGCGAAGCGGTGCAGACCGTGCGCAAGGCGATGGCATCGGTGTATGGCGAGCAACACGCGCGGCCGATCTTGGTCGGCGGGCGACCGTTTGAGATTGTGCCCGACCTGGCGGCGCGGGTGGGCGCCGACGCCGGCGTTGCCGATGTGCGCGAAGCGCCGTCCGTGGTCTCCAGCCTACTCTCGAAGTAGCGGGACGGTTTGACGATCAGCACGTCTCGCGATCCAGGCACCACGGTGCGCCTAGGCCCGTAGGCAATCACGCGCCGCGAGCACGTCGGCATGGATTTGAGCCTGTAGTTGCTCCGAACTGTCAAACTTGCGTTCGGGGCGCAGCAGCTGCCGAAACGTGACTTCGAGCTCGCGGTCGTAGAGGTCGCCATCAAAGTCGAGCAGGTGCACTTCGAGCGAGGGTTCGGCATCGTCGGGCGCAAACGTTGGCCGCTTGCCGAGATTGGCTACGGCCGCAAACGTGCGGCCATCGACGACCGCCTCGACGGCGTAGACGCCATCGGGTGGCAAAGCGCCAGGCTGCAGCGCGACGTTTGCCGTTGGGAAGCCGAGCGTGCGGCCGCGTGCTTCCCCGTGCACGACGGTCCCCAGGGCGCCGGGAAAGCGTCCGAGGAAGCGTCGCGCCGATAGCAGGTCGCCGCTGGCGATTGCCGCGCGGATCGCCGTGGACGAAACCGGCTGCCCTTCGAGTTCGAACGGCGTGCCGCTCTTGACCGTGAAGCCGAGCTCGTCGCCCAGCTCGCGGAAGCGCTCTGGCGTGCCTTCGCGGTTTTTGCCGAGCGCGGAGTCGTAGCCGAGCAGCAGGCCGCGAGCACGCAGTCGAGCGACCAGCAGGTCACTGGCGAACTCGCGCGCCGTCATGTTCATCAGCCGCGGTTCGAACTGCAGGATGACAAGCCGAAGAACGCCGGCCCGGCGGAGCAGCCGCAGTCGATGCTGCACGCTGCAGATGCGCGGTGGTGCCTCGCCGCGGAGGACTTGGTCGGGGTGGTTCTCAAACGTGACGACCGTTGGCATGCCCTGCAGCGAGGACGCCATCTCCAGCAGCTCGTGGAGCAGGCGATGGTGCCCGAGATGGACTCCGTCGAAAACGCCGACGGCGACCACCGAGCGGCTGTTTGCCGACTGCTCGCCGTATATGGAGAGCAGGTCGAGTTCGCGCAGCGCGTCGAGGCCTTCTATCGTTCGCATTCGGTCCCAGGCGCGGGGAAATGGCTAGCTAGCAAACCCGTGGGCGGCGGCTCGTTTGCTCTAGGGCTTCTGCCCTGAGGCTACTGCCCTAAGGCTACGTGCCCGACTGGAAGCGCTGTTCGAGGTCGAGCAGCTGGGACTTGACCCGGAGCTTCTCCGTTGCGGTCAACCGATCAACAAAGTAGACCCCCTCGAGGTGGTCGATTTCGTGCTGCACGATGCGGGCGAGCCAGCCGTCGCACTTGAGCGACTGCTCCTGTCCGTCAAGGTCCTGGTAGACGACCGTAATCTCAATCCAACGCTGGACTTCGGCCTGAATGCCCGGGAACGACAGGCAGCCTTCTTCGCCGTATTCGCGCTTCTTCTTGCGCACGACCTTCGGGTTGCAGAGCACCCGTTCTCCCGAACGGTCGTCTTTGCTGCCGCTCGGGTTGAGCACGAGCAGCTTCCACTCGATCCCGACCTGCGGGGCCGCGAGGCCAACGCCGCCTTCCTCATACATGGCCTCCATCATGCGTTCGGACAGCTCGCGTAGGTCCTGATCGAAGGCAGTGATGGGCTGGCCGCCGCGCCGCAGCACGGGGTCCGGGTAGATCAAAACGTCCATCGGTGCAGGGTTGGCCATGGGATTTCGGTGTGACATCGGGCAGGAGGGCCGTCTGGCACATTGCGGGGGTCGCTGTTCGACGGTAGATTGTTCCGCCCTTTCGCCCGCGTCAAGCAGTCCCCATCGCGGGGTTGCCTCAGCGGCAGCGACTTTGAAGCCACATGGTGGACCTCAGCAGATACCTGGAACAGGCGGCGGATGCCGTCAAGCGTCGCAACTATGCGATGGCCGTCAAGATCTACGGCCAGGTGCTCGCGATCCAGCCTGATTTCGGCGAGGCCCGGGCCGGACTGCGCAAAGCGCTCTTCCAAAAAGCCGCACAGAAGCCGCCATCCAAGGTGTCGGCCATTCTGTTTGGCGGCGTGCACCTTCTAACCGGCGGCGTGATGCGGCTGCTGGGCCAGCATGGGCCAGCGGCGAAGGCATACGAGCGCTACTTGGCTCACGACCCGGCGGCGGAAGGCGCCAACCTCAAACTCGGCCAATCGCTCGAACGAGCTGGCCACAGCAAGTCGGCGCTCGCGGTCTACGCAGCCTACGCCGAAGTGCAGCCGCGCTGCCTTGAGGCTTGTCGCTCGGCCGGTGCGCTCCACTACGAGCAGGGGCAGGTCCAAGAGGCTCTGGCCATGTATGAGCAGGCTCTCAAGGTGGATCCGCGCGACCAAGAGTCGTTGAAGGCCCGCAAGAATCTCGCCGCCGAAGGTGCCCTACAGTCGACCGGCATCGAAAAGGCAGAGAACTCGCGCGACCTCATCAAGAACAAGGATGAGCAGCGCAAGCTTGAGCGACAGGACCGTCTGCAGCTTTCCGATGAAGAGGCCGGCGCCGAGTTGGATCAGATCGAAGAGCAGCTCCAGGAGAACCCTGGCGATGAAAAGCTGTTGCGCCGCGCGGCTCGCCTGCGCGAGATGCAAAAGGACCTGCAGGGAGCCCTCGATTTGATTGAGCAGCTGCTGCAGAAGCATGCCGGCGATGCTGAGCTGGCGGATCAGGCCAGCGACCTGCGCATTCGCATGCAGGAGAAGATGGTCATCAAGGCGGAAAACCGCGGTGACGAGGCGGCGGCTGGCCGTGCTCGCGCGGCCCTGGCACAGCTGCGAGTCGCCGAAGCGCGACGTCGCGTTGAGCGCAACCCGTCGGACCTCGGTGCTCGCTTCGACCTGGGCAGTGGCCTGCTCGAGGCTGGCGATATCGATGAGGCGATTGCCGAACTGCAGCAAGCCGTCAAAGATCCTCGCAAGAAGACCGATGCCACGTTCATGCTCGGCAGCGCGTTCCAGCAGAAAGACCTGCCAGATCTCGCGCTCGCCCAATACGAAAAAGCGTTCGACGCTGTGCGCAGCGGCGACCGCGCGAAAGAAGCGCTCTACCAGATGGGTGTCATCTGTCAAGCCAGCGGCAACAAGGCCGATGCGCTCCAGCACTTCTCACGCATCCTCGAACAAGACATCGCTTTCCGCGACGTCAAAGACAAGGTGTCGGCTCTCAAGAGCTGACGCCCCTCCCTTCCGTACGACTGTAAGAACCGCCCAAGAACGAGCCGAGATACCTACCGATGGCCCACAGCAAGCAAGCAATCAAGCGCATCCGCACCAGCGACCAGCAGCGCATCGCCAACAAGGCGCGCATGAGCCGCCTGAAGACCGAGGTCAAGAAGCTGCAGGCTGCGATCGCGGAAGGTGACAAGAGCAAGGCCACCGAGCTTCTGCCGACCATCTGCAAGGTGATCGACAAGGCTGCGAAGCAAAACATCATCCACAAGCACAACGCGTCGCGCCGCAAGGGTCATGCCATGCGCGCTGTCGCCTCGATGAGCTAGTCGGACATCGCGACGGCACTGGGCACAGTTCGTCCAGTCGGACAGTTCGTCCAGTCGTTTCGTCTAGTCTGGCGGTTCAGCCGGTCCGTCCAGCAGGGTGCCTCCGCCCTTACTCCTCTAGGCTCGGAGGCTCTGCCCACGATGCGTCGCCCTGGGCACTGGCTGACTCATGGTGGGATGCGTAGACGACCTTGAGCGGTTCGTCGAGCCCGACGCCGTCCGTCTGCGCCGAGTTTCGCATGAGCAGGATGAGCGGCTCGCTGATCTTGGTGCCGGTTGCCGCCAGCAGAAGGCCGGTGCTCGTGCGCGCGTCGCGGACAAGCGTCATCCCCGGTTGAAGATCCGCGAGGGCCACGCTTTCCGCGACAGGTCCCATCCACGGCAGCTCGAGCTCGCCGAGCGCCGTGAGCAGCTGCGGATGCGTGGTGTCTCGCATGCGCTCCAGGGCATCGTGTGGCCCGACGGTGCGCGACAGGCGATCAAACTCCGTGGCACAGCGCAGGATCTCGCCGCCCTGCGTGACTGCCGGACAGTCCGTTAGGGGACCGCTTGGCGGCGCCTCCGTCTTGTCGCCGCGTTGCAGCATTTCGCTGACGGGCTCAAGTCGTGGGATGTTGGCCAGCAGGTCGCTCGCGATCTTCGCTGTGCTCTGGAAGTCCAGCTGCTCCTGGGCGGTCAGCGGCAGATTCGCATATGCGCGGGCCGAGGTCTCCGGCGGCAGCACGACACAGCCGAGCTGCGACAGCAGGGCAGCGATTTCGACACGCCACGAGTCCTGGATTTGCAGGCTCTTGCAGATGCCCTGAACAATGACGTGAAGAC
>JBGCDH010000034.1:0-63488 GCA_045105235.1 Planctomycetota bacterium | reverse complement strand
AGCGCGTGCACGCATTCGCGGGCTTGTGCCGATAGCAGTCGCTGTCGATGCGTTGCCAGCAGCAGGTCGCTGCTGCTGAAGCATTCCCAGACAAAGTGCACCATGTCGTCGGCGGCGATCCCCGGACCGTGCACGTCGGCGAGGTCTGCGATCTCATCGATGGCAACGCGGCAAGGGCCGCGGAACGCAACCATCGCATCGCCGCAGAGTCCAAACCGATCCAAAAGCCAGTGTGCGCGCAGCTGGCTGCCGTCGTAGGCCAAGGTTTCAGAACACCAGTGCGTATGCATTCGTCGATTCGCGGGAGCTGGAGCGGAAGCGAAAGACTAGGAGCCCGCCGCGCGCTGCTGCAGCCACGCTCGGACCCACTCGGAATCGGGGTCGACGTGCGGTCGACCCAAGCACCAGCTGAGCGCCACGATGGCCGGCGTGCGCAGCTTGGAGTAGTAGTCCTGCTCCTTCAATACGGTCTGGGCGAGGAACTCCACCGGCGACGTGGCTTCCCAGCCTTGACGTCCGGGCAGCTGGACGACCTGTTCGGCGAGGTCGCCGGTGAGCTGGCCGCAGTAGTGGATCAGGCGAAGCTGTACGAGCGTGTCCGGATCGAAGGCGCTCAGGCCGCCCTTGCGCTGCGACGGGCTCGCCGCCATCACCGCGAGCAGCAGCGGCACGGTGCTGGGGCCGCCAAGGCGGCGAATCTGCTCGAGTGCGCACAGGCGCAGCTCGGCCAAGCGCGGGTCGCGCCCCTGCACGGTGCCAAGCAAGATGCCGCGGGCGCAGTGGCCAATCGATCGACGCAGTGCGGCATCGACCCACGCGCGCGCGGCTTCGTCCGCTTCGTTCGCGTAGAGCGCGGTCAGGTCTTCGACCAGCCGCAGCCGGCCTTCGGCGCTGGCGGCAGGACGCGATGTGAGCTGCTCCAATGCCGTTTGGAAACCGGGGCGATCGCCGCCAACACCGGGCGAAGCCGCGGGGTCGGCGGCTTGAGGATCGACGGCCTGAGGATCGACGGCCTGAAACCGGCGCAGGGTCGCCTGCGCCGAGTCGTAGACCTCGGCAGCAAGCGGGGTGCTCAGGTCTTCGATCGCACCTGCGAACGGCTGGATCTGGAGCTGCGTGCAGATGCGTGCCAGGCCATCGAGCGCGATGACGCGCGTCAGGGCATTGGTGTCAAGCTCTGCCATCCAGCCGAAGCGGCTCGCCGCCGCGCCGCAGGCCCAGAGCTCGCCGCTGGTCTCATCCGGCAGCTCGCGCAGCAGGCTCTGCACCAGCGGTTCTGGGCGAACTTCGCCACGGTCAAAACGCACCAGGTTGCGACGCCCGAAGATCCACGCGAGCGGCTGCCGAATCGGCGCCGTCAGCCACAGCCGCATGTAGAACGCGGACAGCATCGCTTCGTCGGCATAGACGATCTTGCGCGCTTGGGGCTCGCCGCCCACCCGAACGATTTCGTCGAGTTCTTCAAGGATCTCATCGCTGGACAAGATCGCCGAGTAGTGGCCTGAGGTGCAGCCGCCGGACCATGCGAGCAGCAGGGCGGTGGCCGCCGACAGCATGCGCGGTAGACGCCGACGCGTTGGTTTGGACAAAGCTATTGAGGCCATCGTTGCTCCCACGCTGAGACCGCCGCGGCCCGCGCTTGTGGATCGTTTGGATCAAAATCGCAGGGCACCCGTTGGCCGAGCTGCGCGGCGAGAGCTTCGGCCAGCGCTCGATGCAGGGCCCGAAAAGCCTCGGGGTCTTGTTCGCGCTGCAGCGCCGCGAACAGGTGCTTTGGCGCCTCTTCGCCGAGCGGCGCGACGGCGGCCGGAGCGGCGAAACGACGAACCAGCGCCGCTGGATCGAGCAGTGCCGTGCGCCAGAATTCGGGCTCGACGACGCCGCAGCGCGCGGCGGCTCGGACTGCGAAGGCGCGCACGCCAGCGGCCGAATCGCCGGCAGCGATCGCGATCGCCTGCAGGCGAACGGGCTGGCGCGCATCGGCTTTGCCGTCGCGGCTGGGCCCCGTTGGGTCTGGCGCCGTCAAGCGGGCGAGCAGGCGTTGCCGCGCCGTCGCGCGCGGGGCCGCACGCAGCAGCGCCAAGATGTCGCGCAGTTCGCCGTTGGCGAGCGGGTCCTCGCCGGGCGCGCCGGATTTGCGGATGCGCACCTCGGCGGCTTCGACCTGTTCGGCATGGTCGACCAGCCAAGCGTCGTCGGCGTAGGCGCGGCGGAGCTCGGCCATCGTCGCAGCGGCTTCGTCGTTGCGGCCGGCGACCCACTGCACCTCCGCCAGTTCGAGCAGCGTGCCCGGAGCCAGGTTGATCACGCCACGCTCGCGCCGTAGGTCCGAGAGTTCGCGGGCGGCATCGGCCGGCCGCGCCAGGTCGCGCAACAGGCCGGCCCTGGCGATACGAAGCGCCGGCTGGCGCTCTCGCTGCAGGGCTTGATCGATGACGTGCAGGGCCTCTTCGTGGCGCTCAGCGACCACCAAAAACGCCGCAAGTTCGAGCGCCGCGGGAGCCACGGGATTGGCGCTGGCGAACCGATTGCGGAGCAGTCGTTCTTGCTGGCGGGCTGCCGTCCGGCCGGTCGCTGGCAGCGGCGGCGAGGTCGGCGAGGACACCGGTTGGAACGCGCCTTTGCCGCTAGCGGAAGCGGTTCCGGCCGTTTGGGCGATCGGGCCGGATGCCTCCGCATCGACGGGCGCGCGCCGGCCCTCCTCCGCCCGCGCGGAAACGGCCTCCCGATTGGGTTCGCTTGTAGCCGCGGGGGCGGCCACCGCTGCATCGGCCGCACGGTTGCGCGGCGAACGGTTGCGCGGAGAGCCACTGCCTGCGGTACCACTGCCTGCGGTATCACTGCCTGCGGAACTGTCGCTCCCGGACTCGTCGCTCGCCGAACCGTCCTGGCTTGGCCCCGCAAACGGCTGCCGCTGTCGATCGCCGAACGTGCCCGACGAACGGTCCGGCCCGCCCCCGAAGGCGCAGCCGCTCGCCGCCATCGACAGGAGCAAAAGCAGGGCCACGCGTGACGCGATACCGCCCGCGCGGATACCGCCCGCACAGATCCCAACTGCGCATGGCTCCGTCGTCCGCAGGACCTCGGCTTCCCCCACTCGACCTTCTTTGGCAGCCATCCTGCTCTGCATGCCTTGATGGTGTAGGGCAATAGGGCAATCGCTGCACGCAGGTTTCGCCGCGATCGGTTCCGCAAGCGCCGCCGATCCGGCACGATGCCGCCATGACAGCGGCCTCCGCACGGCAGAAGATCCTCACCCAAGCCAAGCGGCTGCGGCGGCCGTTGGCCGAGCTGGTCGCCGAAATCGGCACCCGCGCCGAGCGTGCCCAGGCGCGCCTGAAGCCCCGCGATGTGCGCCGCAAGGCCGTCGGCGACTTCGTCACGGCCATCGACGTGCGCAGTGAGCGGATCCTGCGCCGTGAGCTGCTCAAGATGCTGCCCGAAGCAGGCTTTTTGGGGGAAGAGACCGACCCCAGCGGCATCGACCAGGACTGGCTGTGGATCGTCGACCCGATCGACGGCACCTCGAACTTCTCACGCGGCCTGCCGCAGTGGTCGGTCTCGGCCGCGCTGCTGCACCGCGGCCAGCCGGTGCTCGCTGCCATTGACACCCGACCAGACGGCGCGGTCTACACCGCCGTGCATCGGACGGGTGCCTGGCGCAACCATCGCCGGGTGGCGGCGCCGCGCGGGCGCTTTGACGACGGCGCCATTGTTGGTTGTCAGTGGTTTCGCGGCCAGGAGGACATGAGCTTTGTCGCGCGGCTGCAGTCGAGTGGCGCGCGCATCCGCACCCTCGGCAGCACGGTTGTCCAGTTGGCCGACTGCGTTATGGGTCGGCTTGACGCCAACGTGCAGCAGCAGGGGCGCCTGTGGGACTTTGCCGCAGCCGGTCTGATCGCGTGCGAAGCGGGGCTGCGCTTCACCGATTGGCAGGGCCGATCGGTCTTCCCCCTCCGCGATCTCACGGTCGGCCACACGGCCACGATTGCCGCGACGCCAGCCGTGCATCGGCGCATTGTGGCCTTGCTCAATCCGGCGTCGTCGTAGTGGCCGCGCCGTTGCCTGCCCCTGGCGCTTTGCCGGATGCTCGGCCGGCCGCTTTGCCCGCCGTGGTTCCGCATGGCGGCTTGTTGTTCCGTCGGCGTAACATGCGGCCTGCAAATGCTCTTGAGGAAACACCTTCGCGGCGCAAATCGAAGATTCTCGACCGTGGCCCCGGTTTTGCTCAGTAGGGCTCAGAGGCTAGAGTGCCCGTGCGCGCGCTGCGGGTTTAGCCGATACCGACGACATGCCTCGGCATGGGTCGGGACCGACTCCCAGCGCGGCGACTATGAACCCCTCAGGAGCTTATCGATGAAGAACATCCTGCTGTCAGGACTGACGATTGCCGGTTTCATGGCAACCTTGCCAGAGACCGCCCTTGCCCACGGTGGCCAATACCGAGGCCCCGGCGACGTTGTGCCGCCAGGCGGCAACGGTGGCGGCGGCAACACCGGTCGCCCGACCGGCCCCACGACCGGCGGCCCGGCTGGCCCGAGCGGCCCGGCACCTTCTGGCCCCGCAACGGGCGGCCCTGCTGGCCCGAGCACGGGTGGCCCTGCTGGCCCCGCTGCTGGCCGCAGCCCGACCACCGGCGGTCGCGGCGTGCAAATCACGACCGACCTGACGCGCTGGGCATTCTGGTGGGAGTTCAACAAGGATCCCTTCATCCGCCTGCGCGAAGAAGTGCTCGACGGCGGCCCCGTCACCGGTAGCGATGACTTCTACCTCGGTGGCACCCGCAAGAGCTCGGCCCGCGATTCGCTGCGTCCGTCGCGCGAAGACATCATGGGCGAGATCCTGCCGGCTCTGAAGAAGGCAATCGACTCGACCGACCAGCGCGACATCAACTCGTCGTGCATGGTTGCGATGGCGAAGATTGGTGAGAACCACCCTGAGTTCAAGCTCAAGGACGTGTTCGTGCCGCGCCTCGCCAAGGGTGACCAGGAAGTGCGTGAAACGGCTGCGCTCGCTCTCGGCATCGCCGCCATCGCCGGCGAAGACGAGATGACGATGCTCGTCGATCTCGCGCTCGACAAGGGCAAGGGCAAGGAAGCCAGCGGCGGCAGCGTCAACAACCGCACCCGCGCCTTCGCCGTCTACGGCCTCGGCCTGGTCGCCAACCGCACCAGCAACGTCGAGATCAAGAAGCAGGCCTTCGAAGCGATGAAGGCTGTGCTCGACGACAAGAGCATCAGTGACCGCAACGTGCAGGTCGCCGCCCTCAACGGCATGGGCATCCTCAACATCGGCTCGTCCACGGACGCCGAGAAGATGCTGCTGACCGAGGTCGTCGACAGGCTCGAGCAGTTCTACATGCAAAAGGTCGGCGCTGGCCGCAACCTGATCCTGGCGCACTGCCCGCCGTCAATCGTCAAGCTGATCGGCCGCGACCACGAGCGCAGCGATCACTTCAAGCAGCTGTTCGCCGCGGACCTGCAGGACAAGGGCAAGATCAAGCGCGGCGGCAACGAGATCAGCCAGTCGTGCGCGCTCGCGCTCGGCCAGCTCTGCAAGCCGTACACGGACAAGAAGAGCCCCGACGCCGAATACAGCAAGCTGCTGCTCAACATGTGGAGCAAGCACAAGGACCAGCAGACCAAGTTCTTCTCGATGCTTAGCCTCGGCTTCATCGGCGGCGAGAAGAACCGTGAGGTCATGATCAAGGCCTTCGACAAGGCCGGCAAGGTGCTGCAAAAGCCGTGGTGCGCTCTCGCCCTCGGCGTCTACTCGCACCTCAAGTATGAGGAGCAAAAGGCCCGCGACATCAGCCCGAGCGCCGAAACGTTCATCGGCGAGACGCTCTACGAAGAGCTCAAGAAGAGCCGCAACCCGGACCTGCGTGCGGCCCTGGCGATCGGCCTGGGTCTGACCAAGTTCCAGGAAGCCTCCGACCTGATGCGCAAGCTGATGCAGGAGAACCAGCAGCAAGAGGAAATGGCCGGCTACCTGGCGATCGGCCTCGCGCTGATGGACGACAAGCGTTCGGTCGACACCATCAAGGACGTCGTCGACAAGTCGAGCCGTCGCTTCAGCCTGCTGCAGCAAGCCGCTATCGCGCTCGGCAAGCTCGGCGACAAGTCGATTGCGGAGCGCCTGCAGGCTCTGATGACGGACGGTGAGCCCAACCTCGCCAAGCTGTCATCGATCGCATCGGCGATTGGCTTCATCGGCGACCGTCGCTCGATCCAGCCGCTCAAGGACCTGCTGTTCGACGACCAGCTCGGCGAACTGTCGCGTGCCTTTGCAGCTGTGGCTCTTGGCGGCATCGCCGACAAGGAACTGCTGCCATGGAACAGCAAGCTCGGCACCAACATGAACTACCGCGCCGCGGTGGAGACGTTGACCAACGGCCAGGCTGGCATCCTCGACATCCTGTAAGGAGTCGACTGCCGGTAGCGACTTGGTAGGGATCGACCTGCCAAGATCGACAGCCGCGTCTCCCCGCCGGGAGATGCGCGAGCGAGGCCCGCACGACCGACGTCGTGCGGGCCTCGCTTCGTTTGTAGCGCGGCTGTGGTGCCCCTTACTGGCGTTCCATGCCGGGGCCAGCAACTGTTGTTTCGCCGACGGAACGATGACAACGAGCGCAGACCGAGCGGCGAGGTCGCGCGCGGCGCGGCATGACAATTGCGATGAGTTGGGTCATGCCAGCACCCAACACAGCCTGCCCCCGCCACGTCGCTTGGAAGAGCGGCGCATCCCGCCGTTCTTTGGCGGACAGCTCCCGTCCGGTCGCGACGATCGCGACGAACGCGACGGTGGCGACCTCCACCGGGTTTGCTGTGTTGCTGGCGCTGGCCTCCCCGCTGTTTGCGCACGGGGGCCAGTACCGGGGCCCCGGCAACATCGTTCCACCGGCACCGATCGCGACAAACAGCGGACCGACGGCGGGCCCCGTAGGTGGTTCGACCACCGCGACCGGCGTTGGCTCCCGCCCCGGAAGCGCCCCCGCGAGGTCACGCGGAGCGGCGGCCCCGGCGGCAGGCGCGATGGCGCGCGGCATTCCGGTCGGCGTCGACCTCGGTCGTTGGGAATACTGGTGGGAGTTCGGTAAGGATCCGTTCCTGCGGCTGCGCGACTCGATCTATGAGCGTCGCCTGGATCCTGCCGCGGAGCTGTGGAATCCGGATGCCAGCCAGCAACAGCGGCGGGTCGAGCGTCCCGAGGCTCGAGACTACCGCGCCGTCGCCGGCGAGGTCGCGGCCCTGCTGTCGAGCACCAAGGACCGCGACATTGCTTCGTCGTGCTTGATCACGCTGGCCAAGATTGGCGATGAGCGCGCCGGCTTTGCTCTGGGCGACCACTTCCGCCCCTCGCTCGCACGCGGCGACCAGGAGCTGCGCGAAACCGCAGCGTTGGCGTTCGGCATCTCCGGCAACCTCGAGGCAGAGACGATTGCTCTGCTCGACGGGCTGGTTCACGACACGGCCGCCGGACACGAAGCTTCGGGCTCTGGCTCGGTCAACCCCCGCACCCGCGCGTTCGCTGCCTACGGCATGGGCCTGCTGCTGCAGCGCTCTCGTGATGCCGGCACGAGCATGCGTATCTGCAGCTCCTTGCTCGCGGTGCTGGGGCACGCCGAGCGGCACAGCCAGAACCGCAACCTGACGGTCGCCGCCATCGAGGCGCTTGGCCTCTTCCCGGCAACGTGGCAGACCACGGCAGCGAAGCAGCTCCGCAGCAGCATCGTCGCCAAGCTGGGCAGCTACTACGACCTGGACCTAGGCGCCGGCCACCAGCTGGTGCAGGCTCACGTGCCAACGGCGCTGGCGCGTTTGATCGCCAAGGAAACCGCCACTGCCGAAAGCTGGCGGCAGCGCTTCGCGCGTGATCTCGCGGCAGGGCTTCGCGGCGGCGGCGGCAGCGGCGGCAGGTCGTCGAAAAAGGTCAACCACCACGTGGCCCAGTCATGCGTGCTCGCGCTCGGCCGCATGTGCGCGCCGTGGAACGACAAGCAAGGCGGCAGCGCAGCCGCAGGACGGCTGTTGGTGCGCGTGTTTCGCGACCATCGTGACCAGCAGACGCGCGCCTTCGCGGCGCTGGCCCTGGCTCGCATGGGTGGCAACCAAGCGCACCAGTACCTGCTGGCGGAACTCGACACGGCCAACAAGGCGCTCGAACAGCCATGGCTCGCCGTGGCGCTCGGTGTAGAGGCGGCGCGCGAACGCACCCAGGGACGTAGTCAGGGTGAGCAGGCCGATGCCTGGCAAAGCGTGGTGGCCAACCTGAATGAGGCATTTCGCAAGGCGCGCAACCCTTCGACCGTCGGCGCACTCGCCATCGCGCTCGGCCTCACCCGCCACGGCGATGCCCGCGAAGTCCTGCGCGAACGCCTGCTGCGGGAGCACAAGCGCGACGTCGTCGCAGGCTACGTGGCGCTCGGCCTCGGCCTGCTGCGCGACAAACGTGCGGTCCCGGACCTGCGAAACTTGCGCAAGAATGCGCTGCGGCGCCCCTTCGTGCTGCTGCAGTCGGTGCGAGCGCTTGGTCTGATTGGCGACCACGAGCTCACCGCAGAGCTAACCGAAGAGCTCGCCTTGCCCAACCAAACCCTCGTGCGCCTGTCGGCGACGGCTGCGGCTCTTGGCCAAATCGGTGACCGTCGCTGCCTCGGTGCGCTGCGTCAGCTCGCCAACGATGGCGAGCAGGGACCGCTTGCCCGCGCGTTTGCCGTGGTCGCACTCGGTGGCGTCTGCGACAAGGACCCGCTGCCCTGGAACGCGGCATACGCCAGCAACGTCAACTACCGGGCGTGGACGGAAACGCTGACCAACGGGCAAAACGGCATCCTCGACCTGCTCTAACTGCTCTGGGCGCGAGCCGCGTCGCGGTCCGCGCATCGGCCCGCAGACTTCCGCTTCCCTCCGCTAAAGACGGGACGCGCCAAAGGCCAGGGCCGCAAACACCCCCACAAGCACCAGCGAAAGCCAACCATTGCGGCTTGCCGCTGCTTCCGCCGCATCGATGGGGCGAAGGTCGCGGTCGATGCTGTCGAGCCATCCTCGCAGGGGCCGCGCAAGGTCTTCACTCGTGGCGGTCTCAAGCCCGGCTGCAAACTCCAAGCGGGCGCTGCGCAGATGCCTCATGTGGAAGCGGGCCACGCCAGCAAACTGTCGCAGCAGAGCCGTCGGCTGCGAAGCGGCGCCAACGGCCGCCAGCACGCCCTGGTAGTCGCGCGCCTGCAGCAACTCGTACGCGGTCTGCTCGGCGCCTGCAGGCGGTTGCGAGCCGCGGCATTCGATCGCGAGGACCGGATCCCGCTTGGCGACGTAGCTAGCAAACAGCAGTTCATCGAGCACCGGACGATCATCGCGCAGGATGGGGCCCGTTGCGGTGATCGCGTGCCAGCTTGAGGGTTCTTTGGCGATGGCCAGCATGCCGGCGAATGCTTCTCTGTCGGCTGGCGACAGCGTGCGCGGGGGCTGTGCGTTCGCGAGCGAACTCGGCTGCATCGGCTGGCCACGGCGCCCGATCAGCAGCGAGTTGCGTGACCATGGGATCTGCAGGACGCGCACGTTGTCGCGGCCGAACACGCTGCCGAGCGTGGCGCCAATCGCCTGCAGGACCTCGTCCTCGACGGCGAGCGAACCGACATTGCAGCAGACGATGCCGCCGTCCGTGAGGCGTTCGTGCACCGCCGTAAAGAACTCCACGCTGGCGAGATGAGCCGGCACGTAGACCTGATGCGCGTACGCATCCACGTGCACGATCTGCCAGCGGCGCTTGGCATGCTGCAGGAAGAGTCGGCCGTCCATGGCGAAGCGTTCGCCGGTGGCCTTGGCAGACGGATCTGCGAAAAACTCATCGCCGAGCGCCATCGTGACGGAGTCGATGTCGACGGCGTCCACCACCACGCCTGGGAAGGTTCCGCCGTAGACCTCGCGCAGGGTGCCCGCGGCATCCCCGATCGACAGCACCCGCAGGCTTTCGATCGAAGCATTGGCGCTGCCGCCGTCGGTCGCGAGCCATGGCGCCAAGCCATGCCAGTCGTAGTAGGCGCCTCCCGTGAGCGTCGATCCATCCAGCGACAGCGAATGGAATGAGTCGAGAGCTTCGTTGATCACCAAGGTTGTCCGTCCTGGCTCGCTGCGTGGATCGGCAGCCGTTCCCGTCGAGGCAGGCTCACTCCGCAGCACCTGCAAAAACTGGTAGGACGTCTCGCGCTCGGCCAGCAGCTCGGCCCCTTCCGGTGCCGCACGCAGGGGGCGGCTATGCAGCCATTCGCCAACAGGCCAGGCGCTGGTTGCCAGCAGCAGGCAGAGGATCGCTGCGCCGCTGCTGCGGCCGCTGCCGCCCTCGGCATTCCGCTGCCGCGTGGCCAGCAGCAGCACGGCCGCCGCCACCAGCAGGAGACCGGCCGCGATCGTCAACGCGACACGGCAGCCAAAGGTCGGCACGAGCCAGTGCGTGGCCGCGAACGTGCCGAGCAAGCTGCCGAGCGTCCCCGCCGCCGAGACGTTGCCGGCCGCGCGCCCGATGGCGCTGCCACTGTTTGCGGCCGCCGCCGCCGCTGCCGCCGCCACGACGAGCAATGGAGCGATCGCAGCGAGCAACAGCAGCGGCGGCGCAAACACGAGCGCTGTGGCGACAAGCGAACCTCGGATCAACGCCGGCATGGCGGAGTCGAGCGGCAGCTCATCGGGCAAGAGCACATCGCCAAGCCACGCGGTCAAAAACGGTGCGAGGGCCAGCAGCGCCGCTCCCGCCACCAGCAAGCGCAAGGGCCAGGCAGCTGCCGTCGGCCGGCTACTAAGCCTGCCGCCGACAACGGCGCCGAGCGCCATGGCCGCGAGGATCACGCCGATGACGTTGGTCCAAACGTAGGCGCTGTCGCCAAAGTGCGGTGCGAGCAGTCGCACCGCGGTCAGCTCGGCGGCCATCACCGCAAAGCCGGCGAGCGCAGCCGTCAGCATCGCGGGGCCCATCTTCAGGCCCGTCGCACTGGATGTCGCACGGCTTGCGGACGAGCCATCCGCATCCGAATCCGAATCCGCTGCGTCGACGCGCTCGGCAGGAGCAGAGCTCACTTGCCCTTTTGGTCTCCGTCCTTGCCGTCGCCCTCTTCGACGTCCTTCGGCACCGACGTCCGGTAGCGAACCGGGAACAGGTAGTCCCAATCGTTGCGGGTTACGACGCGGTCCTTCATGTCGTTGAATGAGCGGTTGCGCTGCGCGGTGACGGCCTTGCCGTTGATGACGAGCGTGAACTCCTTGTCCAGATCGACAATGGCGTCGTTGAGCAGCAGCTCGAAGCGCTCCACCGATTGGCACTCGATGGTGATGCGGTTGCTTTCACGGTCGGCCGTCGCAACCAGGCGCGGCTTCTCGTCGGGGCCCGTGCGCTGGAGGGATTCTGCCACCACGATGTCGACCCAGTAGCTCTTCTTGAAGCTGTCGTGGTTTGGCTCGAGCACGACCTTTTGTGGTGTCATGTTGCGCTCCTTGTCCGCGAGCCAGGTGCCGATGTCGGGAGCTGACTCAAGGTGCGGGTACTCCCCCTGCGCTTTTAGAACCGTGACCGTGCCGGGGCACTTTGCCTCGATGCGCTTCTCGAGGTCGCGCACGACCTTCGAGTTTTGGTCGGTCTCCAGCATCAGGATCGGCATCCCGTGCAGGCTGCCAATGCGGATGTCGTCGACCTCGATCGCATCGCGCAGGATGACGCCGGTGAAACGGTCGGGGAACAGCGTCGCCAATCGCAGGCCGTAGCCCGAGCTGCCGCGGCCGCAGTCGAGGAAGACCTTGGATCGCTCGACCGTGTAGTTTTTGAGCAGGTAGCCGAGCGTGCCCAGCACGATGCGGTTGCGGCTGCCCTCTTCCTTCTTGGCGCCTTCGCGGCTGTAGTCCGGAACCGGGTCAAGCTCGAGTTCATCGGGGATGACCGGCATGTGCAGCAGCTTGCCGTTGAGCTGTTCGGTGCCCTGCCAGGTGGCTTTGAAGTATTCCTCTGGCGTCATCCACGCATCGCCGACGCGACTCGGCAGCGTGAGCAGCAGAGGAAAGGTCTTCTTGACGCTGTACTCCTTGGGGGCCCACAGCGCGTAGGACATGCCTTCATCGAGCTTCTCGACGCGGAGACGTGCATACGAATGCTTCGGACGTTCGCGCAGAAAGCAGTTGTGGAAGATGGTGCGGAGATCCGTCACCGACGCCAGCGCGCCCTTGTCGTCCGCCTTGCGCCAAATCTTCTCGAACTTCTCTTTCGCCTTGGTGCGAGCCTTGGCGGCTTTCTCTCGGCCGCGGATTCCCTCGGCGAAGTCATACTCACGCTCCGCATCCAAATACTTGCGCAAGTTGTCCTGCAGCTTTTTGTGCTCACCGGCGGACAGGACCGCGGGATCGCTTTGGTTGCCGCCGCTACCGGCTCCTTGCGGGGCGACGGCAAACAGCAGACTCATCGTGGCAGCTACGAACATGGGCAGGTTTCCTCGGGTGACGGACATTCAGACCGGTGCGCCTCATGGCCGTGCCCCGTGGCACGGATGCGAGAGCACCGGGGGGATCGAGAGGGGACGTCAAAAGTGTAGCGTCCGGACGGGCGGCGGACCACCGCCCCACTCGTGTCTGCCACAGCGCTTCGGCCGACCAGCTGTCGTTGGCGCGGCGGCGACCGGAAGCGTATGTGGGCGCAACTCTCGCCTAGCGCAAGCGGCCCGCTTTCGTTGCAAGCCGGTCGAGCTGCACGTCGAGATAGAGGCGACGCAGCAGCGTCGCCGATGGCCGAATCTGCAGCGCTTGGATCGCGTCCGGTACGGGGTCCGGCAGCAGTTTGGGGGGTGGCGGTGCCGACGTAGCTGGCCGAGCTGGCACAGGCAGCAGGGCTTCCAGGTGCATGAGGTTGGTGATGGCGGGGCCACGTCCGCGCGCATCGATCGGCCGTGCTTGGTCCAGTGCGACGCTGCGTCGAAAAGCCGCGATCGCGTCCTCTGTTCTGCCGGTCGCGCGAAGCAGCAGGCCGTAGTCGTTCCAAAGTTCGAGATCGTTCGGCGCCAGCTCTCGGCCACGGGCGTAGACCTCATGGGCGGCGTCCAGTTCGCCGATCTGCCGTAGGCACAGCGCATAGTTGCCGAGTCGATACGAGAGCTGGGTGGCGCGCGACGGCATTTCGGCCGTCACCGTCCTCGCGAGCTGTTCGAAGACGAAGCGGCCCGCCGCCCGGGTCTTCGCGCTGCGCAAAGCCGCCGCAGCCAGCGGCAGCAGGCGCGGTTCTTCGGCCACCAGCACGCGCCGCACCGTGTCGGCGGCGGCACCCGTCTGGCCGGCACCGGTCTCCCCCGCTACGGCCGCTGACGACGCATCTTCGCGCTTGCTGACCGTCCGCGACGCGACCGCAACAAATGCCTCGAGCTGCTCAAGACCTGCCAGCGCGCGCAGGTGCACCTCGAGCAATTCGGGCTGTTCGTGGTGTCCGGCGGAGATCTCGTGTCCGGCGGAGATCTCCGCTGCGATGCGCAAGCGCCCGGCCAGCAGGTTGCAGCGCGCTCCGGCCGCCAAACGCTCGGTGCGTGCAGATCCATCGGGCAGCCGCAAGAAGAGGTCCGCGGCGGCCGCCGCGGCCTCGGGCGAGGCCTGTTCCTGGAGCTGCTGCCAGGCTGCATCAAAGCGTTCGGTCACGCGAGGCGTCTGCGGATCCTGCCGCTCGTCCCGTTGCGCCCGGTCCAGCGTCCCGGGCAGCATCGAGAACGCGGGACTGGCAAGCCACAGCATGGCGACGAGCAGGCGCGTCGAGACCGCCGCCAAAGCTTGCGAAGGCGTCCGCCCCCCTCCCGCCGGCCCATGCACCGCAGGAAGATTCCCCGCAGGAAGATTCCCCGCAGAAAGATTCACTGCAGGACAACCGCCGGCTGGCCGTCGCCACGTTCGATGACTTCGCCCAGGTCAAAAGGCTGCTCGCCGGCAGCGCGACACGCCGCAGTGACCTCGTCGACGTGCTCGGCGGCAACGAAAAGCACCATGCCGACGCCCATGTTGAGCACGCGGTAGGCCTCGTCTCGCGCCACCTTGCCGCGCGCCACAATCAGCTCGCAGATGGGCGACTTGGGAATCGCTGCGGTCGCAACGCGCACGCCGAGGTCTGCGGGCAGAACGCGCGGCACGTTGTCCGGCAGGCCGCCCCCGGTGATGTGCGCCATGCCGTGGAGCAGGTCCTTTTGCACGAGCGGCAGGCACGGCTTGAGGTAGCTCTTGTGCACGGCCAGCAGAGCTTCGCCGACACGCACGCCGGCGAGCTCTTCGGGCTGATCCTCGAGCTTCATGCCTTGGTCGGCCAGCAGCACCTGGCGCGCCAGGGAATAGCCGTTGGTGTGCAGGCCCGAGCTCGTCAACCCGATCAAGCGATCGCCGGCGACGATCTTGGTGCCGTCGAGCAGCCGTTCGCGCGCCACCGAACCAACGATCGTGCCGGCGACGTCGACTTCGCCATCGCGGTAGACGCCGGGCATCTCCGCCGTTTCGCCGCCGAGCAGCGCGCAGCCGTTTTCGCTGCAGGCTGCCGCCATGCCGGCGATGATCTGCTGCACCCGCTCCGGGTCCATTTTTGCCATCGCGATGTAGTCGAGGAAAAACAGCGGCCGAGCCCCCTGCACCAAGATGTCGTTGATGCTGTGGTTGACGAGGTCGGCGCCGACCCCCGCCATGCCGCCGGGGACCAAATCGCCGGCCATGGCCGAGACCATGACCTTGGTGCCGACGCCGTCGGTCGACGCGACGAGCAGCTCGCCGGCCGCGCCGACGCGCGCCGGGTCAAACAAGCCGCCAAAGGCACCCACATCGCCAACCACGCCTTCGGTGTAGGTCTTGCGGATGGCATCGGTCGCCCCAGTGACGGCCGCATACTTCTTGTCGATATCGACACCCGCGCGTCGATACGCGGAAGGAGCTTCGCTCACGTTGTGCACTCCAACGGCGCTGTGCGCGCCGGATGATGGTGGAACCGGACGATCGGGGAAGGTGATCGGGGCCGCGGTGCACGGAACTCCCGCGCTGCGGCCATCATCCTCGCTAAGGATGCGCCCGGCAACTGCGTTCGCGGTTGCATTGTGCATCGGCCCGCGCCGATGATCGGTTCCGTGACGAAGCGTCGTATCGCGGTCCTCGGCTGCACTGGTTCCATCGGCACGCAGACCCTGAGCATTCTGGCCGCGCACCCGGACCGGTTTGAGGCCTGCATGGTCTCGGCGCACCGTTCGCGTGACGCCCTGGAGGCCACCGTGCGGACCCACCGACCCGCTGCGGCGGTGCTCACGCTGGCCGGCCAGCAGCCCCCCGATTTGCCTCCGGACACCCTCTGGTTCGAAGGCGAACAAGGCCTGCTCGACGCCCTGGACCGGACTGAGCCGGACGTCGTGCTCAACGCCATTACCGGGGCCGCCGGCCTCGCGGCCTCGGAATGGACGCTTCGGCACGGTCGGACGCTGGCCCTCGCCAACAAAGAGTCGCTGGTCGTCGCCGGCGACTACCTGATGCCGCTCGCCAAGCGCACCGGCGCGCGGATCCTGCCGGTCGACAGCGAGCACTGCGCCATTTTCCAGTGCCTCGATGGCGAAGATCCAGAGGCCGTGCGGCGCGTCCTGCTGACCGGCTCCGGCGGCCCGTTCCGGACGCGACCGATGGACACCTTCGCCACGATCACCAAGGACGAAGCGCTGCGGCACCCGACCTGGAAAATGGGCCCGCGCATCACGATTGGCAGCGCCACGATGATGAACAAGGCCTTCGAAGTGCTCGAAGCACACTGGCTCTTCGACCTCGCCCCGGAGCGCATCGAGGTCGTGCTGCATCCTCAGAGCATTGTGCACTCGATGGTCGAGTACCGCTGTGGCTCGATCCTGGCCCAGTGCGGCGTGCCCGATATGCGCGCCCCCATCCTGTTTTGCCTCGGCTATCCGGAGCGGCTGCCGTTCGACGGCTTCGAGCCATTTTCCTTCGATCGCTGGCGCTCGCTCGAGTTCCACGAGTTTGAGCCCGAGCGCTACCCCGCCGTGGCCCTGGCCTACCAGGCGCTGCGCCTTGGCGGGGACGCCGGCGCGCTCCTCAACGCCGCGGACGAAGTCGCCACCGAGGCGTTTCTCAACGGTCAGATTTCCTTTCCCGAGATCACGCAGATTTCGGAACACGTGTTGCGTGAACGGCCTGCCCGGCCGATCCGTTGTCTCGCCGACGCCGTTGCGGCAGACCGTGAAGGTCGCCGTCTCGCCGGTTTGCGATGCGGCGACTCCATCGCGACCCCTCATCTGGACGATACCCCCACCGACTGATGGCATTCGGCAGCATCCTCTTGGCCGTGTTCGGCATTGGCCTGCTCATCTTCTTGCACGAAGGTGGGCACTTCCTCGCCGCGAGGCTGGCCGGCGTGCGCGTCGAGGTCTTCTCGCTCGGCTTCGGCCCGCGCCTGGGCGGATTCACCTGGGGCGGCACCGACTTCCGGCTCTCGGCCGTGCCGTTTGGCGGCTATGTCATGGTCGCTGGGCAAGACCCCAGCGATCGGCGCTATCCGGCGGAAGAATGCCTGTGGAGCAAATCGGTGGGCCAGCGGGCTCTGTTCTGGTCCGGCGGCGTGATCATGAACCTGCTGTTCGCGCTGATCGTGTTTCCGATTGTCTTCGGGGCCGGAGTGCAGTTTGTGGCTCCGGTGATTGGCCGCGTGCCGGTCGGCTCCGCCGCGTGGGAAGCCGGCATCCGTCCGGGCGAACGACTCGTCGAAGTCGCCGGCAAAGAGGTGCGTTCGTTCGAGAATGCGAGCATCGAAGTCGCGCTGTCGGGCAATCGTCCGGCCGACGTCGTGCTCGAAGACGAGGACGGCAACCGGCGCGAAGTCACCGTGCGGCCGCACTTCGACCGCCAGAACGGACTGTATTCCCTCGGCTGCGACAATGCTTTCGAAGAGCAAGCCCGGCTCGTCATCAAAGCCGACGGAGTGGCCGCCAAGGCGGGGCTTCGCACCGGCGACGTGCTGCTGTCGATCAACGGCGAGCGGCCGGCACTGGCGGTGCCCATCGCTGGCTTTGAGCCGATACAAATCGTCTATGAGCGCGGCGGTGAGCAGCTCGAAGCGACCCTGACGCCGGCCTCCACCACCAAGGATGTGCCGCGCCGGGTTGGCGTGCAGCCACTGGCCAACCGGATCGAGGGAATCCGCCCCGGCTGTCGGCTGGTCGAAGCCCTGGGGCTGCTGCGCGACGACCACATCCTCGCGATCGACGACCGGCCGTTTCTCGCCGGAGATCTCGCGGGCTACGCCGACGGCGGCGCCGACACCCGCTCGACCACGACCTGGCTGGTCCGACGCGACGGTGCGTTGCTGCCGCTCGAGGCGGCTGCTGCCGACGCCGATGCGCGCGCCGAGCTCGTCGCGAGCATCGCCTTGCGCAACGAACTCAGCGTGCAGCTGATGCCGTCCCCTGACTCCCCTGCGCTGGCCGCCGGCCTGCAGCCGGGCGATTGGGTGCGCACCATCGATGGCGAGCCGATCGACGAATGGGACGATCTGAAGAAGGCCGTGGAGCGCGCGGAGGGCGCACCGATGCGCTTTGGCCTCCTGCGGCCGAACGCCGATGCGGTGTCCGCCAACATGCACCAGCCGGCCGGCGAAAGCGTGGCGATCACCATCGCCGCCAGCGCCGATCCCGTTCCTGACTTTGGCTGGGAGATGCGCATCGCGCCGCAGCTGGCGCTTGTGCAGGCAACCTCGTTCGGCAACGCGCTCAAGCTCGGCACGGTCGCTTCGGTCGACCTGATCAAGCAGCTCTACGTCACGATGAAGCGGCTGTTGACCGGCGAAGTCGGTGCCAAGAACCTCGGCGGGATCATCCGCATCAGCCAGGTGAGCTACCGGGCGGCGCAGCGTGGCCCGAGCTGGTTCTGGTATTTCCTCGGCCTGCTGAGCGTCAACCTAGCCTTCGTCAACCTGCTGCCGATTCCGGTGCTCGACGGCGGCCACCTGATGTTCTTGCTGATCGAAAAGGTCAAAGGCTCGCCGGTCAGCAGCAAGGTCTTTGGCTACAGCCAGGTCATTGGCCTGGTGTTCGTGCTCTTGCTGGTCTTGTTCGTGACCTACAATGATATCCTGCGACTGCTGTAGGGATATCCTGCGACTGCTGTAGGGACATTTGCGGCTGCTGTAGGCGGCTGCAAAAGCGAGCGGCTGGTCGGCTTGCTTGCTGGGATGGATCGATCCCACCCTGGATTCGAGCGGACCAAACGCCATCGTCAGGGCGTGAGCACACGTCCATCCTTCGCCCTATCGGTCCTGCGCCTTTGCCGCATCGGAACGTGGTTCTCGCCCGCGGCCGACGTGCTGGCATCCTCTGCGATCGTCGGGATCGCGTTTGGCGCACCCGTTGTGCAGGCGATGCTCGCCAGCATGCTGATCTACGGGGCCGGCATGGTCTGGAACGACATCGCCGACCAGAAGGAGGACGCCCGTCAGCGCCCCGAGCGACCGCTGCCGAGCGGTGCGGTGTCGCTGGCCGTCGCGATCGGCCTGGGCACGCTGCTGCTCGGCGGTGGCCTGCTGCTTTCGCCCTGTATCGCCTATCACGGCTGGATTGCTGGGCTGGTGCTGTTCTACGACTTCGTCGCCAAGCGCTCGGCCGTGCTGTCCGCGCTGACGATGGGCACGCTGCGCGGACTCAATCTAGGCATCGGCTTCGCCTTGCTTACGGCGCTGGCGCCGCTGACGTCACCCGAACTGGCGAGCGAGCGTCACGCCCTGCTGGTTGCCTCGCTGTGCTACGGCGTCTACATCGTCGCTGTGACCTTCTTGGGCATGTTCGAAGACTCCAAGACCGTGACTGGACGGGCGGTTGCCACGGTGCAGTCAGCGCCCCCACTGCTGGCACTGGCCGGCATTGGCGTCGTGCAGGGCGGCTTCTGGCCCGCAACCGCCATAGCCGCGCTGCCGGCGCTGTGGTTTCTGCGCCGCAACTCGCGCATGAAGGAGTGGCCGCAGGGAGAAATCCGCCGCTCGATGATGTTCCTGCTGCTGGGAACGATGCTCTACACGGCGCTGTTGGCCTTTGCCGCCGGCCGCCCCATCGAAGCTGCCGCCATCGCCGCCGCGATCTTGCCGGCCCGCTGGATCGCGCGCCGCATTGCGCTGACGTAGGCGCTCGGACGACGACGTTCCGCGGTCGGCCCGACCTACGGCCGCACGCGGGCGACCGCTTCGAGGCGCGCCATCCAAGCAGCGCGGGCCTCTTCCTTTTGCATCACGCCCTGGCGGACGAGTGCCTTGAGCGCGTTCTTGAACTGCTCAAGCTCTTCTTGCTCATTGGCCAGTTCGCTACCCAGCGCCGATTCGCTCACGGGTGCGGCGGGTGGCGGCGCGGCGGCGGGCGCGACGGCCGCAGCAGGCGCAGCGGGCGTCGCTTGGGCAGCCGTCAGTTGGGCAGCCGTCGCTTGAGCAGCTGTCGCTCTCGCCGGAGCGGGCGGTGCAGCCGACGCAGCTAGCGATGCCGCGTGCTCGGCCGCGAGCGGCATATCGTCGTCGTCTTCGTCGCAGTAGGCCGCAAACGGGCCGCCGGCACCGCCTGCATCTTCGCCTCGATCGGCTGCGGCGATCGTCTCTGGCGCCGCGGCCTCTGGCGCCTCTAGCGGAGCCGCCGGAGATTCCGCGACGAGGTGGTCCTCGATCGGGGCCACGCTATCGAGACCGTCCTCGCGTTCGGCGATGGCCCGGAACTCCGCCTGCACGTCTTCGACGGGCGTCGCGAAGGGATCCTGGCCCAGGTGGGCGTCGAGCGTCTGCGGCGACCCCTCGGCGCGGAACGCGTCAAGCTCCTGGCCGACCAGGTGCTTTACATCGGGCTCGACCCGCGTCTCGGCAACGTTGACGTTGCTGCGTTTGTTCATCGCCGAGACAACGAACTTGTTCATGCGCTCAAGGGCGTCCATCAAAAAGCCTTCGACTTCGCCGGCCAGCTTGGCGCCCTGCTCTTCTTCGGCGTCGTGCGAGACCTTCTCGACAATCGCGGCGGCCTGTTTGGTGGCGGCCGCAAAGAAGTCGTGCACCTCGCGGGTCAGCTGTTGTTCGCGGATCTCCCGCTCCTCGACCTGCTCCAGTTCCCGCAGCGCCTGGTTCTCGTAGCCGAGCGCGTTGTTGGTCGGCGTGCCGTGCTTGGCTTGGACGCGTTTGCGCTCACGCCGGTAGGCATCGAAGCCCTGCTCCGTATTGTTCGAAAAGTGCATGCGGTCTCCTTCGGGAGGGTCGCCCAGGACGCCTCTGACCGGCACTATCGGGTAGATGAGGACTACCCTTGACGCCGCTGCGCGACCGCGTCCCGCAACAGGATCAGCGCCCGCTGGCGCGTCGGTGGCACCGACTCTTCGGCCAACCGGTCCTCGATCGAGCGTAGGATTTGTCCGATTTCTGGACCGGGCGGAACGGCCAGTGCGAGCACGTCCTTGCCGGTAAGCAGCGGATCCGACGGCTCCGGAAGCTGCTCGAGCTTGTCGCGCGCGAACCGGTAGATTTCGAGTTTCTCATGGCTGCCAAGGCAGTCGGCACGGTGGAACTCCAGGTGGTCGCGAAAGTGCTCCTGGCGCAACCAGCGCTCGGCGCGAACCGGTCGCATCTGCGGCAGCGCCGCAAAGCGGATGTGCTGGCGACAGACATCTTCGACGCGCTGGCGCAGCAGACGCGGCGCGCGCAGCCGCTGCAGCGCCGCATCCGCCATATCGGCCGAGACGTTGTCGTGGCCGTCGAAACGGATGCGGTCGCGGGCGCGCCGAAAGGTCTTCGGCTTGCCGACGTCGTGCAGCACGGCGCTCCACGCCTGGACCGGATCGTTCGGCAAGCAGTGGTCGAGGACCAGGCACACGTGGGTAAGCACGTCGCCTTCGGGGTGATACTCCGGAGGTTGTTCGACGCCGTCCATCGGCGAAACCTCGGGCAGGATCACGTCGGCTATGCCGAGATCGACCAGGAGTCGCAGCGCGCGACCGCGTCCGGGCGCCACAAAGGTGGCGGTCAGTTCGGCAAAAATCCGTTCGCTCGACAGGCTTGCCAGCGTCGGCGCGACACGGCGGGTCGCAGCCTGCAGCGCATCGTCAAGCTGAAGTTCGTAGCGGCATGCAAAACGCACCATCCGCAGCAAGCGGAGAGGGTCTTCGGCAAGCCGGGTCTCGGCATCGCCGATGACCTGCAGCCGACGAGCGTCGAGATCCTCACGCCCGCCGAGTGGATCCAGCAGTTCGCCGCGCAGCGGATCGAAGTAGAGGGCGTTGATGCGAAAGTCGCGGCGAAGCGCGTCACGCGCCGGATCCGTCACGAACTGCACTTCATCGGGATGACGTCGGTCGGAGTAGCCGCGCTCTTCGCGCAGCGTCGTCACCGTGACCTCCTGGCCGTCGACCGCGACCCGGACGGTTCCGAGTTCGGCTTCGCGACGGTCGACCCTGGCAAACGCATCGGCCACCGTTTGCGGTGGCAGGTCGGTGACCAGGTCGAAGTCGTCGGGAGCCCCACCGAGCAGCCAATCGCGGACCGCGCCGCCGACAATCCAGCCGCGGCCGCCGGCTTGCTGCAATCGCGTCAGCACGGCCAGCACGTAGTCGGGCGGCGGCGGCAGTTCGATCCTGGTCAACGACATCGTCGACTAGGATACTCTCAGGAATGACGGAGTGGCGACGAACACGCTTTCGCAACCCCGCCGGCTGGCTTGTCTTCGTCGGTGTGCTGCTGCTTGCCTTCAGCCTGTGGGTGCCGTGGCTGAGCGCTTCGCGAACGGCGCGCACCGAGCGCCGCGCCGATCGGTTGGCCGAGGTGCTTCTCGACGCGACCCAGGGGTTTGAGCCGCCGTTCGATGGGTTCGCCTTGGAGGCGATCTTGGCGCGTTTTTTCCTGCTTGCCGAGCAGCGCGGCGTGCGCAGCAAGGACATCGTGCGGGCGGCGGCGGAGGCGGCGGCGGCGGATGGCGGCGCGGAAGACGCTGGTTGGCTGCTGCTGCAAAACAAGCACTATGCGTTTCGACTCGGTCCGTCGCCCGCGTCGGTTCGCGAAACCCCCTCTCGGGAGGCCGTGCCCGCGATGGAGGTGTTGGCGTGGCCGCTGCGTCGGGCCGGCCCAGGGCACGCAACGTTCTTTTATCCAGAGAACGCGCGCCGCGCCTTCACCCGCAACCTTCGCAACGGCTATGCCGGGCTTGCGCCCGAATCGTCGCCGGCCGCTGCCGCTGGCCATCGTCGCACCGGCTTCACCGGCCACCGCCAGGCCATCTATCCTGGCAACGACAACGAACGCTGGCTGACCTACTGAACGGTCCGCCCGGCGGGTCGTTCCGATGACGGGGCACCGGTGACGGTCGCGCCCAGTCAGGCCTGTCAGTCAGGCCTCCAATCGCTTGCTTAGAACGTTTGGTTGAGGAAGTCCGCCCACAGCGCCCGGATGCCGGGCTGCTCGTCGTAGCGCTGCCGCTTGAGGCGCAGTGCGTCGGCGACCGTCAGCCAGTTTCTGGCAAGACCGTTGAGAGCCTGCACGCGCAGCTGCGGCAGATCCTCACGGTCGAACAGGATCTTGCGCACGGGCTCGATGCAGTCTTTCTGAAGCTCCGGCTGGTCGGTGCGGTCGGTGGCGTAGCCAATCAGGACCGGCAACAGCAGCGAACGCGCAGCGTAGTTTTCCTTCGGCAGCGCCTGGAAGCGCTCCAGCACGACGCGTTCGGTGCCGCGCAGGTTGAGGAGCAGCAGCGGCAGATACGTCCGAGTCGTCAGCGGTTCGTCCGTGCCGCCGGCGATGATGCGCTCCGGGCCCGCGACAAGGTCGAAGAGCGCCTTGGCGGCGGCATCGCTGCTGTTTTGCGCGAGAGCCTGAACCAAAGCGCGGCCGTCGCTGCTGCCACCGCCACTCGTAGCACGCTCGAGGCGCTCGAGGAGAACGGGCACGGCCCGCGGGTCGCCGCTGGCCGACAGCTGGTTGATGATGCTGCGCACACGCGTTCCGGTTGCGGTTGGCAGCTCTTCGAGCAGCGTGGTCACAAACTGGTTGCGGCCGCGGCGGGTCAGTTCGCGGATCGCCACACCGCGGACCTCCCACACATCGTCGGCGGCCAGCACCTCGAAGATGTCGGCGACGTCGTCCCCCTCCAGGCCGGTGAGCTGCCACGCGGCGGCGCGGCGGACTTCTGGCCGCAGGTGCGTGGTCGCGCGCAGCAGGTGTTCGCGCAGGTCGCCGATCGCGGCATTGCGATCCTCGCCAAAGGCGCAGTGTCGAATCGCCAATTCGAGCCGCGCCAGGTCTTCACCCTGCAGCGCGTCGAGCAGCCAAGCCGTGCCGACCCCATCCCCGGCGGCGTGCAGGACGCCGGCGATGATCGCCTGGAGCTTCTCGACGGCGATCGCGAAGCGCGGCTTGAGGATGATGGCAGCCTCTTCCGCTGGGAGGAACGCAATCTGCTCGAGAAGCTCGTCGCGCACCTGCGGCGGATAGTTGGCGACCATGATCTTCTTGAAGATCGCAACACGCTGCTCTGGCAGCCGCTTGCGCACGGCTCTCATCCACGCCTTGCGCGACCGGCCATTCATGTCCAAGAAGGACTTTTCGAGCTCGAGCACGGTCGCCGTCGACCCCGAGCTTCCCAGCGCGGCGTAGGCCGCCTGCTGCACGGCCGGGTGCTTGTGCCGCAAGGCCCGCTTCAGCGGCGCGTCAAACTCGGGGTTGGCCATCTTGCCCATAGCTTCGACGCAGTTCCGCACCGCATCTGCGAGCGCCGGATTGCCCATGGCGTTGTCCATCGCGTCGAGCAAGGGATCGACCGCATCTTCGGGTGCGCGCCAGAAAAACTCGGTCGCCAGCAGCCAGGCTTCACGTCGCACGTTGCCCTGCAGGTTGTTGGCCAGCTGGCGCAACACCTGACGGCGCGTCTTCTCATACTCCAACCCCTGCATGACCGGGTACTCAAGAGCGGTTGGGAAGTCCGCCTGAAACGGCTTGAGGCGATACGGATTCGGCGGCGCCGCCAGCGAACTCGCGCCCGCATCGGTCGACTGCGCGCCCGCCGGGACGGAGAGCACGACAGCCGCCGGCAGCAGGAGTGCCAGCGAGACAACGGCCCGGCGCTTGGCTGTCAGACAGTCGGCCATCAAACGCTTGGCCATAGGGCGGTTGGCGGCCGTCCGTCGGCTCGCCCGGGCGGCGCCCGCTGTGTATCGGCGAAGCAAGCTCAGGGGGGACAAGCGAACACAGGTAGCGGGAGCAGAAGTCATCAGTTGCGGAGCGGCGCAGTGCACCACGGTTTTCACGTCTCGACGTCTCTAGTATCGGAGCCAGAGATCGTCACCGGACAGGCATTCTGGTCCGCTGGCGGCCGGCTGCCGGGAACACCCCTACCGCATTACCGCCGGTTGGCCTGGCAGCAGCCATCACGTCTGGGCTTCGAGCAGGCCCTGGACGTAGAGCAACCGACTCTCCGCGGCGCGGTAGTCGAGCTGATTCCTCAGGAGACGACTACGGGACTCCTGCAACTCCTGGTTTCGCCGCTGGACCTCAAAAGCCGTCGATGCTCCGACCCCCTGCTTGACCTGCTCGGTCTCCAGGTTGGTGTCGGCGAGCCGCACGGATTCTCCGGACGCCTTGATGCTCTGGCCGAGCGTGCGCATGGTCCGCAGGGCCTCGCGAACCTCCTGGGTGACGTCGAGGACCGCTGCGTGCAGGAGCCGGCGCTGGCGTTCGACTTCGAGCTTGGCCCGGCGAGCGCGCGAGCGAGCCGCCTGGTTGCCAATCGGGATCGAAAACTCCAGGCGCACCGACCAGTCTGGGAAGTCCTGCTCGCTGGCATCCGTGAAGGCACCGCGGAACCTGCCGCTCTCGCCGGTGTTTGGGTCGTCCGACGAAACGCCGTCGGACGAATACGTGCCGATCAAATCCAGCTGCGGCAGGATGTCGCGATCGGCTTCGAGGGCAGCAATCTCGGCCGCCGCGACCGAGCTGCGCAGCGAAGCGATATCGGGGCGGTGCTGCATGGCAACCTGCACGAGCTCTTCAAACGGCTCGACGCTCTCGGCTGGATCGACCGCAATGGGCGAAACCGGGCGCAGGTTGTAGCGCCAGATGCGCTCGTCGCCGCCGTCGAAGAGAAGCCGCCGCAGATCGTCTTCACGGTCGCGGATGGCGTTTTCCGCCACGATCAACTCTTCGCGGCGACGCGCGACCTCCGCTTCGTCGGCAACGCGATCGCGCGGTGCCAGCTCTTCGACGCGGATGCGCTCCTCGGTGATGCGCAGCTGCTCGTGTGCAACGTCGAGTGCCGACTGCACCACGAGCCAGTTTTCGCGCGCGAAAACGAGCTCCCAATAGGCCTGCACGATGGCAAGCAGCGTGTCCTGCACGGTGCGCTCAAACTCGTGGCGCGCTTGGCTCAGGCGGTAGCGAGCGGTCGTAACGGGCGCCAGGTTGTAGTCCGTCCACGCGCTGCGCAGCAAAGGCTGGCGGAACGAGGCCGACCACTCGGCGCCAAACTGACGGCTTGGAAAAAAGCCGCCGCCACCGTCACTCTCAAACCGCGACGGCTGGAACGCGAGGTCAAACAGACCGCCGGTGATGACCCGCTGGCGCCAGCCGAGCTGGGCATCGATGGTTTCCGATTTCACCGACGGCTGGAACGCGTTCCGCTGCGGCGACTGGCTTTCGTTGTAGCCACCGCTGCCGTAGAGCTCGGGCAGGAACCCAGCCTCGGCAAAGACGACGTCGAGCTGCGCCTGCTGCGGCAGCAGCTCGGCGGCTTTGAGCCCGACGTTGAACGCTCGTCCGAGCTGGAGCGCGTCGGCGAGCGTCAACTCGCGGACCGGTCGTCCACGTTCATCCGCCTCGCGGTCGACGGGAACGGTACGCTGGGTCGACGCGTCACGTGCTGACGGGTCTTGCGCAGACCCCGAAGGCGACAGCCCAGCACGCCCGAACCGAGGTGCACCGCCGGCCGCTTCCACGGCTTTGCCTGGCGGTCTCGGAGAGACCCCCTCGGGCGTCACCGCGGGGTCTTGGGCACAGAGAGCGCCGGCCGCGAGCAGGGCGACGACGCAGACCAATGGCGACACTCTAGGCATAGATGATCGTGTAGAGCGCGTGGGCTCCGGCACGCAGCATGTGGTACCCGAGCGGAGTGGCCCAGCCCAGCACAAAAGCGTCACGGCGCAATCGTGCCCGGGTGCTACCCCCAGGCGTTCGATTTCGATCCGTGCCGGGCGCTCAGGGATAGCCCTCGGGCCCGAACCCGCATGGCGAATCGCTCTACAGGCCCCGCGTGGAGCGGGCGGGCACATGCGGCAGCAGCGCGCCGACGAAGCCGGCATAGTTGGTGGCAAGGCACAGGCAGAAGGCCGCGCGTTCGCGCAGTTCGTTTGGTGCCGCGACCACGGCAATGCGCCGCAGTTCGCGCTGCAGCCGAGTCGAACCACGGTTGCCTGGCTGCAGGCTCCAGGCGATTTGCTGCACGACGCGGAAGTCGGGCGCCAGGTGCCTCAGACGCCACCGCCGCAGCGACTGCGAAATCTGGTCGCTCTCGCTGCGCACCGCGGCTTCGTCGCCACCCCTCGGGCCACCGCCCGGCCCTGCTTGGGTCGCATCTGCCATGCTATCTGCCAGGGAATCTGCCAGGGTATCTGCCATGCCATCTGCCAGGCGATCTGGCTGGCCCGCCTTTGGCATACCCGCCACGACGACGTGCTCGAGCAAATCGCGATAGCCGTAGAGCATGGCGGCAAGCGTCTCCGGGCGATCCTGTTCGCTGGCGGCGCGTCGCTCGCGCAGCTGGCCGAGGATCAGCTGGCGAACGATCAAGCAGCGGCGCGACTCAATGCCAAACGCCGGCAGGCGTGCCAGCACGCGACCCGCTTCCCCGAGCGCACGCGCGTCGATGCGGCCTTGCAGCAGTTCGGGGCGACGCCTCGACCACCGCTCTTCATCCGGAACGAGCACCTCGTTTGCCAACCGGGCGCCGTGCTCCGCCACCGCTTCGAAGTGCTGGCCACTGATCGCGGCAAGCTCTGCCAGCGCAGACAGCCCCCAGACCAGACGTTCTCCATGGAACTTGTGCAGACGCGCCGCGAGCCAATCGCCACCGGCACGCATCGGCAGAACCCGCTGAGCGGTCGAGCCCGCCCCAATCAAAGCGCGAACGCTCCACGCGATGGTCTCAACCCGATCTAGGTCGACGCCTTCTAGGTCTGTGCCCTGCTCGCCGACCATGGCCCAGAGCCCGGCGGCGATTTCGTCGGCGAGTTCTTGCACGCGGCCGTCGACCGCGACCAGCGCTCCCCGTCGGCGGAGTGCGTCCGCTCGCACGGCTGCACTCGCGCGCAGCTCGTGGTCCAAGCGCGAGAGCTCGACTTGGTTGCTCGGCAGAAGCCACTGGGCCAGCGGGTCACCGGACGCATCGAGACCCGCTTCGAGAGCCTCGCGAAGCAGATCCGACTTGTTGCGCCCGGCCCCTTCCTGATCCAAGCGGCGCCGGATCGCCTGCATGGACTCCCCCCACACCATGTCTTCATAGTCGACGGGTTCATCGTCGAAGGGTTTATCGTCGACGGGTTGATCGTCGAAGGGTTCATCTGACGAGGTGCCCAACGAGGTTGCTGAAGGCCATTCTCCGACCGGCAGTTTCGCAGCGGATCCGCCCGCGAGGGGCGAACCGGCACGGGCTGCTTGGGCGCGGCTGCCGGCGCGGCTGTCGGCGTCGACCGTAGCCAGCACGAGGCCGCCAATGGGGTCTCGCGAGGACGGAACCAGCTTTTCGACCAGGTCGAGCCAGTGCAGCAAGCCAAACGTCAACGCCGCCGAGGCAGCCATCAGCGCCAGCATGTGCCAACGCTTGCTCGCCGGCTCAAAGTGCGAGCGGCGGTGCCGCTCGGCCTTGCGCGAGACGTCTTCGAGGCGACCGGCAAACTCGGGACTCGCATCGGTGCGGAGATGTCGGAACTGCTCCACCAGCGAAACGGTGTCCGCCAGCTCCAGAGCCAGCATCGGATCCGACGAAACCTTGCGCCGCATCTGGGCGAGTTCGTCGCGATTGCCCTGCTCAAGCAACAGATCGATCGCGTGCCACTCGTCGACACCGAACGTGTCCGGCCCAACGCGGTCGCCGCCGGCGTCCGCGTCCGCGCGACCGTGGCCCAACTGCTGCTGGCCGTCGTGCTGCTGGCCGTCGTACTGCTGGGGGGCATACTGCTGGGGGGCATACTGCTGGCGGTCCATGCTTTCGCCAAACGCATCCACCGTTCGATCTCCTGTTCGATCGCCCGCTCCTTCCTTCGGGTTCTGCATCAGCTCGCCCCCCTGCCGCTGCGCGCCTTCGAGGCCGTCCGCGAAGCGTCTTGCGCGTCTTCGGCTGTCGCCATCATTTCCTTGAGCGCTGCGACCGCGTTGTGCATGCGCGACTTGACGGTGCCGACCGGAATGTTGAGCAGGTCGCTGATCTCGGCGTATGGGCGCTCTTGGTAGACCGCGAGCTCGAACACCAAGCGATGTGGCTCGGTCAGGCGTTCCAGAGCGGCGCGCATTGCGCTGCGCTCTTCGCTATCGGCTAGCTGGTCATGAGGCGAGGGCTCATCGCCGGCATACTCGCGCCGGCCCATGTCCTGGCCATCGCCATAGGTGTGCGTGACCTGGTCGTACGAATACATGCGCGGCCGCGGCCGCTGCTGCCGGTAGTGATCGATCCAAAGGTTGGTGGCGACGCGATACACGAACGTCGTCATGCGACCCTGCGGGCGGTAGCGCTTGCTGCCGAGCATCAGCTTGAGGAACAGCTCTTGGGTCAGGTCTTCGGCCCGGTCGCGATCCCAGCACAGCCGGAAGAAGAACTGCAGCATGCGTTCGCGGTAGCTGTCCACCAGCTGCCGGAATGCCTGGCGGTCCCCCTCCTGGTATTTCGCGAGCAAGTCGACCTCCGCGCCGGGAGCAGCTGGCACGGGAGAATTCGCTTTCGGCTTCTTGTAGGTCACGGGGCGGAGTCGGGTCACGGAACGCAAGCAGAGGGCTACTGCAGGCAACGACCGCGGCCGCGCCAGGTTCAATCCCGTTCCAAGATCGTCGGCCAATTCCTCAAAAACGCAAAGCGGCCGGTGGTTCGGCCTTCGAGCAGCAGCCGTCTCCCGGGCTTCTCGCCGGCCTCAAGGCGAACCCATAAAACATCTTCTGGCAACATCTTACGGACGTTGTCGGCCCATTCAATGGCGACCACGAAGGCCGCGTCGAACAGGTATTCCAGGCCGCCATCCTCGAGAAAGGACTCGAGCTTTTCCGGCAGGTAGGCATCGGCGTGGCGAAGCGGCACGGGCCCATCGTGTTCGACGACCAGTAGATAGGTCGGGCTGTGCACCTCCGCGGGATCGTCGAGGTCGAGTCCGCGCGCCAGGCCGCGGACCAAGGTCGTCTTGCCCGCACCCAGCTGGCCGGCCAAGGCCAGCGTGTCGCCCGGCTGAAGACTCGCACCGAGCTTGGCTCCGATCTGTTCGGTCGCCGCTGGGTCATCACGCAACTCGATGACCACCTGCCAGAACTCATCTGCCGCACTCATTCATGCTCTCCTGCGAAGCGATGCTGGAAGCCCGCGTCGGCGCCAACCGGCGTTTGGCGACCGTCATGACACAGCCACAGGCCTGGCCTGTCGACGACCCGACCGATCGGGCGGCGCGCCCGCGCGGCCAGCGGTCCGCCTGCGGCCAGCGTGGCGCCGGCACGCTGGCTCCACAGCAGCACGTGGTCTTCGCCATCGTTGAGCGCGTGGTGTAAGGATCGCTCGCGATCGCCACCGGCCAGGGTGCGGGCTGCGGCGCGGATCGGCACGCTGGCGCCGTCGATTTCGGCGCCGAGCCGGTTGCCGATCTCGGAGCCGCGCTGGTCGCTGGGGCCGCTGCCCGAACTGCTGATCAGCATGGTTTCGAGGTCGAGCAGCAGGCCGTCGCTGACATCCATCGCCGCCCGCACGTCCGGCTGCTGCGCCAGCCAAAGTCCTTCGGCAAGCGGCGGCCGAAACCTCAGATGGTGGCCGAGGCGCGAGCCGCCCAGCGGGCCGGAGACGTGCAGGGTGTCGCCGACGCGAACCCCACTGCGCGTCAGCGCACGGCCCGGCAGGTGGCCATGCGCGCTGATCGTGGCCACCAGCGGACCGTCGCTGACGCACAGGTCCCCTCCGACCACGATGGCCGCGGCCGCGCGCGCTGCCTTGCGCACGCCGAGCATCAGAGGCCGCAGTTCGGTCCAGGACATCCTGCGCGGCACTACCACGGACAACATCAGCCAATCGGCGACCGCCCCCATGGCGGCGAGATCGGCGAGGTTGCGGTTGACGACCTTGCGTCCGACCCACTGCAGCGGCGCGTCGTCATCAAAATGCACCCCTTGCACCACCGGGTCGCAGCACAGCACCGCGCGATCGTGGCGCTGGCGCACGACCGCAGCGTCATCGCCAATGCCGACGAGCAGGTCGCGGTGCGGGCCGAAGAAGCGGGCGAAGCCAGCCGTCACGGTGCGTTCGTTGGGGCGTGTCATGGTTCGCAGCGGCGCGGGGCTACTTCGGCGCGCCACCAGCCGCGGGATCCTCGGCCGAGGGCGCGCTCGCCGATCCGAACGAAACGACCACAACGCCGTCAACCGCCGTTCGCGGCAGGGCGCCAAACATCGCGCTGTCGCCATAGCCGGAGCGCGCGTTGGGATGCTCGATCCAGACCTCGTCGTCGTCCAGCTTGCTGACGCGCGACAGCAGTTCGCCGTGCGGCGTCTCGATCATCACGTGGCTGCCGACGCGGAGCCCCATCGACCAGCGATCGAGCACCAGCCACGAACCTGCCGGCAGGGAAGGCACCGTCGCCATGCCGCGCGGCACCCAGCAGGTCTTGAACTGAACGAAAAACCAGACGGCGCCCAGGATGCCGACAACCATGGTTGCGCGGCGAATCCGGCGCGCCCACCGCAACGGCGCGATCGCATCGCTGACGCGCGGGCGCGCGGGCTCGTCGGCGTTCGCTTCGCGATCGGTCATGGCCAGCAGCATGGTGCGACGGCCCGCTGCGATCCAGCCCTACCGGCAGAGAACCACTCCGGCGCGGCCGACTCGTGTCGTGCATCCGATATCGGGGGCCTGCTGCGGGCGCGAAGGCGCCCATCCCGGCGCTGCTGCTCTTCGGCAGGAAGACAAACGCCCTCGCATCCTGGATAAGGCCCCGGCTACCAGATGCACGACACTAGTAATCCGGCCACGCGGCGAGCAGCTCACGCGCGGCGCGCTCCGGATCATCCGCCATCGCAATGGCGCTGCGCACCGCGACGCCAAACGGCCGCTCGAGCATCGGCACGTCGGCCAGTTCGGCGAGCGTCTGCCGCGCGACGCCGCCGAGCCAGGCGACTGGCAGGGGCGCCCGCGCCGTCAGGCGCTGCGCCTGGGCCACGCCCAAGAACGCGGCCCCAGGCTTGCTGCTGGTCGCCCACACGGGCGACAGCAGGGCGAAGTCGCAGTGCGGCGCTGCGAGGTCGAGTTCGTCCTGACTGTGAGCCGAGAAGCCGAGCATCGCCTCGCTGCCGACAGCGCGGCGGGCGGCCTCTGGCAGCAGCGAGCGGTGACCGATTTGGGCGCCATGCGCAGCGCCCGACGCGACGACGTCGAGCCGATCGTTGACGAGCAGCAGCGCGTTGCATTCGTCGCAGATGGGCCGCAGGCGCTCGCATTCGCGCTGCAGAATGCGCGCAGTCCAGCGCGGCTCGCGAATCTGGACGCAGCGCACGCCGCCGCGCAGGGCAGCGCGAACCACCAGATCCAGGCGCGACGGATCGCCGGCGCCATCGGTGATCAGGATGAGGCGCAGGCGCGGGTCGGGCGCCAGCTTGGGATGCTGCTTGGGATGCTGCTGACGAGGCTGCCGCGGGTCCGCCACGGGCCGCCGCTAGATCCGCTTCTCGTAGATCGGACCCTTCTCGAAGTATTCGTTTTCGGCGCCGACCGTATCCATGTCGTAGCGCCGTCCTTCGAGGATCATGCGGCTCGCGATGATGCCCATCTCGAGACTGTGATCTTGGTTGGTGTAGCGGAAGCGGCCGGGCCGCCCGACGTAGATCAGGTTTTCGATGCCGTCGAGGTAGTCACGGATCGCTTCGACGTTGCCCTTGTAGGCCGTGTCGTAGACCGGATAGACGTGGCTGCGCTTCATCAGGTAGGCCTGCCTGATCTCGTCGCGGGTGAAGAACCCCCACTTCTCGAAGTAGGGCATCACCAAGTCGACGAGCTGCTCCTTTGGCATGTTCCAGATCTCGTCGCCTTCAAACGTGAAGAACTCGATGAAGAACGACGTCTTGCCCTCGGGGCACATGTCGCTGCTGAAGTTCTTCATCTCGCTCGTGCGGCCGAACGGGATGTCCTTCTCGGGGAAGTAGATCCAGTTGTCCTTGGTGACCTGCTCCTTATCGAGCGTCAAGAACAGATAGACCTGAGCGCGCCAGCGCAGGTTCTTGGCGGCCTGCAGCACTTCGGCTGGCGGCGCCGGATCGAGCAGATCGAGGAAAGCCGTCAACGGCACCGACTCGACGACGTTGTCGGGCTTGACCGTCTTGGTGCCGTCCGGCGTTTCGATGTCGACTTCGGTGACGCGTTTGCCGTTGTGGCGCACCGCGACCGGGCGCGACGACGTAACGATCTCGGTGCCGCTGTCGACCAGGTGCTTGCCGATCTCTTCGTAGATGCGGCCGGTGCCATACTGCGGATAGTAGAACTCGTCGACGAGCGACTTCGGCCCCTTCTTGCCGCCGAGGCCGATGGCCTTGGTCAGCACGCTCCACAGGTTGAGGCCGCTGATGCGCTGCCGCGCCCAGTCGGGATGGATCTCGGCACACGGGATGCCCCAGATCTTCTCGCTGTAGTTGATCATCGAGAACTCCGCGAGCGTGCGCCCGAAGTTGGCGACGACGTAGTCCTCGAACGTCTTCAGCGGTTTGCGGAAGACGTCGTAGCGAAGCCGTGACCAGAAGTAGTCAAAGCCAATGCGGGCGCTCTTGAAGAACCCGAGGTTCTTGACGACCTGGCCAAAGTTGACGGGGTAGTTGTAGTACTTGCCGTCGACGAACTGACGCGTCAGGCGCGGAACCCGCCGCCACTGTTCCTGCAGCAGATCTTCGATGAAGTCGTACAGGTACTGGTTCTTCGAGAAGAACCGGTGTGGGCCGATATCCGTCAGAAAGACGTCGTCGCCTTCGCGAAACGTGATGGTCTTGGCAAGCCCACCAATCTGGTCATCGCGTTCGACGACGGAGCACGACTTGCCCTTGCGGGAAAGCTCCATCGCGCAGGCGAGGCCGGCGGGACCAGCGCCGAGAACGAGCGTCTCGGGGGTCGGGTTGAGGTTTGTGGGCATGCAGTGAGGGCGAGGTCGTAAGCCGACTAGATACCATCGGCAGAACCACCTGCATCGTGAAAACCCTGGGGTCTCGCTGTGAGATCCTTCGCATCGAGCGGCCGGAGTCCCATTTTGGGGCCCGCCATCAGTCCGATTCGGCCTGGGTCCACTCGTCGAGGCTGTACAAAACGTTCTGCGGGAGCGGCACCCGCGCCCGGTCCGACAGCTCTTGGACGATTTGCGATCCGGTCAGACCGTCTTCCATCCCGGCGGCCACCGTCTCGCGCATCAGCTGGAACTGGTGCACGTGGTCGCTCTTGGTTCGCTTGGCGAAGCGGTCGAACAAGTGCAGCACGTCGTGCACGTCGTCCCCGGGGAAGACCAGGATCTCGAAGTCGGGCTGGACAATGACGGTCGAGCGGGTGCCACCGACCTTGGTCGCAGGTTCGGCATCCAGCAGCTCGGCGCCGAGACGCGAAAGCCGCAGGGCGCTGACGCGGCCCTCGTGCATGCCGATGTCGACGATTCCGAGCGGAAACAAGCGCGTCTTGATCCAGACCAGCAGGTTCCAGGCCATCTGCTGCAGCGATTCGCTCGGCACGTAGGCTCCGCCTGAAAAGCGCGCCGCGAAAAATTCTTCGGCGGCGGCGGTATCGAGCTGCGAGAGGTAGGCGTTCCGCGACAGGAACGGCAGCACCGCGACGTCTTGCCAGACCAGCGGCTCGGCCCGCCGCAGCAGCCGCAGCAGCACGCGACGCATCCGGGTGTGGTGGTATGCCTCACCTGGCAGCATGCGATCTTCGACGAAGTGCGCCAGCAGCAGCTTGATCTGGTCCGACAGCGAGGCGCGTTCGAACTGATGGCCGCTCGGCGTGGGCCGAAGTGCCCGCTCACCGCGGCGGTCCATCAAGCGGCGCTGCAGGCAGAAGCGGTAGATCACCTGCAGCATCTGGTCAGCCGGCAAAAAGCCGCCCGGGATCGACAGCAGCAGGCCGGCAATGCGCTTTGCCGACGCCTTGAACAGCTCGCCTTCCGCCGTGAACAGCACCTTGCTCTGCGACAGCTCGCGCAAGAACCGGCACACGTTGCTGCACAGGTCGCTGTTGGCGCCCAGCTCTTGCGAAACCGTCGGCGCCTGCTCTTCACCGTGCCGCCGGATCGCCCAAAGCGCGACTTCGTGGAACACGACGACGCCGCGTTCGTACGGCTGGATGCCGACGCGCGCGAGATCGAGGTTCGCAGTGGTGCCCAGCATGGCTTCCTCGAGGCTCTTGCCAAGGAAGTCGAAGTCGGGCTTCGCCTTCGCATCGACTTCCGCCATCAGGTCCTCAAAGGCAGCGACCCCACCGTGCGTGTGCAGCGTCGCATCCACCATCTTGCGCACATGTTCCGGCAGCTTGTCGAGGCGCTGCTGCATGGCGTTCTCAAGCGTGTAGAGCTTGTAGATCTTGCGCGCGTGGTCGCGCGCCTTGTCGGCCTTTTGCTGGCGCTCTTCGCGTTCTGCCTTGCTCGCGGTCGTTGCGTCCGAGTCCGTGGCGTTCGCCTCTTCCTGCTTCTTGAAGAAGCGAGCTTCGAGGAAGCCCTGCAGGGTCAGGGTGTCGGGAAGCTGCCGCTGTCGACGTTCGCGGTATGCCTGTATGCACTCCACCAGCTCACTCGGTGCCGCCCAGGCCGCGCCGTCATAGTGCGCCCAACGCTTGTCCTTGACCGGCCAGACAAACGCTTCCCGGTGCAGGGCGGCAAGCGAAGCCTCAAGGTCGTAGCGACTTTTGAAGTTCTGCCCAAACTCGTCGAACAGGTCCTTTGCGGTGCGCACCGCGCCGCCATCGGCAAAGAACACGTCGAGCAGGTCCTGCAGCTTGCGCGGCAGCTCGCCGAGGCGCCGCAGCACCAGCGTCTCGTCTTCCATCGCGGTGCTGGCCCGCCCAAGCGCCGGCTTGCCGGACGTGGAGCTCGCCTTCGGCCGACCGCTGGCGGGGTTCGGATCCAAACACCAGCGCTGCAAACACTCGTGCTGCACCTCGTCTGCGGCGCTGCGCAGCAGAACTCGAAGACTCAAACGGCTCATGCCCGCGCCTCCCGCACCTCATCGAAATCCTCGCCTGCGCAGATCACGTAGGCGTAGCCCTGTTCGGTCAAGAACAGCTGCCGTTTCTGCGCAAAGTCCTGTTCGCGCGTTCCCGCCGAAACCAGCGTGTAGAAGGTCGCAGCACCGCCATCGGGCTTCGGCCGCAGCACGCGCCCGAGACGCTGCGCCTCCTCCTGCCGGCTTCCAAACGTGCCCGAAACCTGGATCGCGACGTTGGCGTCCGGCAGATCGACGGCGAAGTTGCCGACCTTGCTGACGATCAGGTGCGGGATCTCGCCGCTGCGGAAACCGGCGTAGAGCCGATCGCGTTCGTCGTTCGGGGTCTGCCCCGTGATCAGCGGCAGCTGGAACAGCGTCGCGAGCTGTCGCAGCTGGTCGAGATACTGGCCGATGACCAAAACTCGATCGTTTGCATGGCGTCGCAGCAAACTGCCGACGACGTCGTTCTTGCGTTCGTTGTCGGCAGCAATGCGAATCTGGCTGCGCGCACCCGCCGCTTCATAGCGCTGCTGACGCTCGTCGCCCAACGCCACGCGCACCTCGTAGCAAGACGCGGCCGCCAGGTAGCCCTGCGCCTCCAGGTGCTTCCACGGCAGCTCGTAGCGCTTGGGGCCGATCAGCGAAAACACTTCGTCCTGGCGGCCGTCCTCGCGCACCAGCGTGGCCGTCAGTCCGAGTCGGCGGCGCGCTTGGATGCCGGCCGTGGCGCGAAACACCGGCGCTGGCAGCAGGTGCACTTCGTCGTAGACGATCAGCCCAAAGCCGCCCTTGTCGAACAAGTCGAGGTGGGTGAACGCGTCCAGCTTGTTCTTCTTGTGCGTCAGGATCTGGTAGGTCGCGACCGTCACAGGCCGGATTTCCTTGTTGTCGCCGGTGTATTCGCCGACCTGATCTTCGCCGAGCTCGGTCTTTGCGACGATCTCGCGCACCCATTGCCGAACCGCGACGGTGTTGGTGGTCAACACCAGCGTGTTGGTTTGCAGCAGGTGCATCGCGCCGATGCCGACAACCGTCTTGCCTGCTCCACACGGCAAGACGACGACGCCGCAGCCGCCCTCGTCGCTGCCGCCGCGGTGAAACGCCTCTGCGGCCGCCTCCTGATAGTCGCGTAGCGCGAAATCCGCATCTTGCGCCAGCGCAAAGGCCAATCGGTCGCCGCTGCGGTAGCCGGCCCGGTCGTCGACCGGATAGCCCAAGGCCACCAAAGCCTGTTTGATCTCGCCGCGACGTTCGGCGGGCACCAGGATTTCGCCGTTGGCGACTGTCGGTTGGTCGCCTGCAGCCGCGTCCGAGTCGGCTGCGCGCGTCGCTGCCGCGCCGGCTGTTTCACCGGCTGTTTCACCGGCTGGGTCATCGGCTGGGTCATCGGCTGATTCACCGCCGGCATCCGCCCCATCGCCCGCGTTCCCCGCCGCCGCCATTAGGACCTTCTGCAGGCGCTTGTCGTCGATCAATTCTCGCAGCACGCCGGCATCGTCACTGACCAGGCGCAAGCGCGCTTCGTCGTGCTTCTCCAGCCGCAGCAAGCCGTAGCGCCGGAACCACTCCGCAATGCGCTCCCGAACTTCGTTGGCGATCGGGAAGCGCGCCTGCGCCACAAGCCACGGCAGCACGCTTGCCTCGGTTTCGCCGAGTGCCGCGGCGTTCCAGATGCTGATCGCCGTGATGCGATAGAAATGCACATACTCCGGCGACTTCAACAGCTCGGCGAACCGCGCCAGGCGCAGTCGGGCCGACTCATAGTCCGGGTGCTGCGTTTCGAGCAGCACGGCCCCGTCGGCTTGCACAATCAGCGGTGGCTCGCTCATGCGTTTCCTTCCGATCCTCCGCCGGCGGTACGGCGTCGCGCGCTGGTCGTTTTGGCGGCCTTCTTTGCCGGCTTCTTTGCTGGCTTCGCCGATGCCTTCTTGGCCACCTTCTTGGCGGCCCCCTTCTTGGCGACCTTCTTCTTGGCGACCTGTTTCTCGGCAGGCGCCTTTTTCGGATTCTTCGCCGGGGTGGTTTTCGAGCGCGGCAAGCGGACGCCGCCCGCCGCGCGCTCTAGGTGCTCTCGCAGGAACCGTCCGGTGTGGCTGCCGGTCGTATGCGCCACTTCTTCGGGCGTGCCGCAGGCGACGATCTTGCCGCCTTCGTCGCCGGCTTCCGGGCCGAGTTCGATGACGCAGTCCGCGGCCGCGATGACGTCGAGCTGGTGTTCGATGACAACCACCGAATCGCCGCGCTCGACCAGTCGGTCGAGCACAACGAGGAGCTTTTGCACATCGTCGGCATGCAGTCCCGTCGTCGGCTCGTCGAGCACGTAGATGGTGTGGCTGTCGGGCCGACGCTGCAGCTCGGCGCACAGCTTGATGCGCTGCGCTTCGCCGCCCGAGAAGGTGTTGGCGGGCTGGCCAAGCGTCAGGTAGCCGAGCCCAACGTCGTGCAGCAGCTGCAGCGGGCGCACGATCTTCTTGTGGTTGCCAAAGAAGTCCAGCGCTTCGTCGACGTCCATCGCCAGCACGTCGGCGATGTTCTTGCCGCGGTATTCGACCGTCAGCGTTTCCTGGTTGTAGCGCCGCCCCCGACAGATCTCGCACGTCACCCAGACGTCCGCCAAGAAGTGCATCTCGACCTGCAGCTGTCCCTTGCCTTCACAGGCAGCACAGCGTCCGGCCGCGACATGGAACGAGAACCGCCCCGGCTGAAAGCCCTTCTGGCGCGACATCGGCGCTTTGGAGAACAGCTCGCGGATCGGCCCGAACGCCTTGGTGTAGGTCGCCGGGTTGCTCGACGGGGACGTGCCAATCGCTCCCTGGTCAACCACGACCAGCTGGTGATGGCGCTCTTCCTCGTCGCGCCAGTGGACGTCGACACTGCCGTCGGCGAGCGCCGTGTTGCCCAAGCGCGCCGCGGCGAGCGCCGGCACCATGGCGTCCATGACCAGCGACGACTTGCCCGAGCCGGACACGCCGGTCACCGCCGTGAAAACGCCAAGTGGAACATCGACGTCGACAGCCTTCAGGTTGTGCAGCTCGATGCCACGAAGTTCGACGTGGCCGTGCGCCTCGCGGCGATTGGCGTCGGGCGGCGGCAGCAGGTCGTTACGCAGCCAGCGCCCCGTCAGCGAATCGCTCGCGGCGACGTCGGCTGGTTTGCCGCTCGCGACCACCCGGCCGCCGCGCACGCCCGACCCCGGCCCGATGTCGAGCACGTGGTCGGCGGCCCGCACCATGACTTCGTCGTGCTCAACGGCCAGCACCGTGTTGCCGAGGTCGCGGAGCTCGAGCAGCGTCTGCAGCAGCCGCTCGGTGTCGCGCGGGTGCAGCCCGACCGTCGGTTCATCGAGCACGTAGAGAACGCCGACCAGCTTGTTGCCGAGCTGCGTGGCCAAGCGAATGCGCTGCGCTTCGCCGCCCGACAGCGTCGCCGCCGAGCGGTCCAGCGTCAGGTAACCAAGCCCCGTTTCGCGCAGGAAGGACAGGCGATGGCGCAGCTCCTTGAGCACGTCCTTGGCGATCACCTGCTCGGTTTTGTCGAGGGCCAACGTCGTCAGCGTCGTCGCCGCTTGGTCGACCGTCTGGCGCAGCAGCGTCGGCATGCGCACCTTGCCAACCTGCACGCTGCGCGGCCCCGCCTGCAGGCGGTCGCCGTGGCAGGCTTCGCAGGGCTCGCTGCGCATGACGTGCGTAAAGCGCTGGTCCTGCGCCTCGGCTTCGGCGTCCTTGCCGTGAAACCAGTCTTCGATCTGCTTGGCGAGCCCCTTCCAGACGACCGCCATGCGCCATTCGCGCTTTTGGCCGCCCTTATCCTGCTGCCAAACGACTTCGAAGCGCTGGTCCCCGCAGCCGCGCAGCAGGATGTGCTTGGCGCGCGCCGGCTGGTCGGCGAACGGCAGGTCCAGATCGATGCCATACTCCGCGGCGACCACCTGGGCGACGCCCGCGTAGTAGCCGTCGCCGGCGGTCAAGAACGTGAACGCTCCCCCCTTGTGCTGGATCGCGCCGTCAAACAGCGCGCGCTGTGGATGGTTGACGAGCAGCTCTTCCGGGCAGACGACGACGTTGCCCAAGCCCAGACAGCGCGGGCAGGCACCGCTGTGGTGGTTGAACGAGAACCAGCGCGGATGCGGCTCGCGCGGTGCGGTGTAGCCACAGCCATCGTGGCCGCAGCGGGCATCGGCGGCGAACGCGTGGCGTTCGTCGGTTCCACCACCCTGCTTGCGATCGGCAAGTAGCTGGACCACGGCGGTCGCGCCCGAGCCGTAGCGCTCGGCTTCGGCCTGTGCCTGTTCGAGCGCATCGGCGAGGCGCGTGCGGTCCTTGATCGTGACCCGGTCGACGACGAGGTGCACCTGTTTGGGAATCCGGCCCGCAAACGTCGCCGGATCGTCGAGCCGGCGTTCGTCGCCGTCGACCAGCACGCGCACAAAGCCCTTCTGCTGCCAGTTCGCGGCCTGCGCCGCCAGGAACGCGCGTTTGCCGTCGGCCTTGAGCGGCTTGCCTTCGGCCGCGGTCGGGATCGCAACGGGCGCCAGCACGTAGCCGCGTCGTCCCGGCCGTTCGGCGATCATGTGCGCGGCGGCTTTGCTCGGCGACCAGGCCACCAGCTCCTCCTGGTGCACAGGGCAGTGGTGCCGGCCAATGCGCGCGTAGAGCAGGCGCAGGTAGTCGTGGATCTCGGTAGTCGTCGCCACCGTCGAACGCGGACTGCGCGCGGTGCGCTTTTGGTCGATGGCGATCGCCGGCCCGAGTCCGTCGAGTTTGTCGACCGGCGCCTGGTCCATGCGGCCGAGGAAGCGCCGCGCGTAGGTCGACATGCTCTCGAGGAAGCGGCGCTGGCCTTCCTGGAAAATCGTGTCGAAGGCCAGGGACGATTTGCCCGAACCCGACGGCCCGGTAACAACCGTGAAGGAGCCGAGCGGCACGTCGCAGTCGACGGCCTGCAGGTTGTGCGTGCGGGCGCCGCGCACGGCAATTGCCGTCGGCGCCGGCCGCTTTTCCCGCACTTCCGACGCGCCGGAGCCGCCGGCCTTGCGCGACTTCTTCTTGGCCTTTTTGCGGCCGAGCCCCATCGCGCGCAGCGCCCAGCCCGTGTGCGATGCGTCGACGTCTGCCAGCTTTTCTGGTGTGCCTGTAGCGACCAGCTGGCCGCCGCCAACGCCGCCTTCGGGGCCGAGCTCGATCAGCCAGTCTGCGGCCCGGATGACGTCGAGGTTGTGCTCAATGACCAGGACCGTGTTGCCCTGATCGACCAGCCGCTGCAGCGCGTCGAGCAGGCGCGCCACGTCCTGGAAGTGGAGTCCGGTCGTCGGTTCATCGAGAACGTAGAACGTCGCGCCGGTCGCCGGCCGCTGCAGCTCCGTCGCGAGCTTGACGCGCTGCGCCTCACCGCCGCTCAGGGTTGTCGACGGCTGACCCAGCTTCAGGTAGCCAAGTCCCACGTCCTGCATCGCTCGCAGGCCGCGCGCGATCTTTGGCAGGTCGCCAAAGAACTCGGCAGCCTCGTCGATGGTCATCTCGAGGACTTCGGAGACGTTCTTGTCCTTGAACGTGATCTCGAGCGTGTCCGGATGGAAACGGGCGCCTTGGCATTCGTCGCAGACGACTTCGACCGGCGCCAAGAAGTTCATCTCCAGGGTCGTTACGCCAGCACCCTGACAGGCCTCGCAGCGGCCGCCAGCAACGTTGAACGAGAAGCGACCCTTTTTGTATTCGCGCAGCCGTGACTCCGGCAGCATCGCAAAAAGATCGCGTACCTGCGTCCAAACGTCGGTGTAGGTCGCCGGGTTGCTGCGCGGCGTGCGGCCAATCGGCTTCTGGTCGATCTCGACGATCTTGTCGACCTGCTCGATGCCGTCGACGGTCTCGCAGTGTGCCGGCGCGATCCCCTTCTGCTGCAGTGCGTCCTTGAGCGTCGGCACCAGCACGTGGTGCACCAGCGTCGACTTGCCGGATCCCGAAACGCCGGTAACGGCGTTGAAGCGGCCGAGCGGGATGTCGACGTCGACGTCGGTCAAGTTGTGGTGCGTCGCTTTGCGGATCTGCAGCGCGCCGTGATCCTCGCCGCGGCGCACCTCCGGCATCGGCACCGACAGCTCGCCGCGCAAATAGCGCCCGGTCATCGAGGCCTCGTCGGCCATCACTTCGGCAGGCGTGCCGGCGGAAACGACTTCGCCGCCGTGCACTCCGGCTTCGGGCCCGACGTCCACCAGGAAGTCCGAGCGCTGCATCGTCTCTTCGTCGTGTTCGACGACCACGACGGTGTTGCCACGATCGCGCAGCGCCTCCAGCGTGCGAAGCAAACGCTGCTGGTCGCGCGCGTGCAGCCCGATCGACGGCTCATCGAGAACGTAGAGGATGCCGCGCAATCCTGCGCCCACCTGCGCGGCCAGGCGGATGCGCTGCGATTCGCCTCCGGACAGCGTTGCGGCGCGGCGCGCCAGCGTCAGGTAGCCCAGGCCCACGTCGGCCAGGAAGACGAGACGGCGCTCGATCTCCTTGAGGATGTCGCGGCCGATCTTGAGATCGTTGCCCGTCAGCTTGACGCTGCGCACCCACTGCAGCGCATCGTCAACCGACTGGCCCATGACGTCGGGCAGCGAACGCTTGGTGAACTGCACGGCACGCGCGGCCGGCGAAAGCCTGGCACCTTCGCAATCGCTGCAGGCCGTTGCCGCGCGGAAGCGGTCGAGGTGGCGCGCACGCGAGGGCCGGTAGACCTTCTCCAGGTGCCCGAGGATGCCCGGAAACGCGATTTTGTCGCTGCCCGAGGACGAGAAACGCGCCCCCTGCTTTTGCCAGCGGAACTCGAACTTCTGCCGTCCGGATCCGTGCAGCACGATCCGCTGCGCCTTCTTGCCGAGCTTCTTCCACGGCGTGTCGACGTCGAAGTCGAAGGCCTTGGCGACCTTGGCCATGTGCTCCATCGTCAGGCGTCCGTAGACCAGTCGGCCTTCGTCGTTGAAGACGTGCAGGGCACCGTCGCGGATCGACTTGTTCGGGTTGCGGACGAGCATCTCGGGCGCAAAGCCGAAGGTCTCGCCGAGGCCGTCGCAGCGCGAGCAGGCTCCGAGCGGGCTGTTGAAGGAAAACAGCCGTGGCTCCATCTCCGGCAGGGCGCCATGGCCGTTCGGACAGCTACGCTGGGTTGAGAACAGCCGGTCGTTTTCGCCCGCTTTGTCGACCAGCACGCACAGCCCATCGCCGAGGCCCACCGCTTGCTCCACGGCATCGGCGAGGCGGGAACGCGAATCCTTTGAGATCGTCAGGCGATCACAGACGAGCTCGATGGTGTGGTAGACGTAGCGCTCGAGCTGGATGTCCTCGTCGAGACGGCGCACGGTGCCATCGATGCGGGCGCGCACGAAGCCCTTCTGGGCCCATTCGACCAGCTCTTTGCGGTACTCGCCTTTGCGCTCGCGCACGACCGGCGCGAGCACCATCGCAGCCTGTCCGTCGTGATCGCCCACGATGGCGTCGACGATGCGGTCCGGAGACCAGGCCTCGATCGCCGCGTCGCACTCTGGGCAGCGCGGCTCGCCGAGACGCGCCCACAGCAGACGGGCAAAGTCGAGCACTTCGGTCAGCGTGCCGACCGTCGAGCGCGCCGAGTGGCTGGTCGACTTCTGATCGATCGAGACGGTCGGCGACAGGCCCTCCACCAGGTCGACCTTGGGCTTCTCCATGCGGCCCAAAAATTGCCGCGCATACGAACTCAGGCTCTCGAGGAAGCGCCGCTGGCCTTCCTGATAGATCGTGTGGTAGGCGAGGCTCGACTTGCCCGAGCCTGAAACCCCCGTGAAGGTCGTCAGGGTGTCCCGGGGGAACGTCAGGTCGACGTTCTTCAGATTGTGCTCCCGGGCGCCTCGAACCGTGATTTCGGTCGGCGCCGCGCTGCGGCTCGAGGGACGAGCCCCCTTCGCGCGGCTGCTCTTGGCCGCCGCGGGTTGGGTCTTTGGAGAGTTTGTAGCCACGTTGCGAACCCCGCAGCATAGCGCGTTGGGTCCGGTTGGCCAGCGTGAGGACGCGACGCTGGCGGCCGCCGCTCGTTCGCCCTAGCGTGCCGGTATGGTGCACGATTCTGGCCTTGACGACGACGCTATGGACCCGCTAGGCAACGACGAACGCGACCTGCTGGTCGTGCTCAAGCTCAGCGACCGCAAGACGGGCACCGGCGGCGAACAGCGCCGCATCGAAGCGCTCGCCGACCGCCTCCACGAAGCACTGCAGGAAGCCGGCGTTGGCGAATGCGACGGCGATGAATACGGCGGCGGCGAGGCCACGCTGTTCTTTTGCGGGCCGGATGAGGACGCCATGCTCGGCGTGCTCCGGCCGCTGCTGCAGCGTGATCCGATGGCGCGCGGCGCGAGCTTCGTTCGTTTGGTCGAAGATGCCGACGGCGAAATGCGGCGCGAAGCGATCCGGGTCTGATGAGCCCTCGGCTTTACGGCCCTTTGGTCTACGGCCCTCTGGTCTGCAGACTGTGGGTCTACGGCTTTTTGGCCTGCTCGGCGCGATCTGCGGGCATGTCGAGGTAGCCGCGTAGTTCTTGGTGCAGGTGGCCGTTGCTGGCGATGACGGAGTCGCCGAACAGCCAGTCGTCGCCGTCGCCAAAATCGGTCACGCGGCCGCCGGCTTCCTGCACCAGCAGCGCTCCGGCGGCGACGTCGTAGGGCTGCAGGTAGCGTTCCCAGTAGCCGTCGAAGCTGCCGGCGGCGACCAGGCACAGATCGAGTTCGGCCGAGCCGAGTCGGCGCAGGTCGCGGCAGTGCGGCAGGACGCGCGTCACGTTGCCGGTGTTGTCATCGCGCCCCGTCTCGTTGCGGTTGTAGCTGAAGCCAGTTGCCAGCAGCGCATCGGCAAAAGCCGCCGTTTCTGTCACCTGCAGCTGCTGTTCGCCGCCGGCGGCGAAACGCCGCCTGGCACCGCCTCCCTGCCAACCAAAGAACGTCTCCCCCAGCGCCGGCGCGTGCACGACGCCGACCACGGGTCGGCCGCGGTAGGCCAAAGCCATGGCGACGCAGTAGAACGGCACGTCGTGCACAAAGTTGGTGGTGCCGTCGAGCGGATCGACGATCCACAGCCAGTCGGAGGCGCTGCTAGGCTCGCCTTGCGTCGTCAGCTCGCCTTCTTCGGCGAGCACTGCGTGGCTGGGAAACGCGCGCTGTAGGCCGCCGACGACGATGCGCTCGGCGGCCCGATCGGCGGCGGTCACCAGCTCGCGGCGAACGGCTTTGGCTTCGGCTTGCGCCGCAGCTCCCGCTTGCCGTTGCCGCAGCAGCTCGGCGCCGGCTGCATGCGCCAGCCGCACGGCCTCGGCCGTGGCGTCGCCAAGAAACCCCTGGCTTGGCCGACCTTTGGCATCAAGCGCACTCACTGTGCCGACTCCATCGCATCGATCGCCGCCACCATCTGCTCCTGCAGGATCTTCAGGTCCTTGTTGCGGATGCTCGGTTTTTGTCCGTAGGACATCAGGATGGAAAACCAGCGGCGCGTGCCGTCGCGACGCTCCACGACGCCGGACAAGCTCGACGCGCCGCGGATCCAGCCGGTCTTGGCGCGGACGCGACCGACCAGATCCGAATTGCCGAAGCGACGCCGCAGCGTGCCGGTCCTGCCGGCTACCGGCAGCCGGTCGAGCAGAGCGGCGGCGCGATCGCCGCCGCCGCCAGCCGATCGCTTGTTTTGGATCATCGCCACCGTCAACAGTCCTGGCGTGAGCCGGTTGGTGCGCGACAGACCCGAGGCGTCGCGCAGCACGCACGGCTCCGGCACTTTGCCGCATAGCTTGGCGATCTGGGCTTCGAGTTCTTGCATGCCGCCGACCAGGCTGCCGTCGTTGCGGACGGTTGCGCCCAGCACGCGCACACACTGCTCGGCGGCGACGTTGGACGAGTCTTCGAGGATCCGGCGGATCGCCGGCAGCAGCGGCGTCTCGTGCACGTAGACGTTCTTGACGTTGCGCGGCTCGGCCGCCGCCTCGATGCGAACGTCCGCCGTTCGCAGCGCCGCCCTGAGCGCGCGCTCGAACCAGACGGTGGGATCGCTCATCGACGTGCGAATTCTGACGCGCGGCGACTTGCGGTAGATCTTGCCCCGGACGCGGACCGAGTCGCCCTTGTCGATCGCGCCGTAGGTTGCGCCCTTCTTGGTGCCGACAACGCGCACGGATCCGGTCAACGGCATGTCGCAGCGAGGCGAGAGCAGCTCCACGCGAGCCTGTGGACCGTCGCCCGGCTGCAGCGCGAGCCAGAAGACGCCCTCGTTGAGCAGGAAGGGACCGGTTGGGGCGGCGTAGTAGGCGTAGAACTGATCGGCCGGCCAGTCTGCCGGCCGCGTTGGCCCAACGAACGAACCGGGCCGCAGAGAGATGCCGCGGACGCTGTAGATGCCGCGCACGCGCAGGGCGCTGGCGAGCTTGGCGAACACCTCGGATTCGACCGAGGCTCCGCCGACGGCGGCGTCCGCCTGGTGCAGCCAATTCGGATCGCCGCTGGCGTCGAGGACAAGCACGCCGTTCTCGACCGAACACCTGGTCCGAAACACGAAGTCCGCGCCGAGGCCTTGGAGCAAGCCACAAGCCGTCAGCAGCTTCATGTTGCTGGCCGGGGCAAACGCTTCGCCGGCGCGGTGGCGATACAGCACGCGGCCTTCGCCATCGCAGACGGCGATGCCGGTGCGCGCCCCCATCGCTTCGGCGGCGGCGACGCGCTGCTGCAGAGCGGATTTCTGTGCGTAGATGGACCTGGGCAGGACCAGCAGAACGGCCAGCAGCGGCAGAACCAAAGCCAGCCGGCACGGCCTTGTGCGTGCGCGGGAGTCCGTGCGCAGCATCTTGGGGCGAGATCGCATGCAAGTGACATACCCGAGCGTTTGCGCCATCGCCAGTCGGCAGCCGCATCGCTACCCTGAAGGTATGATTGCCTCGTCGATGCTCTCCGCCTGCTTGGTGGGATCCGTCTCGCTCGTGCCGCTGCCGCAGTCTCCAGCCGCCGCATCGTCGGCCGATGGGGCCACGGATCGGATCCGCACCGTGCTTGTGACCGGCGCCAACAACCACGACTGGAAGTGGACGTCACCGGTGATCGCCGAGGTGCTGCGCGAGTCGGGTCGGTTTGACGTGACGATCACCGAAGAGCCCGCCTCCGACCTGCAGGACATCGCCGAACGCCACGCCAACGGCGACGTCGATCTGCTCGTTCTCGACTACAACGGCAAGCGCTGGGGCGATGCGGCCGAAGCCTCGTTCACCAAGGCCGTGCGCGCGGGCTGCGGCGTGACGGTGCTGCACGCGGCCGACAATGCGTTTCCCGGCTGGACCGACTACGAGCAGCTTGTGGGGTTGCTGTGGCGCAAGGGAGCCGGCCACGGCCGGTATCACGCGTTTGACGTGCACGTTGTCGATCATGCGCATCCGATCACGCGCGGCATGCAGGATCTGCGCCTGCACCCGGACGAGCTCTACCACCGACTGACGCACGCCGAGGGTGCCAACTACCGCGTGATCATGAGCGCGTTCAGCGACCCGAAGAGCGGCGGCACGGGCCGTCACGAGCCGATGGCGACCGCCGGTAGCTTTGGCAAAGGCCGCATCTTTCACACGCCGCTGGGCCACGTCTGGCGCAAGAACGTGCCGAGCCACGCAACCTGGCACGATCCACAGCTGCGCCACCTGGTCGCGCGCGGCAGCGAATGGGCGGCCACCGGTTCGGTCACGCTGCCGAGCACGCCCCCCAACCGCCTGTCTGCCGCCGAGAGCAAGCAGGGCTTTGAGCTGCTCTTCAACGGCAAGGACCTGAGCAAATGGCGCAGCTACAAGAGCACGGATCTGCCGAGCCAGGGATGGTCGGTGCAAGAGCACGCTCTCGTTCACGCCGAGAATGGCGGCGGCGGCGATTTGGTGACCCGCGATAGCTTCGGCAACTTCGACTTTCGCTTTTCGTTCCGCATCAGCCAGAACGGCAACTCCGGCGTCATGTGGCACGTCGTCGACGGCCAGCCCGAGACCTACTTCAGCGGCCCGGAGTTTCAGATCCTCGACGATGTAGGCCAAAAGCCGACGGCGCTGCATGCGGCCGGCGCGCTCTATGGCCTGGTGCCCGCGCCGGCGCGCAACAAGACGCTGCGCCCAGCAGGCAGCTGGAACCAGGGACGCATTGTCGTGAACAAGGGTCGCGTCCAGCACTGGCTCAATGGTGCCAAGGTCGTCGACGTGCCCTGCCGCGGCCCTGAATGGGAGCGCATGGTGGCCGCCAGCAAGTTCAAGGACTGGCCGTTTGGCCAGGCGACCGAAGGCCGCCTGGCGCTGCAGGATCACGGCAACGAAGTCGCGTTCCGCAGCATGCGCATTCGGCGGCTGTAGCGCGGGAGCGGCGCCCGCCTACCAGTCGATTCGGCAACCAGGCGATCCGCAGCGACGACTGACCCGGCTCTTCGCCTCGATCCGACCGTGGAATCGCTTCGCCGCTGAGTTCGAGAATCTCCAAGCAGGCGCGCAACGGCGACTCGCCGTGCGCCGCCAACGCCAATCAGCCGCCGATCGTCGCCGTGACCCGGTTGCTGATCGTGATGCCGAGAGGGTTCGAGAAATCGAGCACGGCGGCCTGGCTCTCGAGTCGGGTGCCGAGCAGCACTGTGGTGTCCGGCACGGCAACACTCCACGTCGCGCGGCCGTTGGCATCCGCCGGCTGGAACACGGCGTCGACGTTGTCGACTTCGAGGGTGCAGCCCGGCGCGCCGAACGGCGTCAAGTCCAGCGCGAGGTTTTGCAGTCCTACGACGTGAAACGCGAGGCCGCCGGCATCGAGCTGGCTGCCTTCGATCGAATAGGTCGCGCCCAGTCGCGCACGCTCCAAGGACGTGCCGCCAGCAGCCACCACCGCCGGCACATCGAGCCGTCGCCCGCCGCAGCCACCGGCATGGATCGTCATTGTTGCCGCGAGCTGCGGCACAACATCGAGGTAGTACGCGCCAGCGGCGCTGCCTTCGTTGCCGCGGACCGCGAGCTGCACAAAGCCGCCGGGTACGTAGACGTCGATGGCAACGTCATGCGTGCCCGGTGCGCTCGCATGGAACGGGCCGGCGAGCCGGTTCGGCGGCGACTGGCCGTCGAAGACATAGAGCACCACGTCTTCGGCGGGGCCTGCCGGATGGGCAGCCGTCGCCGCGAGCGTCACGCGCAGGAGTTCCGGGCCGAACGTCAGCACGCGCCAAAAGTCCCAATCGCCGCCGCTGCCGGCGCCCGCATTCGACAGCACGCCGCTGCAGCGCGACGGCGCGATCAGGCTGGTCGGGCTGCCGCCGGTGCGCGGGTCGTTGTTTTCGGATGCCTCATTGGTGGTTCCGGCCGGTGACGCCGCATTGGAAGCGCGGCAGCGCAGGTCGAGCAGGTAGCCGCCGACCGCCGCGCCGACCGCGGGGCGAACCGAGCAGTAGTAGGTACCCGCGGCAAGCGGCACCGATCGCAACGCAGCGTAGCGTCCCGCCGCCGCGCCCGGAGCGTGCAGCGCGGCGCCGCCGTCGACCGAGGCGAGCAGCGGAGCGCCGGCCGCATCGAGCAAGACCAGCTCGGTCGCTTCGGCGACCGGCGGATCAAACGCCGGGCCCGTCTCCAGCGAGACGTTCGCGGCAGCCGGCAAGGTAAAGCGATACCAGTCCCGATCGGCCGGCGACAGCAGCGTGCCGAAAGCTTCTTGACCGCAGCCGAGCACCGTAGCCGTGGCCGTGCCGCTGTTCGGCTCCGACGCCTCTGCAACGCGCTGCGCGCAGAGTTCGCCGCCGAGCGAGCCTATCGAGAACGCCAGTAGCGACCTCCGCGCCAGTCGCCACAGCCGCGACAGCAGAGATGCGGAACGGTTGGGGCCGAAGGGGCTGAGCATGGGTGTGGAGTATCGCATGCGGGGGCCAAGTCCGAGCAGAAACAGGGCGTCGACAGACCGAGACGGTCGGCGAGCGGAGCTACGACTTCTTCTCTTTGGTCGGGCCCATCAGCAGCTTGCGGTCGGGATCGATCGCAAACTCCAGCTCGCCGATGCCGATTTCGCCCTTGCCATTGGGCATCTCGACGTCGAGCACGTTGTTGCCGATCCGCACCGGCACACGCATCGGAAACGGCAGGTCCCCAGGCGTTTGCCAGCGCAGCAATAGCTGTTGCTCTTTCACCTCGTAGTGCAGCAGGGGCAGTCCGGCGCTACGCACGTAGACTTCGAAGAACCAGCCGAGATCCCGTTTGGCAACCTCGCCGACCAGCGCGACAAAGTCGTCGGTGTCGACGAAGCGAACCTGGCTGCCATCGGTGGCTGTTTCGCGCTCCTTGTTCGGGTAGCAGAAGCGGCGCAACACCGTCAAGAACGTCTCGTCGCCGAGCAGGTAGCGCAGCGTGTGCAGGACCTGGCTGCCCTTGTAGTAGAGGTCGTTGCCGCCACCGCCCGCGAAGTAGATCTGCCGGCTGTCCTGCGAGGCTCGTGGCGCCAGCGGCCGCCGATTGAACGTTTTGTGCTCCCACATCGACTGACGATAGGCGCGTTTGCCAAAGCGCACCTCGCGATAGAGCGGCTGCATGTAGGTGCCAAAGCCCTCGTGCAGCCACATGTCCTTCCAGTCGCGGCACGTGACCAGGTTGCCCCACCATTCGTGCGCCAGCTCGTGATTGTGCAGCCAGTCCCACTGCTCATCGCGGAAGCCGTTGCCGTAGGCAATGATGGTCTGGTGCTCCATGCCGAGGTGCGGCGTTTCGGCGATGCCGTACTTTTCGTGCCGGAACGGGTAGGGCCCGAGCAGCTTTTCGAACACGGCGATGTGATCCAGAAACTGCGGCATGCATCGCTCCGCCCTTTTCTTGCTCGCCGGCAGCACGAAAAACTGGATCGGCATCTCGGTGCCGTCGATCGACGTGTAGGTGTGCTTGAGTTCGACGTAGGGCGCGATGTTCAGCGCGATATTGTAGTTGCTGATCGGCGAGTTCGAACGCCAATGAAACAGCGTCTGGCCGCCGTTGCTGGGATCGCCAATCGCCTCGGGCTCGCCCTGCAGCGTGCCGTTGCTCGCCACCACCAGGCCGGACGGAACGATGCAGAGCAAGTCGAAGCTATCGGGTTTGTCCGAAGGGTGGTCTTTGCATGGCCACCAGATGTCGCCGCCTTCGCCTTGGCACGTGGTCGCAATCCACGGTTCACCGGTCGATGTCTGCGACCAGGTAAAGCCGCCGGTCCACGGCGGGTTCTTGGCCACGAGCGGACGCCCCCCATAGGTCACGGCGACCGCAAACGACGAGCCCTTGGCGATCGTCTGGCGCGCCTCGATCGCCACGCGCCGGTTGCGGTGCTGGAACTGCGAAGCGACGCCGTTGATACGGACCGAGCGCACGGTCAGCAGGTTGTCGAGGTCGAGCGCGAATGCATCGATGTCGGCCAAGGCGTCGGCCGTCATCGTCAGCGTGCCCTCGATCGATTGCGTGCTGGGCAAGACTTCGATGCGAAGCTGGTAGTGGCGCACGTCGTAGCAAGCCTGGTCTGGCTGCAGCACACCGCCGGAAGTTCTCGGTGGGCTCTGGTTTCCCGGTGCCTTTCGGGCCTCGCTGGACGGCTCGGCCTCGGCGCCTTGTCCTGCGGCCGGCAAGGCGAGCAAGATGGCCGCCATGGCTGCAAACGCGCGCGATTCGGTCGAAGTACTCTGGGCCAGAACGTGCGCCACCCGCAACCCAAACAAGCCGTGTAGGAATGCCATCGCACGCAGTCTAAGGCAGTGCAGCTGATATCGGGGGCATTCTGCCGGGACAAAGCAGCCCGTCACGGCGTTGCAGCTCCTCGGCAGACAGGCTTCACGGCAGACTGGCTTCACGGCAGACAGGCTCCTCAGCAGACAGGCTCCTAGGCAGACAGTAGGCAACATGCATTCGTCGCAGCGCCTTGCGACAAACGCCCTCCCATCCCGGATCATTCCCCGCTACCAGATGCACGACACGAGCAGGGTTGCTGCATCAGCGGGCCTCTGCTGCGGCAACCGATTGCGCCGCCAGCAAACGGTGTAGAATCCGCGAAGATGGCAACAGGATCTGCCGTCCCCACGGGCATGGCGGTGTGTGGCTCTGCCTTGCTCGATCGACGCTCTTGCCGGCGCCCCCCGCTCTTGCCTACTTTGCGGCGATGAAAGCGACGGATCGCATGCATGCCGCAAAGAACCACTGTGGCTCAACCGATGGGATCTCGTCGTGAGGATCGCTGTCAATGGCTTCGGCCGAATCGGTCGCCTGTTCACCCGGGCCGCGGTAGCCGCGGGACTCGACGTCGTGGCGATCCACGAGCCCGACGGCACGGTCGAGGGGCTTGCGCTGGGCATCGAGTTTGATTCGGTGCAGGGCCGCTGGCCGCACCGTGTTCAAAGCGATGATGGTGTGCAGGCCGATGATGTTCGCGGCCAGCTGATCCTAGACGGCCGACCGGTCGCGTTGGTGCGTGCCAAGCGTGATTCGGGCGACGGCGGCGGCGGCGGCGGCGCGAGCCAGCCCGACAACTTTGCGTCGCTGCCGTGGCGTGAACACAAAATCGACTTGGTCGTCGACTGCAGCGGCCGTGCCAAACGCATCGAACGAAACCAAGGACACTTCGATGCCGGCGCGCGCGCCGTGCTGGTTTCCAATCCCGTTCCTGGCGTGCCCAACCTGGTCTATGGGGTCAACCACAAGCAGGCGGAGTGGCTGCAGGCGCCGCTGTTCACGGCGGCATCGTGCACGACCAACTGCCTCGCGCCGATCGTGCGCGTGCTGCACGACGCCATCGGCATCGACCGCGGCCTCGTGACCACGCTGCACGACCCCACCAACACACAGGTCGTGGCGGATCGTCCGCACCGCGATCCTCGTCGCGCGCGTTCGGCGCTGGCCAACCTGATCCCCACCTCGACCAACTCGGCGCACGCCGTCACCGAGATTGTGCCGGAGCTCAAGGGCCGCCTCGACAGCATCGCCGTGCGCGTTCCGGTGCAGAATGCGTCGCTGACCGACTGCGCCTTCCACATGAGCCGCGACACCACCGTCGACGAGATCCAGCAGGTTCTGCGCGAAGCCGCGGACGGCCGCATGCGCGGCATCCTCGGTTTCGAAACGCGCCCGCTGGTCAGCAGTGACTACGCCGGCGAAGCGCGCTCGGGGGTCGTCGACGCCGACTGCACGCGGGTTGTCGACAAGCGTCTGGTCAAGGTCATGGCCTGGTACGACAACGAGTGGGGCTACTGCAACCGCATGGTGGACCTCGTTCGCTACCGCATCGAACACGGCAGGTGAGCGACACCGGCACCAGCGGCAGCGGCACCGGCGGCGGCGGCGGATCCGGCAGCGGGGGATCCGGCCGCAGCCGTGGCAGAGCGCCGCGGCCGCCGGGGTTCCTGCTCGTCAGCGCGTGCTACCAGGCGTTCACGCTCAGCGACGGCGCGCTGCGCATGCTGGTCCTGCTGCATTTGCATGCAGAGGGGCAAACCGCCTGGGCGCTGGCGCTCGTGCTGCTTCCCTACGAGCTGGCCGGCGTGGCTACCAACCTGCTTGGTGGCTACCTCGGCGCCCGCTTTGGATTGAAGCACACGCTGACGCTCGGTCTCGGCATGCAGGCCGTAGCGTGCGCGCTGCTAACGGTCGAGACCTCCGGCCTCACCCTTGGCTACGTGATGGCGACGCAGGTGCTGTCGGGCGTGGCCAAGGATCTCGCCAAGACCAGCGCCAAGAGCTACGTGCGCCTCTTGGCTTCGCCCGCGCCACGAGGCGGCGGCGCCGGCGCAAGCAGCAGCGGCGGCGGCGGCCAGAGCCTTCGCCTGTTCGGGCTGGTCGCCTGGCTCACCGGCAGCAAGAACGCGATGAAGGGGCTTGGCTTTTTTGTCGGCGGCATCCTGCTGACGTCCGTTGGCTTCGCGCACACCAACGCCGCGCTGGCTGCGCTGCTCGCGGCAACGTGCGTGGCCGCGTTTTGGCGCCTACCGAAACAGGCGGCGTCCGCTAGGCGCGGCTCGTTTCGCCAGCTGCTGGCCCACGATCGCGCGACCAACTGGTTGAGCGCGGCGCGGCTGTTTCTTTTTGGTTCGCGCGATGCCTGGTTTGCGATCGCGCTGCCGCTGTTCCTGGTCGATCAAGGCTGGTCCCCGGCTACGGTCGGCGCCTACCTATCGCTTTGGATCATCGGCTATGGCTTCGTGCAGGCATGCGCACCCAATCTGCTGAACGGTGGCAGAGGCAAGGCATCTCGCGCCGAAGCCGCGCCGGATGTCGGCAGCGACCAGCGATGCGGCGCTGCGGCGACCGCGCGCTACACGGGCTTTCTGTTGGCGCCGCTTGGCCTGACAGCTGCAGCGGTACACTGGCTGCCCGAGCACGCTGTGGTCGCGGCATTGCTGGTCGGGCTTGCTGCCTACGGAGCTGTCTTTGCGATCACCAGCAGCCTGCACAGCTGGCTGATCGTGGCGTTGCACGATGACGACAGCCATCGTCACATCGCCGAACGAGTCGGCTTTTACTACGCGGCCAATGCCCTCGGCCGACTTGTTGGCGTCGCAGCATCCGGCTGGCTGTACGCGAGTTTCGTTCGCCCCAGGGAAGGACTCACGGCGTGTCTGATGGCTTCCATTGCGGCAGTGGTCCTGGCCACTGCCTGCAGCGGTCGCATGCGGTTCATCGCTGCGTCGTCGGGCGGAGCTCGATAGCGGAACGTGGGCGTGGGCTATTTGCCGGGCGCGCCAAGTTCGTCGCGTGCCGCCTGCAGCACGGTGTCGACGCCGGCGCGGACGTCGGCAATCGTTGGCGCCACCACGAGATCGGGCTGGATGCCGATGCCGACGAACTCCGTGCCATCGGCGTAGAAGTCGTGCTTGGTGCAGACGCGGGCGGAGCCGCCGCCTGGAAGATCGAACGGCAAAGGCTGGCCGGTGCTGCCGCCCGTAGCCGTTCCGATCATCTTGCCCCGCCCAAGCTGGTCGAATGCAGCCGCCATATCCTCCGCTGCCGAGAAGGTCTGCGGACCGATCAACAGTACAACGGGCTTGTCATACGTGTTCGGCTTGACCTTGTCATAGACCGGCAACGTCCTGGTGTAGCGCGTAATTGGCTGTCTGCCCCACGCACGCATCGTTGGGCGGTACTGCAGCGTGTGCCATCGGGTGGTCGCGAACGCACGCTTGCTGAAGTAGCTGAGAATCTCCCAGCCGACCGCGCTGTTGCCGCCACCGTTCTTGCGAAGGTCGATAACCAGGCCCTTCGTCGCCTGGATCTTTGGCAGCAAGGAAACGAACTTCCGTACGCTGGCAGAGTTGCCAAAACTATTGAGGGCGAGATAGCCGACACCGCTGTCGCCCAACGATTCAAACTGCACGTCTGGTTGCGCAAAGCGCCGCATGCCCGCCGCCAACCGCGACTGGCGGGCTGCGGTGACCACTGTGGGCTGCGCGCCGTCGGCCGCGACAAATGTCAACTCGACCGTCTCTTGTTGCGATCCGCGCAGCAGGTCGCTGCCGAACATGCGACGCGCGCGATCTTGTTTGGTCGAAGCACAAACAAATGGAGCGACGTTGTCGTTGGCATACGTAACGACGTCGACGCCATTGATTGCCGTGATCTCAGAGCCGACGATCAGGCCGGCCTCGAGCAAGTCCCTATCGTAGACAGCGACGGCGAGCACGCGCCCCTCCACCAAGCGCGTCGCAAGACCCGGCGTGCACATCGTCGAGCGAAGCTGCGACGGCAGGTAGACGTTGCTGTGACCGTCGTGAAGCTTCGCGACCAACCGCTGTAGCTCTCGGTAGTAGGCGTAGGTCGTGGGCGCGGCGAGCACCTTTGGCAGCGCGTCCATGTAGGCCTGGTCCCAGTCCAGCTCCGGGACCTGATCGAAGTGGGCGAAGTTGTACTTCACTTCACTCCATAGTCGCGCCGCGCCCGCCGCCTTGTCGCTCGTAGAGATATTTTCGCGGAACCGCGTCTCGAACGCTGTCGATTGCCAGCGCGTCGCAACAGCGTTTTCCGCCTGGCTTGCTCGCGCCATGGCGGCCTGCCAGCGAGCATCGCCGTGCAGCGCCTCTAGATCCGTGTCCTTGCGCAGATGAGGCGCATTGAGCCAGCCCGCGTCGAACGCATGGGCAAGCAGTGCGAAGGCGAGATCTGGCTGTCCAGAACGCGCTGCGCTGCATGCGGCGTTGTAGGCCTCCGTTGGGCTATCGGGCCGCAGGAGCAGCCCCTTGCAGTAGTTCGCGACGCTCTTGTTGTAGTCTTTGTCGCGGTACGCACGAAGACCTCCGGCGAAGTATGCCGAGGCACGGCTGGGCGCGGTTTGATACGCGGCCCAAGCGGTTTCCTGAGCCGGCTCCGCGACGGACTGCGCACGCAAAGGCGCGTGCCAGCTCCACATCGCGAGCGTGGCCAAACAGGCAGTGCGGGAGAGAGCGAGAACAGCAGGGTGGTCCGCGGGCATGGCATCGCCATACGTCTCGGCAGCTGACTATTCGCAATCAGCCGATTGGGTGCACAGATGCTCTCGTTTCGCGACCGCTGCTGGGGTGGCTCGGTTCGCTACGTCGCAATCAGCCGCTGCAGCAGCTCGTAGGGCAGGTTGCCGCCACATGCGACGATCGCGATCCGCCGCGGCCGCGGCGAGCTCTCCTTGCCAGCACCCTCGCCATCGGCATCGACGCGGGCCACATGCTGCCGGCAGGCAGCAATCGCGACGCCGGCCGCGCCTTCGAGCAAGAGGTGTTGGTGCGCAAGGGCGTCGCGCATCGCGGCGGCAATGGCGTCTTCCTCAACGTCGACCAGGGTATGCACCAGGCCTCGGCATAGATCCAACGTGATGGCTCCCTCTTCGACGCCGCCCGCCGTGCTGTCCGACCATGTGTCTCCGCAGGCGACCTCGACGATCTGGCCTTGCCGCAGGCACTCGGCAAACGCCGGGGACTGCGCTGGGGAGCACCCGACCATGGCCGCAGCCGGCGCGTGGGCCTGTGCCCAGCTCGCCATTCCAGCCATCAGGCCACCGCCGCCCAGCGCGATGTAGACGCTGTCGACCTGCGGCCACGCCGTGGCGATCTCGCGCATGACCGTGCCTTGCCCGGCGATCACATCCGCATCGTTGTAGGGCGAGACGTAGCTCCAGCCCCGTTCTGCTGCGGTCGCGCGAGCATGCCGCTCGGTCTCGACGCAGTCGTCACCGTGCACCGTGACCGCAGCCCCGAGCGCCTCGATCGCCGCCCGTTTGGCCGGCGGCGTCGTCTTTGGCACATACACCTTGGTCGGCACCGCCAACCGCTTGCCGGCGAGCGCGAGACACAAACCGTGGTTGCCGGAAGATGCGGCCACAACTCCGCGCCGCCGCCGGTCTTCGTCAAGGCAGAGCAGTGCGTTGGTCGCGCCGCGGATCTTGAACGAACCGCCAAGCTGCACGTTCTCAAGCTTGAGGCGCACGTCGGCGTTGAGTTCCTGCGACAGCCACGGGCTCGGCAGCAGCGGCGTGGCCAGGACGTGCTCCCGCAGGCGCTCGGCAGCCGCTGCCACGGCGGCCGCCATCTGATGCACGTCGTTGGCAGTCACCGAGGTCGAGCGGAACTCAGCGGCCGCCGTTGGCTGCGTTGACGGCAGAGGTCCGCGAGCCCTCACCAGCGGCTCCGAATGCGTTGCCCTGCAGGGACTCGAACTCAACCTGGACGCCAGCGGGCAGCGCCACGCGGACACCGCACCATTCGGCAAAGGCCGCGCCATCCATGCCGTCGGCACGCTTGCACACGACGCGGCCGTCGGCCCGGTCAAACTTGGCGCCGACGCCGGCGAGCTTGCCGCCGATGGCGCTTGCGCCGGATTCATCGGCAGCGCCAGCGGCCTGGTCGTCCTCATCAGTCACCGGCGAGCCATCCGGCCGGGTTGCGACGGTGCCTGCTTGGCCCCCGGCCGCGGCTGGCGGCGTGCCCGTGAGCGGATTCGCCGCCCGGCGCGCCGCCAATACGGCCGCGGAGCCGAGCGCGCGCGTGTCACCACCGGCAGCAACTTCGGGAGCAATCCCTGCAAACTGCTTGGGCGGCTGCAGCAACACCACCACACGCTGTTGCGACTCGATCCGGGTTTCGCCGTGGGCGTGACGCCACGTCACGGTTTGCCCGCCCAGGTTGGTGATGTAGGCACGGCCGCCGTACCAGCGCGGCTCGTCGACGCGCACGATTTCGATCATGGCGGGGCCGGCGAGCGCGTCTTGCGCGACGCCAACGGATCCCATTCCGAACAGCGCCGCGAAGCCACTCGGTGGCGACGACGGCGCGGTCGTCGGCGGCAAACCGCTCAGCGGAGACGCGCTGAGCGGCGCAGCGCCGCCATCTGGTACGCCTTCCGTAGCGCTGGGCACTGCGTCCGCCGGAGCCGCCCCGCTGCCTTCAAACTCGAGCACCGAGCCATCGGGCAGCACGATGCTGTGGTTTCGTGCCGACGCCTTGAGCAGCAGCCAGCTGAGCTCGTCGATTGTCAGCCGGACGCTTTGGTCATCGAGTTCATCAATCCGCACGCGGCTCAGGCCGCGCATGCGCAAATCCGTGCTGGTGTGCAGCAGCAGCTCCAGCGAGCCGGCATGGCGCACTTCGCACTCCCCGCCGGTCGCCAGCGCGGCGAACTTGTCGTAGTGCATCAGCGGGATGAATGCGTCCGCTGTGCCGGCACGGTGCCAGACGCGGCCACTGCCGCCAATCAAGAGGGCGCGATCGGTCGCAAACGGCAGCTCCGCACGGCCCGATGTCCGAACCCAGGACGGCCAGCTCGGCGCCATCGGTTCGGCAGGTGCGAGCGTCGGAACCAGCGGAAAGCCTGCCGTAGGATCGAGCCCCGCGGCGCCGGCAAGGCCGCCGGCGGCGTTCGGGTTGAGGGGCAGCGGGTAGCCGCCATAGCCGTTGAGGCGCGATGGGAAGACGGGAAAGCCCTGAAAGCGCGGCGCCTCTGGACGAGACCAAATCGAGCCGAAGCCTTCATCTTGCCCGAGGCCGCCATTCTGGCCTTGGCCCTGACCAAGCCCGCCGCCGAGGCCGCCCCCCAGCAAGTTGTTGAGTCCGCCACCGCCCAAGAGGTCGCCCGGGCGCTGCAGGCCGCCGCCGAGACCGGGAACGCCAGCTGGCTCTTCCCGCGCCCCATAACCAGAGGCAGGAAACTGCCCGGGAGTCGTCACCGACGGCTGCTGCGCACAGAGCGGCGTCATCAGCGGACCGGCAGTGGCCGCGAGCAGGACCCAGACCACGAGAAGATCCAGGCCCACGAGAAAATCCAGGCCCACGAGAAGATCCAGACCCGCGACCGACTTCGTGTGGATCGGTTGGTTCGTTGCGGCGCTCATTATGGACCTCCAATCGGCAGGAAGAAGCCTTCGTACTTGTCGAGAAACGCATCGCCGAGCAGCTTGCGTTCGGCAACCGCGTCCTGCAGCGGCACGTCGGTGATCTCACCGTTCTGCATGGCAGCCATCCTACCAAAGCGGCCTTCGAGCACGAGGCGGGCCGCCCGCGCGCCCAAGCGCAGCGCGAAGATGCGGTCGAACGCGGTCGGCTGGCCGCCGCGCTGCAGGTGGCCGAGCACCAGCGCCCGGGAATCCCACCCGATTCGATCGATGATCTTGCTGGCGAGGAGCTGGGTGACGCCGCCAATCTGGTATTCGCCCCACTCGTCGCGATCTTCCGAAAGCAGGCACTTGCCGTTCTCGAAGACGCGGGTTCCTTCGGCGACCGCGACGATCGCCGAGCGGGCTCCGCCATCGCGCACCTTCTGCAGGCGTTCGCATAGCTCTTCGACATGTGCCGGGCGCTCAGGAACCAGGATGCCTTCCGCGCCCGCCGCCACGCCAGCGTACGCCGTAATCCAGCCGGCGTGGCGCCCCATGCACTCGACCAGGATGACGCGGCGGTGGGATTCTGCGGTGGTCCGCAGGTCATCCATGGCCCGCGTCGCAACCTCGACCGCCGAGAAGAAGCCAAACGTGAAGTCGGTCGCGTCCAGGTCGTTGTCGATCGTCTTGGGGATGCCCACAACCGGCAGACCTTCCTCGCGATGCAGCCGCTCGGCCGCGCCCAAGGTGCCTTCGCCGCCGATGGCGACCAATGCGTCGAGACGGTGCCTTTTGACCGTGGCGACGACCTTCGGCACCGACTCTTCGGGCTTGCGGTAGGGATAGGCGCTGCTGCTGCCGAGCAACGTGCCGCCCTGCACCAGCATGTGCTGGAACGCAGAACGCGGCAGGTCTTCGGTCAAATCTTCCATCAGGCCTCGCCAGCCGTCGGCAAATCCAACCAGCTCACAGCCATTGGCGAGCAGCCGGCGGCCGAGGCCACAGATCGCTGCGTTGAGGCCCGGTGCGTCCCCTCCTCCGGTCAACACTCCCACGCGCATTTACGAATCCTCGTCGTCGATCGGATATTGGGGCCCACGGAACGGCTCTTCAGGTTCCGCCGGAACAGGCGCCGGAGCCTCGGGCTCGGGCGCATTCTTCGCCAGCTTGCCGAAGAAGCCTTGGAACTCCAGCTCGAACTCGGCCCGCATGCCGTCCGAGAGGTGCACCAGCTCGCCAAAGCGGGCCAGCAAGACCTGCCGCAAACGCTGGCTGGCCTGCAAATGGTCCTGGCCATCCGCGCAGTAGAACTGCCCCTTCACCGTGACGCGGCGCGGCGTCGGCAGCGCCACGGCGACGCGCATCCGCGTCACTTCCGGCAGCGATTCGCCGGCCTTTTGCAGGCCGGCTTCGATCGCTTCGCGGGCGACCCGGACAGGCCCCGCCGACGTTTCACTGACGATCCAGTTGCTGTTGACGGCGCGGTCGTCGCCGCGGCGACGCACAAGCCACGAAAAGTTCCACAGCAGCAGCAGAATCGCGATGGCGAACATCAGCCAGGCAGCGCCGGTGTCGAGCGACAGCAGCATGGCGCGGCCGCCGCCGCCGCCACTTCCGGGAAGAGAATCCCCGAGAACCGCGCCGGCTCGGGCCCGGTCGATCTCGATGCGGTCGAGGTCGATGCCGAGCAGCCGCGGCTGCAAAAACGTCGCAATCCAAAGTCCTGCAACGCAATTGGCCGCCGTCAAGTTGACGACCAACAGCAGGCGTTCGGACCAGCGTCGCATGCCCGGAACCGCCTACCGCGGCGCGAAGTAGCGGTCGATGAAGCCGGTGTCGATGTCGCCGGCGCAGAAGTCCGAGTGCTCGAGGATGCGCAAGAACAGCTTCTGTGTCGTCTTGACGCCGTCGAGCTGCAGCTCCGAAAGCGCACGGCGCGCGGCCTCAATCGTCTGCTTGCGGGTGGCTCGGTGCACGATCAGCTTGCCGACCATCGAATCGTAGTGCGGCGGCACCGTGTAGCCCTGGTAGACGTGGCTGTCCCAGCGGATACCCGGGCCAGCCGGCGGCACGAAGGTCTCGATGCGGCCCGGCGACGGCTGGAAGTTGCGGTCGGGATCTTCCGCGTTGATGCGGAACTCCATCGCGTGACCGCTCATGCGGATCTGGTCCTGCGTGAACGACAGCGGTTCGCCGGCGGCCACCAGGATCATCTCACGGATCAGGTCCGTGCCCGTCCCCTGCTCGGTCACCGGGTGTTCGACCTGGATGCGCGAGTTGATCTCGATGAAGTAGAAGTTCTTGTCCTTGTCGAGCAAGAACTCCACCGTGCCCGCCGAGTAGTAGCCGGCGACCTTGGCCAGTCGGACGGCGGCTTCCCCCATCCGCGCACGGGTGTCTTCGTCGAGCACCGGGCAGGGGCTTTCTTCGACGAGCTTTTGGTGGCGACGCTGCAGCGAGCAGTCACGCTCGCCGAGGTGGACCACGTTGCCGTGCGTGTCGGCGATGATCTGGATCTCGACGTGCCGCGGCTTGTCGATGAACTTCTCGATGTAGACCGTCGGGTTGTTGAACGCGGTCTCCGCTTCGGTCCGGGCCGAGTGGAACCCGGTAACGAGACTCGGCTCATTGTGCGCGACCCGCATGCCGCGGCCCCCGCCGCCGGCCGCTGCCTTGATCAGCACGGGGAAGCCGATCTCACGCGCGACCTTGAGCGCGTCCTGCTCATTTTCGACCGGGCCGTCGCTGCCGGGAACGCACGGCACTTCGGCGCGAGCAGCGAGCTCTTTGGCCGCGACCTTGTCGCCACACTCGGTGATCGACGCCGCCGAGGGGCCGATGAACTTGATGTTGCACGAGTGGCAGACCTCGGCGAAGTGGGCGTTTTCGCTGAGGAAGCCATAGCCCGGATGGATCGCTTCGACGTCGGCGATTTCGGCCGCCGCGATGATCGCCGGGATGTTGAGGTAGCTGTCGGTGCTGCGCGCCGGACCGATGCAGATGGTCTCGTCCGCGTAGCGCAGGTGGAGGCTGTCTTTGTCCGCCTCGCTGTAGACGGCGACGGTTTCGATGCCGAGGTCTTTGCACGCGCGCTGGATGCGCAGCGCGATTTCCCCGCGATTGGCGATCAGGATACGTGAGAACATTTGGCCTTTCACCGGATGATAAACATCGGCTGACCGAACTCGACGGGTTCGCCGTTCTTGACCAGGATCTCCACGATCTCAAAGTCGCGCTCGGCCTTGATCTCGTTCATGACCTTCATCGCTTCGATGATGCAGATCGTGGTGTCGGGCCCAACGCGATCGCCGTTCTTGACGAACGCTTCGGCGTCGGGGGACGGCGCCTGGTAGTAGGTGCCGAGCATGGGCGAGGTGAAAACCTCTCCCTGAGGCTCGGACGTGGCATCGGCGGCGCCGCCAGCAGCACCCGAAGCCGGGCCCGCGGATAGACCGGCTGGCATCCCGCCCGGAACGGCCGGCATTGGCATCGCCGCCGGCGCCGCGAAGGTGACGGCCTGCGGCTCGTTGCGCCGGACGCGCCACCGCGCCCCGGATTCTTCGAGCTCGACCTCGACAACATCCTTGTCGACCATCATCTCGACCAGGCGCTCAAGCTGCTGCAAGCGTTCATCCGCAGCAGAGCTTGCCGCCGACGCCCGCCGCGATGCGGGCTTCTTGGCACCCGGCTTTTTGGCCGGCGCCTTCTTGGCGGCTGACGTGTTGGCTGCTGACGTCCTGGGGGACGCAGCTGGCTTGCGCGCGGCAGCGCGCTTGGCCGGAGCCTTCTTGTTGGTCGAGGACTTCTTTTTGGGGGAACGCTTCGCAGCCATCGGTTGGGTGTGGGCAGGGAAATCCCGCCGGCGGCGAGACAGTCAACGGCTTCGGGAGACCGGAATCAAACGTTGCTGGCAGCAAGTTGCTGTTGAAACCAGCACTTCTGGGCAGGCACGACCTCGCCCACCGCGCCGTCGCGACCACCGTCCCACCTGTTCGGTGCCCAAAGTCGGGCCTGTTCGGCGACCAAATTCACAGCTGTTCGGCGACCAAATTTACAGCTGTTCGGCGACCAAATTTACAGCTGTTCGGCGATCTGCACGGCATTCAGCGCGGCCCCTTTCTTGAGCTGGTCCCCGACCAACCAAAACGTCAGGCCCGGATCGAAGACGCGGGCTGCGCGCACGCGGCCGACCGCGCATTCGGTCACGTGCGCGTAGTCGCGCGGCATCGGATAGCAGCCGGCTGCGGGGTCATCCTGGAGCACGAGTCCCGGCGCATCGGCGAACAGCTGCTGCGCGTCGGACACGGTCAGCGGTCGCGACAGCTCGACGCTCACCGATTCGCTGTGGCTGCGCTCCACCGGGACGCGCACGCAGGTGGCGTCGACGGCGAGTTCGGGCAGGCTCAGGATCTTGCGCACCTCGAAGAGCATCTTGTCCTCTTCTTTGGTGAAGCCGTCGTCCTGGAAGACGTCGACGTGCGGAAACACGTTGAACGCGAGGCTCTGCGGCAGCGCATCCGGTTCGGGCAGCGGCTCCCCTGCGAGCGCCGCGCGGGTCGCATCGTGCAGCTCATCCATAGCCCGCTGGCCGGCTCCGGATGCCGCCTGGTAGGTCGAGACCACCACCGACTGCAGGCCGGCACGGCGGTGCAGCGGCGCCAGCGCCAGCACCAGCAAGATGGTCGAGCAGTTGGGATTGGCGAGGATGCCGCGGTGCCCCGCCAACGCCTCGGCGTTGACTTCGGGCACCACCAGA
>JBGCDH010000033.1:0-65432 GCA_045105235.1 Planctomycetota bacterium | reverse complement strand
TTGGCTCGTGGCCGCCCTGCGCAGGTCCCGGCGCCATGGGGACTTCCCTGCGGATTCGACCCCGCGAGCCACTCCTGCGGCAGCCGGTTTCGGGCTCGCCGCGGGTCACTTTTCGGACGCAAGCAGTGACGCAACTGCCCGCTGAGGAGGGACTTTGCATCTACGCCGCGCGCCGGAAATTTCCGTCGAGTCTATCCGGCGCGTCTAAAGTCCGCCGTTCTCGGTCGACGATGGATGCGTCAGCCTGGCGATTAAGTCGGGGAAACTCCAATCCTACAGTAGATCGAAGATGAACCTGAAGTTGCTTTGTAGCCCGGTGCTGGCCCTGATGCAGCGGCTTAGTTATGCGCGCCTTTTCATGCTCGTGGGGGCCGTGCTGCTGGCGCCACTTGTATACCTGCTCTACCTGCAGGTTGGCGGTGCGGCATACGACGTTGAATTCAACCAAAAGGAATCATACGGCGTTGAGAACACGGAGCCTGCGCGACGGTTGCTGCAGGATGTTTCCCTGCGTCGGATCCAGCTAGCGGCGGCTGCGGCAGGCGTTGCCGTCGACGAGACGGATGTTGCCCAGGCCCGCAAGCGCATGCGTCAGGAGAGCCTCGAGCTTGACGAAGTCTCCAAGCGCCTCGGCCCGGCCCTCGCCAACTTCACGGGCGAGCAAAAGACGGTTGCCCGAGTCGACGAACTCTTGAAGTCCTGGAACGACATGGACCAGGCCTCCGAGGCCTACACGCGAGATCCTGCCAAGTACACCAAGCAGCTCATCGCGGATCTGAATGACTTCATCCTGAACTACGTTGGCAACTACTCCAACCTGATCCTCGACCCGGATCTGGACAGCTATTGGCTGATGGACGCCTACACGGGCCGTCTCGCAAGCCTTGCGGAGTCGATGGTCAACATCGGCAACCTGGCGCTGCGCAACACCGTGGACGGCCGCCTGCCGGATGCCGACCGCCTGATCATGGCCGGCTTCCTCGACGGCGCGCGCCGATTGGTCGCCGACCTCGAGACAAACTTCGAAACCGCGTTCAACAACAACCCGACTGACAACTTGCGCCAGGCACTGTCCGGACAGGTGTCGGACACGCTGGCCCAGGTCACGGGCTTTGTCACGATCATCCAAGAGCAGCTGCTCTCGGATAAGCAGTCGACCATCTCCAGCAGCGAACTGCTGGAATGGTCTTCCAACATGCTCGCCAGCGTGCACCAGCTCTACGCCGATGTGGGGCCGCAGCTTGATGGGCTGATCTTGGCTCGCGTGGACAACTACAAGACGGCGCGAATCGTCGGTTTGGTCACGGGTGGCCTCGCCGTTCTGCTGATCATCTACGTGCTGCTTTCGTTCTACTTCCAGGTCGCAACCGAGCTGACTGCGAAGATCAACGAGTCGGAAGAGCTGCGTGCCAGCGCCCAGCAGGAAAACGAGAGCCTCAACAGCAACATTATGGACCTGCTGACGTTTGTCGCCAACTGCGCCGACGGCGACCTGGCCGGACGGGCCGCGGTGACCGAAGGTGCGCTCGGCAACGTCGCAGACGCCCTCAACCAGATGATGGACAGCTGGTCCTCGGTGATCAGTGCCCTGGCTGAAACCGTTGACGAGACCGCGCAGGCAGGCCGCAAGATCGGCGAAACGGCGGAGACCATGGCGACGGGTGCAACCCGTCAGGTGGAAGACCTCGAAGGCGCAACCAATTCTGTGAAGACCATTCGGACCAACATTTCGTTGGTCAGCGAAAACGCGGCGACGGCAACAACCGCTGCCCAACGTTCGCAGGAATCCGCCTACAGCGGCAGCGAGATGGTCCAGAAGATTGCGGAGGAGATGGAGTCGCTGCGTTCGAACGTGCAGGCCGGCGCCAAGAAGATCAAGAACCTCGGCGATCGCAGCATGGAGATTACCGGCATCGTTGGCACCATCGCCAAGATCTCGGAGCAAACCAACATGCTGGCCCTCAATGCCGCGATCGAAGCGGCGCGAGCTGGTGAGCACGGCCGCGGCTTCAGCGTGGTTGCGGAAGAAGTTCGCAAGCTGGCAGAGCGGACTTCGCTGGCAACACAGGACATCGGTTCGCTGATCTCGAGCATCCAGGCAGAGACGAGTGAGTCCGTCGCTGCCATCGAAGAGCAAACCCGAGCAGTGGAGCACCACGCGGACTCGGTGGCGCAATCCGGCGAAGTCTTGCTGAAGATTCAGCACGAGTCGACGCAAACGACCGAGCTCATCCACGACATGAACCGTGTCGCCGAAGAGCAGGTGCCAGCCGCACAGCAGACGATGCAGGACATGCTCTCTGTGTCAGAGATTGCCCGCGAAACCCAGGAATCGGCGAAGCAGGCGCAGCTTTTGAGCAAGACGCTTGGCGATGCTTCGGAGCGCCTGGTCGGCGTCATCGGCAGCTTCAAGGTTGCTGACTAGTGCTGGCGGGCCTTCGGGCCCGCGGTGCCGGCGTTTGTCTCGCCATGCCGTGGCGGGTGCGCTTGCAAAGGCGGCCTATCGCTGTCACGCAAGTGCGCGATCTGTGCGACCCACTGGGACTTTTTAGCTATGCCCGCAAACTACCTTGTATGTCGGACGGACGGCCACTGCGTGCTGATCCCGTCGGAGTCGGTGTTGGGGGTGCGCGAACTCCCGCTGAGTTCGATGCCGCCCGTTGTCCCTGACTGGGTCGATGGCGTCGGCATCGTTGAAAACGCTGCGGTGATTGCGGTCCATCCACGGCGACAGTCCAGAAAGGCCAGCGTTGTCAGCGAAGAACGCGACGCGCATGCAGGCCAAGACACGGAGACGAAAGTCGTGGTGCTGCATCCGCACCCTGATCAAGTCGGCCTCGTTGGCGTTGTGGTAAGCGAAGTTGTCGCGCTCGAGTCCCTCGATGTCCGGGTCGCGACGCAAGCATCCACCGATCGCGCTTGGCTCCGCGACTTTGAGCTTGTCGACGCTGCGGGCGACAGAGTTCAAGCCGCGTCCGTGGGGGCGGACGGCGCCGCAAGCCGCACCGGTTCGGTTGTGGATTCGAAAGCGCTTGCGACCTTACTCAGCAACCGGAAGGCCGCGTGACGGATGCGATCAAACTGGTGTTGGGCAGCCTCGATCCGAAGGCTGTCCGGCAGGTTCTCGAAGTCGGCGAAAAGCTGAATCGCTCGGTGGAGCCGAAGGATATCGGTGACGTTGCAGTCATCGTGGCTGGTCTGCCCGAAGGCCACCGCTCCATTCCCGTGGAGGCAGCCGAGCTACTTGAAAGTGCGGATTGCTCCACGTCGCTCGTTCTCTTGAGTTCGGAACCGTTGGTGCGAGGTCACGTGGTGCTCGCTGGTGGGCGGGTGCACCTGGTCGCACCGCCGCATGATGTCGAGAGCATCCGGGCGCGTCTTGAGCACGTGCTCGATGGACGTCCTCCCGCACAAGGCGACTGCGTGCCCCACCGTGCCAGCCATTCGAGCCTCGTCGAGCGCTGGTCGGACGAATACTGGATGTGCGCCTTGGGCGGTTCCGACGCGAGTGCGCCCGATGACGTTGGCAAACTCCTTTTGGCCGAGAAGCGTGCCGATGGTTGCTTCGCCGCGTTCCCGAGCGAAGCGGCCCGCAGTGATCCCCAGATACTGAATGACCTGGTTTATCAGGTCGAGCGCCTGATGTTGGGCGATGATCGCCCGCTCGGCCAGTGGCTCGCCGATCTGAGTCCGCTTGCAAGCGTAATTGCCTACGATACGGAAGCGCGTGAGCTGGTCGGGCACATGCCGCCGGCCGATGAGTGTGCGGCGTTTTTGCTGTCGCCGCACCGGGTGCCGCGCGTGAGCCAGCTACAAGCAGGCACGCCGGTGCGGGTCGCCGCGAGCCCGGGCGACATCCTGTTGGTGGCGGTCGGGGAAGAGTCCGTGAACTTGCTCGATGCCGATGAGGTGCGTTCGATCGTGCAGTCTGGTGCCGTGTCGGGTGTGCGCAAGCTTCAGCAGCGATTTTCCGAAGCGCAGGGCCGCCATGCCCTCATGGTCCTGGAGGCGCGAGAATGAGCGGTTTGCAACGCATCTTGGTATGCGACGATAGTCTCACGATTCGTCGCCTTGTCTCGATGGTCGCGTCGGGCTTGGGGCTCCAAGTCGATCTTGCCGTCAACGCCGAAGACGGCGTCGGCAAGTCGCGAGAGAGCCGTCCGGACCTGCTGCTGCTCGACTACGTGCTGCCGGATGGCAAGGGCACAGACGTGCTCGATGCGCTGCACTCCAACCCGGACACGCGCGACATCCCCGTCGTGATGATGTCGGGCAAGGGCGAAGCGCTGCGGGAGCAGCTCGCCGATCGTGCGGCGGTTGTCGGCTTCATCCACAAGCCGTTCAAGCCGAAGGAGCTGGAAGAGCTGTTGGTGTCACACCAGGGCCAGCAGCCGGATGCATCGCCCGCCATCAAGGCGCCCCTCGAGGCTGCCGGTGCGGGCTCCCCGTCCGTGGTGGGCGAAGCGACCGGCGCCGGCTCGCTGTTGACCGCGATGAGCGGGCAGCCGGAGTCGCTGCTCGGGCGCCTCGACGATCGAGCGTTCGCGAAGATCTTGTTCAAGGTGTTTCGCGGCGAACTATCGCGCTTGTCAGAGAGTCTCGCGGGCGGCAGCGAACCCGTTCCTGACGGTGGCGCTTTGGCAAAGAGATTGATCAAGCCGAGCGTGGTCCGCGAGCTGCGCGCCGAGATCGAGCAGGCATGCCCGCCGCGTCGGGCCTCCGCGACGGGGCTTCTTGAGGTGGCCCACACCTCGGTGCTCGAACGGGCGCCAGGCTTCAGCAGCCGCATCCAAGGCGCTCCTCTGCGCGAGCATGAGCGCCAGCTTTTGGGCCTTGTTGATGGCAACCGGACCGTGCAGGACGTGGGCCGCGAGCTGGCGTGGCCTGCCGCGGATATGGCCAAAGTACTCAATTCGGTTGCGAGCCTCGGCCTCATCCGCATGCGCACGGGCCTTGTTGGCGGGACGAAGCCGGGCACGGTCTGGCTCGTCGATGAGCAGATTGGCGACTTTGCCAACGATCTTGCTGTGCACCTGGGGCGCTACGGGCGTCGCTGGACGCTCGTCCGTTTGCGATCGAACGAAGTGGCACAAGAGGCTCAGCAAGCAACGCCAGACTGCGTCTTGGTCGCCTGTAGTGCACCAGACGTCGTCGCCGAACTACGGGCAGTCCCTCAGCTGGAGAGAGTGCCGCTGGCGGCTCTGTTCGAAGAAGGTCTGCTGACGAGCAACGCTCTGCTGGGCGCCGGTGCCGACATGGCATTGGCGGTTCCCGTTACGACGAGCGCTATAGACTCGTTTCTAGGGATTCCCAGATCGACATAAGTTGATGACCGGACAATTTCGATGACTGCACAATGGTAACAGTACTAGTCATCGATGATACCGAGACGGATCGTCAGCTCGCGGCTCAGGTCGTCAAGGGGCTCGGCTACCAAGTCCTCTTTGCAGGAGACGGAGTCGAAGGTGTAGGCAAAGCGAAGGACATCAAGCCGGACCTGATCCTGCTGGATGTTGTGATGCCGAAACAAGACGGCTTCGCCACCTGCCGTGAGCTCAAGAAGGACGCGGACACCAAAGATATTCCGGTGGTGTTGACGACGTCGAAGGGCACGGACACCGACAAGTTTTGGGGGCAGCGCCAGGGTGCCAGCGCCTACGTGGTCAAGCCCTACGGCCCAGCCGAGCTCCGCGATGTGCTGACCAACTTGGTCAAGTAGCCGGCCACGGAAATCGGACCCATGGAGCGCCTCGCAAGCATGCGCGTCATCGACGCGTGCTTGCGAGTTCTGGCGCTAGGAAGACCACGAGATCACATACCGAATCGATATGAGCGACCCTGAATCAGGCTGGAACGACGAGAGCCAACTCGACCATTCGCACCTTTCGCACGGGAGCCTAGGCTCCGACGGCAGCGTCTTTTCTGCTGGGCGCGTCTCGGTCGCATCGGTCGCTTCACGTGCCTCAGAGCATTCTGCCGGCTTGGCGTCGGAGGACCGTTTGGACGCCTCGAGCGCCGACATGCACTGTTGCGTGTTTCAGGTCGCAGGCGAGCTCTTTGGGCTGGACGTCGGGGCGGTGGGCGAGGTCTTTGAGATCGAAAGCGTCGTGCCGGTGCCGCTGGCTCCAGCAGGCGTGGTCGGCTTGACCAACCTCCGTGGGGTTGCACTCGCGGTTGTCAATCTAGCGTCGCTGATGGACGTTGCCGCCGCCGACGCCACGTGCGATGGGCTCGGCCCAGCGCTCGTGCTTTGGCTCGACGGCATGCGATTGGCCGTATCCATTGACCTGGTGGAATCGGTCGTGCCGGTGCAAAGCAGCTCGATACGAGAATCGGACGCGGTCGACGAACACCCGGTCGTGGCGGGGTTTCTCACCCAGCCGGACGGTCGAGTCGTCAGCGTGCTGGACAGCTTTGAGCTGACCAGGCGCGTGCAGCGACTAAGCCTGCAGGGCAAGCAGGAAGCTGTCGAGGGCTCCAAGTAGTCACAGCGCAGCTGCGACTTTCAGAATATCAAAGCGGGGAATAGCACATGGACAGATTCTCATTGGACGACGTTCGCGAATCATTTGAAGCCGACGTCACCGCCAACGTGACAAAGGCGCGCGGCAGCGTGCGACAGGCTTTGGACCTGCTTCTCGATGAAAGTGCATGGAGCGATTGTCTCGCTGCGTTCGCGCGGCATACGGGCCCAAGCGACGAAGGGAGCGCGCTCGGCGCACACCTGCTGAAGGCGCGCTCCGCGGAGTCGACGTTGCGATCCGCTCTCTTGCAGCTGGAATCTGCCTGCGGCAACACGGAGTCCGTGCTCGGCATGGAGCTCGCCGGTCGTTCGGAGGAAGCGAAGCGCTGGGGCGACCAGCAGGTCGCCGAGCTGCAGCCGGTTCTGGATGTCGTTCGTGCAGCGCTTGCGTCCTTCACGGAGTCGAGCCCCGCGTCGCTTGATGGTGAAATCAGCGCCGGTAGCGGCGAGCACAATGGCGGCGAGGCTAGCCTCCAACAGTGTCTCGACGGTCGCCGTTTCGAATCCGCAGACCTCGACACCATTGGTCACTGCTTCCACGCCATTCGTGGCTCGAGCGGTATGGTGGACCTTCAGTCGCTTGCCGTGACGGCGACCCTCGCGGAGTCTCTGGTCGAAGGCTGTGCCGAGCTGCTCGGTGCTCTCGAAGAAGAACTGCAGGCTGCGGCCGGTGAGGCGTCGGCGTTCGGCGTCGAGGTTGCGCCACGCGTGCCGGCGTCCCCGTCGCTCGACGACGACGCTTCGGTCAATCCTTCGTTGGGGGGGCTGTCGGCCCATGCAGAGTCTTCGAGCCAGGATGCGAACCGCGATGAATCTGCCAGCGCCGAATCTGACGATACGGTCAAGGCGGAAGAGGACCCGGCCGACGACGCTTCGATTCTCGATCTCGACGGTGGGGGCTCACGTCATTCGGGTCTCGAGAGTCGGCTGCAGTTTGGCGGTCCGCCGGCGGAGAGCAAAGCCGAGGAATCCGATCCCCAGGCGCCCCCTGCAGAGGCGTCGCGCGACGATGAGGAGTTCGACGATCTCGACGAAGGCGAGTTTGACGACAGCCTGTTCGAAGGCGCTTCCGTTGCAATCCCTGGGGACAGCGGCCTAGATAGCTCGACTGCGAACCAGGCCGGACTCGGCGCTTCGGGCGTGAGTGCTGGTGGCGATGAGGCGAGTTTGGAGGAGTTCGAGTTTGACGAGGGCGACGACGCCAGCGTGGTTGCATCGGGCGGCAAGGATGGCGCGATCTCGCTCGATGACGTCGACCCAGAACTGGTTGAGATCTTTCTGGAAGAAGCCAGGCAGTGTCTGGGAGATCTACGCGAGTCGTTCCAGCGCGTCGAAGCCAACGCCGCGGACTGCGCGGCGTGGCTCGACTTGTCGCGGCACTTCCACTTGCTCAAGGGGTCTGCGGGCACCGTGGGGATCGCCGAACTCGCTGAAGTCGCGGGCGGGCTCGAAGAGCAGGCCGAGGCATACGGTGAGCGCAAGCGCACTGCGTCGAACGACGACGTCTTGGCTTTGCGGGCATCGGCGGCGCGCATGCTGGCGACGTGTGACATCACGCTCGACGAAGCCGTCGGAGTCGAGGGCGACGTTGCCCAAGTCGGTGCAGACGGTGAGTTGGTCGCGGTCTTCGTCGAAGAAGCCAAGCTTGCTCTTGTCGATGTGCGGGCGATCCTGCAGAAGATCGAAGGCCAAGCCGGCAATCCGCTCGGCCACCTTTTGCGCGAAAGCCAGTCGCTGGCTGCGCTGTTCCACCGACTCAAGGGCTCCGCGGTTCTGCACGGAAGCGCAGCGATTGGTGCGACCGCTGCGCACCTCAATGATCTTCTAGAACAGGAAGAGCTGCCAGTCGACGCCTTTGATCAACTCAAGTCGGGTGTCGACGAGCTAACCGCGGCACTGGGCGAATCGGTTGCCTGTTCGGACCTGCAGCTGCCGCGCGTGCCGGTCACGCTGGAGGCGGAGGCAGTCGTCTGGGAAGCGTTCCAGATGGAGGTTCAGGAGTTTGTCGAGCAGCTCGATCGCCTGGGGCTGGAACTGGAAGAGAGTGCCCAGCCGCGCGAACAGCTCGAAGAAGCGTTCCGCTGCATGCATACGCTCAAGGGCGCTTGCAACACGGTGGGGCTGTCGCCAACCGGCGCGGTCATGCACGAACTTGAGTCGAGCTTCGAGCATTTGCTTGCAGCCGATGTTCTACCGCCACTCGGCGCCATTTCGCGCCTGGTGCTGGATGCGCTCGATGCCGTTCGCAGCAACATCAAAGAGGCGTCGGCGGGCGAGGTCACGAGCTACTTGCCGCGCATCAAAGGGCGGATCAAAGAGCTGCTTGGCGGCGGGAGCGGCGGGCAAAGTGGCGCTTCGTCCATGCGTGCGCGCGGTGGTTCGAGGTTGGCCGAATCGTTGCCGACGTCGACGCAAGGTGCGTCCGCTACCGGGGCAGCATCAGCTGGAACATCTGCCGCGGGGTCGGACGCTGCCGCTAGCAAGGGACGAGATACGCTGCGTGTCTCGACCGAGCGTCTGGATCGCCTGATGGATTTGATTGGTGAACTGGTGGTGCAGCGTTCCCAGCTGCGTTCCGCCACCGGCTCGATTGGTCGCTTGCAGAATACGCTGAAGAAGAGCCGCCTGCGGCTCTTCAGCACGATCGATCAGTTCCGCGAGCGCTACGAGTTCTTTGGGATCGCGGGGCAGAAGCGCAAGAAGGCCGGGGGCCCGGCTGCACGACCGATTGTCTCGCCGAAGCCAGGTGCGCCTGCCGACGACGCGGGCGGCGCTTCGGGCGAAGGCGAGGTCGGCTTCTCCGACATCGAGCTCGACAACTACGAAGACATCAACATCCTCGCTCGTTCGCTGGAAGAAATTGACAGCGACATCAACCAGATCCAGCAGCAAATTGATGTCGAGATCGAGAGCTTTCACAACAGCTCCGACAGTTTCGGCGCGCTCATCGGGAGCCTCCAGAACGAGATCACAGAGGCACGCATGGTGGCTGTCGATCAGCTGTTCTTGCGGTTGCGTCGGCCGATCCGGGATGCTGCCGATCGACTGCAGCGTGAGGTTCGCGTCACCACGACGGGCGAAGACGTCACGCTAGACAAGACGATCATTGACCAGCTCTATGCCCCCCTGCTGCACCTTGTGCGCAACGCTGTGTCGCACGGCATGGAGGATGAGGGGGAACGCCTTCGGGTGGGCAAGTCGGCTGCTGGCGTGATCCACTTGGCCGCACGTCAGGAATCCGGACGAATTGTTCTCGAAGTTCACGACGACGGCGCCGGGCTCGATCTTGCCGCCCTGCATCGCAAGGGCGTCCAGCACGGACTGATTGCCGAAGATACACCGCTGGATGATCCAAGCGTTCGCGATCTGATTTTTGTTGGCGGACTCTCGACCAAGAACGTCGTCGACGACGTCGCGGGTCGCGGCATCGGGTGCGATGTGGTGCGGCGGGCGATCGAGCACCTCAGCGGCATCATCGATGTGGTCAGCACGCCGGGTCGCGGCACGACCTTCCGCATCTCGATGCCGCTCACGCTGGCGATCTACCGGGCGCTTTTGGTCAAGCACTCGGGCATGACCTTCGCTCTGCCGATCAGCTTTGCGGAGCGCATCCTGGACGCGGACGAAACCGACATCCTCGAGACGTCGGGTGTCCGCCGTTTGCGGCTGGATGATCAGTTCTTGGAGATGCGCGATCTGTCTCGTGTGCTCGGGCTGTCGCCATCCAAGGCGAGCGACAAGTCGCAGGAGACGGCCGTCATTCTGCGCCTCGGGACCGAGCGCATTGCGGTTGGTGTCGACCAAATCCTTGGGCAGGACGAAATCGTCGTCAAGAGTCTTGGTGATGTTCTAACCGGCCACAACATGTTCTCCGGCGTCACCATCGATGGCGAAGGCAACCTCGTCTTGATCCTAGACGTGACAGGAGTCTTCAGCACGTCGTCCAAGGGGCCTCGAATGGCCGCAGGAAAAATCGGCGTGACGCCGACGGACAGCGGTGTGGCGGCAGCTGAACCGGAGGTTACCAAGCGCCGTGTTCGTATTCTCTACGCTGACGATTCGCTGTCGGTGCGGAAGGCGGCCGAGAAGTTCTTAGGAGAGATCGGCGCAGATGTAGAGCTGGCCGTCGATGGCGTGGATGCTCTGGAGCGGCTGCGTTCGGGGTCCTACGACATGGTCTTCTCGGATCTTGAAATGCCGCGCATGCACGGCTTCGAGCTGCTTGGCGAAATGCGCTATGTGCCAGCCTTCAAGGATATCCCCGTGGTGGTGGTGACGAGTCGTTCCGGCGACAAACACCGTCAGCAGGCGGAGAAGCTTGGCTGCAATGGCTATCTGGCGAAGCCGTTCACGCAAGCGGCGCTGCAGGAGCACATCATCAACCTGACGGGGGCCACCGTTGCACCGGAAGGACTGGTTGTGGAGCGCACGGAGATCACCGCATGAGCGCCACCAAGGTTCACTGGAGCGGCGCCAGCGCGCTGCGCGATAAGGTCGCTCTCGTTCGATGCCATGAGTGGGTGATTGGCATTGAGGCGCGCTATGTCCGGCAGGTTGGTTTCGCGGATCTGCTGGCGGATTCGGAGCTCGAGAGCGACTCTGAATTCCCGGGGCATCTTGGCAGGGGAATGATTGGCGGGGCGCCATGTTCGTACTGGGATCTTGGCATGCAGATCGGCGTCGCGCCGATGGATCGAGCCATCATTGTGGTTGAGCGCCCCGGTGGTGTTGTCGCGCTGCGCTGTGGAGAAATCCTCGCAGTCGAGGCGATCCCAGAAAACCGGCGTCGGCACTTGCCGAGCGAGCTGGCTCCCGCGCGGCCTGGCTTGATCAAGTCCGCGTTGCTGCTCGCCTCGAGCACCGAAGAGCGACTCAATCTGGGGTGGTTGTTGCGATCAGCTGCGATCTTCAACCGCCAGGAGATCTTGCAAGTGCGCAGCGATTGGGCCGGTATGCGGAGTCAGGTGTAGAAGAGTGGCGTCAGAATCGAGCAACAAGACACGCGCTTCCATTCTCGTTTTGGACGCGGATGATGCAGATCGCCGCTTCACAGAGCTGCAGATCGGCAAGACGGGACGTTTCCAGGTGGAGTCTGCCTCGTCTGCGGCTGCTGCGATAGAGATCTTGCGTGGCCACTTGTTCGATTTGATTCTGACCGAGGTCAAGCTGGCCGACACCGACGCGTACCAGCTGATGAAGAAGGTTCACGCCCGCCCGGGTGGCAAGAGTCTGCCCTTCATCTTTTTGACGAAGGACACGCGGAGTTCGATGGTGGCTGCGGCTCTGCAGTCGGGAGCCGTCGACTTTGTCGGCAAGCCCTTCAATCTGTCAGAGCTGTTGGCGCGCATGGATGCGGTTGTGAGGCGCAGCCGTGAACGGCGCGTCGATATGGCCGCGCGGAGCTACGGGCTCGCGGGGGACCTGAGCACGGTTTCGTTTCCGGACTTGATCCACCTTCTCGACATCGGGGGGCAGAGCGGCCAGCTCTTCTTCACTTTGGAACGGGGGGTAGGCGAGATCTGCTTGGACAACGGCCGTGTCGTCGACGCAACCTTTGGCAACGTGCTAGGGCAGCAGGCCTTTTACGCCATCATGCGCGAAGAGCGCGGTCGCTTTGAGTTTCAGCCCGGCATGCCGCCGGGGCTCGCGAAGGCTTCGATCACAGCTTCCAATACCTCGATGCTGATGGAAGGTGCGCGCCTCCTCGATATGTATCGAAAGGACGGCGCAGGCGATGGTGCGGCCGACGGCCACGGCGCCGACGCCGCCGGCGCGGCTGGAACACACGGCACGACGGACTCGGCGGCGAACGCGGATGACGAATCCGGAGAAGTCGCGGGTTTGCCGCGGCCGTTGGCGCCGTCACAAGAGCATGCCCAGGCCCTTGCGGCGACTCTTGAAGACCCCTTCTCGCTGGCGCATTTGCACTATTTGAACCGTGGCGAGTTGCTTGAGTTCACCGCTAGCAGCGAGTCCGCAAAGCGTTGCCTCGGCGTTGTCATTGCTCCCAATTTGACCGGTGTCGGGGCCATGGCCGGCATGTCCGCACCGTTTGGCGAAGTCGATATCGCTAGCGCCTTGGATTGGGATCAGCGCGTCCTGCTGATGTCGCTGACGGGCTCGGAGAATGCGGGGCTGGACGTGATTCTACTCAACGCCGAGATCCCGGCGATGATGCTGGACGGGTTTCGCCGTGGCGCCTCATTCGCGATCTACGCACCTTCGCAGGGCGACCATTATTCAATGGGCCACCAGGCGCATACCGAAATGGCGACGGTCCTAGGCCATCTGCGTCCTGATGCGTTGATGGTCGTAGGCAACGCGGGCATCGAAACCTGCTTGGCGGAAGTTACGGAGCGAGCGGGGATCGATCCGGCAACGATTGTCGGCAAGCGCGCATTCTCTGAAATGGTGACGGACTTCCGCGAGCACTTGGTGGAAGCCCTGCAGGCGTGGGGTGCGATTGCGCAGGTGACGATGTGAGTGGTGATTCGAGGAAGCGAGTTTGGGCTTCGTTGTCATTGGCTGCAGCGTTTCCGGGCTGGGCGGCGTGCGTGTCGCCATGGCAGCGGGAGCTGCCGCGAAACGTGTTCTCGATGGTCACGGATCCACGTCGTCGCGTGCAGCTCATGTCCGTGTCGTCTGTGGGGGCGAACGACAAGCGGAAGCGGAAGGCGCGCCGCATGCCAGGCGCGCTCGCGATCGGATCCAGCATTGACAAATACCGGATCGAGGAAATTCTTGGCTACGGTGCGTTCGCCACGGTGTATCGCGCGAAGCATATGATCCTTCAGAAGAACGTCGCGCTCAAGGTGCTGCATCGGCATCTGCTCGACAAGGATCCACGCTTTGTCGACTTGCTTTGCGAAGAGTCGCGACACACCGCCCAGCTCGACCATCCCAATGTAGTCCGGGTGTTCGATGTCACTCGAACTTCGGGGATTGCCTACATCGTTTTGGAGTGGGTCGATGGCGACACGCTTCGGCGTCGCGTCCGCAATAGCGGTGGTTTGCCAGTGGACGAGACGGTTGCCGTCGCGAGAGACATGTGCGCGGGCCTGGAAGCGGCGCTCGAACGTGGCTTGATCCACCGCGACGTAAAGCCTTCGAACGTGCTGTTGCACAAGGGCGGAGCTAAGATCATTGACCTGGGGCTCGCCCGACATGAGTTCGCAAAGGTCAGTGCGCTTGGCCGAGATGCTGTCGTGGGAACGCCGGGATACATGGCTCCCGAACAGGCGTCGTCTGCCAGCGATGTCGATTGCCGTGCGGACATCTATTCGCTCGGTGCCACGCTCTACTACGCGTTGAGCGGCCGTCTACCCTTGATGGTGAAGACGGTCCAGGATGTGCGACGGCTCGGGCCCGCAGACGTGCCCAGACCGCTGCAGGACTTGGTGCCAGGAATCCCGGCTGGCCTTTCCGATGTGGTGCAGAGCATGCTCGACTACGAGCCCCGGAACCGTCCGGAGAGCTACACGGCGTTCTTGGACGCTTTGCAAGAAATCGAACGTGCGGCAGGCTGCTAGAGACGGGTAGCGGGAGTTTGCAGGCATACGGGCACTGCGCCTCGACGCTCGCAGCGCTGGCGGGGCTGCGGCTTGCCAAGACGACGGGCTGCTGCGAGCCACACCGCGGACGTGCATATCGGCCTGCTGCGGTCGGAATCTTCTCACAAGCGACATCAAACAGAAGTCCTCTGCTCTATGCGCGGTGGCCCATCGCGTGCGCGGGGTTGTGCTGTCCTGTGCCGATCCACCGATAGGTCTCTGGCAAGGCTCCTGGCGAGCGCAGTAGGCAAAACACGCATCAGAGAGAATGCGTCGGATACTTCACGAAGACCCGCAGGATCGGTGTGACGGGGCATCTTGACGCAGGCCGAATGGGCTAAAGCGCCGCCTTGCGTTCGGTCGATTCCTTTTCCGCATTTGTCCCGTCGCGGGACGGGGTGGGAGCGCGCTGCGATTCGCGAGCGCGAAAAGGAATAGACCACACAGGCGAAAGCCAAGGAAACGGAAGATGGACTCGATTCGCATGCATGCCTGCCGTGGGCTGGTTGCACTGACTGCTTGCCAACTGGCGTTTGCTCAAGAGGAGCCAAAGTATCTGTTTGGCCCCGACGAGCCGTTTACCCTGATTGGCGAGATTGGCGACTCGGGAATCCAAGCTGGCGGCTGGACGCAGTTCGGCTACACGACCGAAGGTAAGAACAACGTCGGCACCGGCCTGTTCAATTCTCGCCCCAACGAGATCGTATTGAACCAGCAGTGGTTCTATTTGGAGAAGGCTCCGGCTCCAACGGACGGTGGCTGGGACTGGGGCTTTCGCTTCGATGCGATGTATGGCACCGACTCACAGGATACGCAGGCGTTCGGGGGCCGCCCGAATGAGTGGGATAACGACTTCGACAACGGCAACGACTACGGTTGGGCGCTGCCTCAGGCCTACGTCGATATCGCCAACGAAGACCTCAACATCCGGGTCGGACACTTCTACACGCTGGTCGGCTACGAAGTGGTGACGGCGCCCGACAACTTCTTCTACTCGCACGCGTTCACGATGTATACGGCGGAGCCTTTCACCCACACGGGTGTGCTCGCGACCTACAGCGCGAGTGACACGGTTACCGTCTACGGCGGTTGGACCGCTGGTTGGGATACGGGCTTTACGCGCAACAGCGGCAGCACGTTCCTTGGCGGTGTTAGCGTCCAGCTGACGCCTGAAGTCGCGGCAACCTACATCCTGACGGCTGGCGATTTCGGCAGTGGCGCCAACGGCAGCGATACCAACGGATATTCGCACAGCATCGTCGTCGACGTTGCTGTCAGCGAGAAGTTGAACTACGTGGCGCAGTCGGACTACGTCGACAACCAGCGGTTTGTAGGCGGCGAAGGCAAGGTTCTGGGGCTCAACCAGTACCTGATCTACGACGTCGACGATCTCTGGAGTGTTGGTGGTCGCGTCGAGTACCTCGATACGAATGCCTTTGGCGGCAGCCTGCTCGCGACCACCGTAGGTGTCAACGTGCACCCTTCGGCCAACCTGACGATTCGGCCGGAGCTGCGCTACGAGAAGTTCTCGGGCGGCATTGGTGCGCAAGACCAGCTGCTGTTTGCCGTCGACGCTGTGCTGACGTTCTGATTCGTTGGTGCGAGGTGGCGGTGCGCGAAGCGCGCGCCACGAGCCGCGTGTGGGTTTTACGCGGCATCGCACGCTCAGAGAGCGGCACGGGCTTCGTGCCCCGAATCAGGAGCGCATCTTGATCGTTGCCGATGCCGATGCCGATGCCGGTGCGACAATGCAGCCGGCGATCTTGAGCCATCGAGGCCTTTCTGACGGCTGCCGCCGGCCTGCTTGTGCCTGGCGGCGCTCGTGGCTACTATGAGCGCGGAAGATCGTTGCCGGCGCGTCTGTTGGGCGTCCGTGTAGGCCCGACGCATGCCCGCTGGTATTCCCGATGGCACCGCATGGGCTTGCCATACGCGTTGCCTTTCCGCGCCGCGGCGCGTCTCAAGACAGCTATGAAACACCTCATCCACGCGATCCTTATTACGCTTGTGGGAGCGTTCACCGTTGCCGCACAAAGCAGTCTTACGACGACCTTTGCCAGCAACGCGAGCCAGGACGGCAACATGTTCGATCTGATCGCCGTCAATGACGTGACGATTCGCTACTTCGACATTCATTGTGATGTCGGCACGTACGATTTCGCGATCTACACCAAGAGTGGCTCGTATGGCTCGGCCACGAACAATCCCTCGGTGTGGTCGCTGGTTGGCACCGCAACGGATGTGGTTGGCAGTGGCATAGGGATGCCAACCGCGTTGCCGATCTGCATCGATCTGTTCGTCAGCGCCGGCAGTAGACAGGCGTTCTACGTCACGCATGTGCCGACCAGCCCGGGCGCAAATGTGCTCAATGATCGTCTTGGCTCGAGCGCGGGCGCGTTGTTTGCATCCGGGCCGGATCTAGAAGTGTTTGAAGGTGCGGGGATCTCCTATCCGTTCCAAGCAGGTCTCGGACCGCGCATCTGGAACGGCAACATCTACTACGACGGCGGGACAGGCGGCACGCCGTGCGGCGGTTTCGCGGCAGTGTCATCGTACGGCCTCGGCTGCGGCGAGGTTCGCTTCTCGTCGTTCTATGAGCAGATGAGTCCAGCGGCAATGGACCTGGATGGTCAGAGAATCCGGGCCGCGGCCACCGCTTCGGGATACTCCGTGGACGTGGTTGCCGGAGCAGGTGGAATCACTCCGGGACCGACTGCCATGGTTCTCCCTCTCGGCAACGATTCGCAGGTAGATGCGGCTGTGGTGGGTGGTACGTTGGGCCTGTGGATCGGCAGCAACTGCTGGGTTGCTTTTGGCCCGGGCAACAACACGGGCTTTGCACCATCTGCAAGCACGATGCTCGACAACCCCAGCCGCGCGATCTATGCGTGGACGGATTTGGACCCGACCGCCTCGTTTGGCGGCAGCGTCTTTTATGAAGAGGCCGGATCGGTCGCGACGATTACCTACGCCGGTGTGTTGAGTTGGGGCACCAACTATAGCAATACGGTGCAGTTCGTCATCGACACGGCCAGCGGCGACTTCTCGATCGAGTTTGAGAACCTCTCACCGCTGAACGTAGAAGACTGGCTGATTGGCTATTCCCAGAGTGGCTCGAGCAACGATCCTGGCTCGGCGGACCTGTCGGCGATCGTGGGAAGCAACGCCCTGTCGCTGGCGACCATGGACTCCGCGTTGCTAGCGCTTGCCTCAGACCGGCCCCGCCTTGGCAATACCTGGAACCTAACGACGCGTGAGATCGACCCAGTCTCGCCGCTTGCAGTTACCTACTTCGGCGTGCGGGGACCTGCCGTTCCGTTGATCAGTCTTGGTCTGAATGCTCCAGGTTGTGACGCGCATTTGTCGACACTTCTTGGAAATGCGGGCGCTGCCGTCGGCGTAAGCGGCAGCGCAACCATTGCCGTGCCCGTCCCGGTCAACGCCGCCTTGATCGGTAGCAAGCTGGCGTCCCAGTCGGTCTGCCTCTCGACGCAGAATGCGGCGAACTTGCGGACATCGAACGGCCTGGAAGGGACCCTGGGGTTCTAGTCGGACGATCGTTTGCCTTACTTCCCTCGCGCGGCCTAGGCGGCTCCGTGCTGCGTTGCGGCAAGGTGGAAGTATACGGTGCGCCGGCCTGCGTAGGCTCTCGCCATGCTCAAGTTGTTCGGGGCGCTGGCAGCCCTCGCCGCTGCGCAATGTGAAAGCACATGGGCCGTCTTACGACCACCGGTCGTGGCCTCCCGAACCCCGGCCTGCCGAATCAAGCGCTGGTCGTCGCCGTGCTGGGCTTCGCTGCCCCGGCCGTGCCGCTCAGCACCGTTCTGCCGCAGGGCACGCCCAGCTGCGATTTGCGTGTGAGTCCCGATGTCCTGCTCACGCTCAGCCCGCAAGCCGGACAAGCCACGTTGACCCTGCAGCTGCCGAGCATCCTCACCCTCGCCGGCCAGTCGTTCTCGCAGCATTTTGTGAGGCTGGACTTGCAGCCACAGGTGGCCGTGGTCGCGGCGATCAGCACGAATGCGTTGCGGTTGACGATGGGTCGCTACCGAGCGAACTCAATCGACTCACGAAATGGCTACGGCGCGCGCGATGCGCAGCATCGCTTCCGGCATCGGCGTTGTGAGGCGCCAGTCGATCGCAATCGGCCGTTCGCCGCGGTCGGAGAGCCGCGTCGCGGCTCCGAGATACATGAATCCCATCGTCCGACCGCTTGCGTCTTTCTGCTGTTGGCGAACAAACAGCATGATGCGGGACGCGTCGCCCAAGTCGCGCTGGCCGGTTGCCGAACGTCGGGTTGTGCCGCTTTGGCTCTCCCAGTGAAAAAGGTCGCGCGAGATCGCGTAGTCGCGGTAGCGAGTCGTTGGGCGCTCGGATTTGTGTAGCGTGACGAACAGCAGGTCGGCGTTGCATGCTTTCACATGTTTTACCCCTTCGCGAAGAGCCGTCTTGTCACCGAGCTGTCTGGTGCCGAGCGCTGCCAGCACGTCTCCTTTGGTGTAGGTAGCGTGAATATGGAGGGGGACGTCGCCCCACTGCTGGTCCGGCAACGTCAGCGTCGCCGCGCTCTCTTCGAGCACGTCGGCGAGCTCCACCAGCTCGCGGCGCACCGCAGGTTCGTCGTGCAGCGCCATCCGCACGGCTGCAAGCGATTCGGGCGCTGGCCCGTCTGCGAACAGCACGTAGCTCAGCATCGTTGCGAGCCGCTGACTGCGGGGGGCGCTCGGGATGGGGTCGCCGCGTCCGAGCGCGCGCAGCATGCAGATGCGCTCCGGATCATCCACATCTTGCAGCCGCAGGCGGACGCCCGCGAGCAGCTCGGCTTCGCGCGGGCCAGCGGGCGCGCATGCCACGCTGGCCAGACGGCGCATGTTCGTCCAGGTATTCGTGCCGCGATAGATGTCATCGGGCTCGTGCAGCGTTGCGACGAGATAGTTCGTGAGCGACAGCCGACCGCGCTGCGCTTTGAGTTCGGCCAGCTCGTTGGCCATGCGCTTGAGAGGGGCGTTGGTTGCCGCCTGCAAATTGTCCAAAATGTCGCGCTCCGCCTGGCGATCGAGCTGCACCATGCATCCGGATGCCAGCAGCGGGATCTCTGCTTTGGTGACGCGCAGTAGCTCGCCGCGGCTGCGCCCCGTCATGGCGCGCAGCCTCAGGTCAAATCGAAACCGTCGGTGCTGTTGGCCGATAAAGTCGAGCACGGTGCACACGTTCTTGTCGCGATGCAGGCGGAGCCCGCGGCCGAGTTGCTGCAAAAACACGGTTGCGCTCTCGGTGGGTGCAGCAGCAGGATTGTGTCGACCTGGGGGATGTCCACGCCTTCGGTCAAGGCGTCGACTGCGAACACGGTGTTGATCTCGCCAGACCGCAGTTGCCGCAGGATCCGGGTGCGCACATCAGAAGGAGTCGCCGCGTCGATCGCGGCCGCCGCAAGCCCGGCGCGCTGAAACTGCTCGGCCATGTCATGGGCGTGGGCGACCGAGACGCAGAAACCGATGGCGCACATCGTCGCGATGCGCACACGTGCTGCCAGCGCTGCGGTCGTGAGCCGCCGACCAACAGCTCGCCGAAATCGCCGCGCTGTAGGACGAGAGTGCCGTGCTCGATGTATTGGGTTTGGTCGCCTGAACCGCGGCGTCAAAGCGGCGCGCATCACGCGCCGGATCGTAGCTTTCAAAACGATCGTCGTTCCACAGCGAGTCGATCGTGGCGCAGAGCTTGTCGTAGGCGGCGGCCGCGGTCTTCTGCGCGATCCGCACGTTCCACTCGATGCCGTCCACAAGCGCTGCATGCGACAGATTGGAGGAGCCGACGTAGGCCGTCGAATAGCCGGTGTCGCGATGCACGAGCCAGGACTTTGCGTGCAGGCGCGTGGTCCGCGTCTCGTAGGAGACTTTGGCCTCGGCGCCGGCTTGCACCAACCAGTCGAGTGCTCTGCGTTCGGTGGTTCGCAATCAAACAGCCCTGGGGCGAGAAGCGTGATGTGGCGGCATGGAGAGAATCAGCGACGCAGACTCTCGCGAGACGGGGCGCCGGGCTGCTCGAACATGTCTCGGCAACGGGTAGTGCTCTTCCTTTTCAGGCGGCGTGGCGAACCGTACGCGCAACATGTCGAAGACCGGTGGCTCGGCATTGCGCTCTACATCCATGCCGGGGCCCGCGACGGAATGGGATTCTGGAGCAGAGGCGGCAGGCGTAGATGGCCGGCCGCAGTTGTACTTATGGGCGTCGAGGTTGAGCCTGTCGAGGAGTTCTGGCGGCAAGTGGCAAAGGTCTACGCAGCGTTCGATACGTTGCAGCAGTGTCTGGGCGGCTCGGAGGGCGTTGATGATTTCGAATGGCAACGGAGCGTGCTTGCCGACATCGAGGTGTTGCGTGGGGCGACTGTGGTCGACGATGACTCGGTTGTTTCGTCGACGGCGCGCGTTCGACGCGCGCTGATGCGCTCGGGGAATCGAGTGCCTTCATGGTCGGCCGGTTGGTCTGTCGCAACCGCTGCAGCTTGGCGGTGCGATTACTAGGTCGGACAAAGCATCTATCCGGAAGCGCGTGCCCCCGCCGTGCGTGCGGTCACGCCTTGAAGTGGCCCGCGCAAGCGAGCGCGAATCGAGGTCGCAGGTGCGATCCTGAGGCGATTCGCCTGTGGGAGTCTCTTCCGGGTCGGGGACGTCCCTGAGCCATTTGGCTCATGCGTGCCGCACAGCGGCAAAATTGGTCGGGCCGGAGGGATTCGAACCCCCGACCTACTGGTCCCAAACCAGTCGCGCTACCAAGCTGCGCTACGGCCCGACGCGCGACACACTAGCGTGTGATGAGGCTCGGCGAAAGGGTTTGGGGCAGACTCTTCGTGGGTTCTGGCGATTTGGTCCACAAATCGTCGGGGTGGGAGGCGTCGATGAGGGTGGACTGGTCGTCCACGGTGACGGTGAGGTCGCCGTTTTCAAAGGGGGTGAAGCGGGAGTAGCCAGCGTCTCGGGGGCCTGTGCACTCGATGTGGAGGCGGATGTGGTCGACGTCTGGGTGGGCGAGGCTGAGCTTTGGGGTGTAGCGATGCCAGCGGCGGTGGCCGAACGGGTTGTTGCTGGCGCGAACGGTCAGGTAGGCGGTGTTCTTGTGGATGCGCGCTCGGACAAGTTCGAGCTGGTAGTTGCCTGCGGGGTGTTCGCCCCAGCAGATGTCGAGCCGTTCGCGGTCTTGGCTGCGATTGCGGACGATGGTGGTGGGCACGCCTTTCTTCGCTTCGAGCTGGAGCACGAGGGCGAGTCGCTCCGGCGGCGGGATGGCTTTGAAGGCAGCGAGCGCAGAGGTCTCGTCGGGATGGACCCGAACGTGGAGGCCGCGCTCGTAGTAGGACGCAAAGTCCAGCTTGCCCTTGGCTCTTCTCGAACCGACCACGTCGATGTGCACGCGTGGGGCTTTTGGCATGCTGACGAATCGCGACGGGCGCAGGGCGCGCGGCGTTTTGTCGGGGGCCGCGGCCACCGTGCGGTGAGCGGGCAGGGAGAGCGTGGTGCGCACGGTGACGTGCAGGGTGTCGCCGCGCCGCCGCACCCGTTCGACAAGGAGCTGCGGCGGGCCGTTCCAACGCGCTTGGGCTCGCTCAAACGTGCCCCAGGATGCGACCAGAACGAGCTCGTGGTCGTAGTCGACGTGCAGCTCTTGGCGGTCTCTTCCCCATGCCTGCCTGGCGAACCGGGTCGCATCCTCGTCGCAACGCAGCACCTGAATGCCCGGGCGCACGTTGGGCTCGAAGAGCGGCAGGTGTCGCGTTGGGACGCGGTGCTCCGGCTGCAGCTTTGACGGGCGCTTCGACGCGTTGGCTGTGGGCGTCGGGCTTTGGGCAAGTCCTGTGGTCGGAAGCGACGAGAAGCAGGCCGCCAGAAAGGCTGTCAAACGCGCCGCCGCGAGCAGCCTCGTGCATTGTGGATCCAACATGGGAGCTTCTGAGTCTTCGCCGCAGTGCCTTCGTCGCTGGGGATGGACGCAGCCGCGCCGCATCCCGCGCCCTGCACACCCGCTATCGGCAAACGGCCCGCCAGTCCGTAGCTGCGTCCACGCCGTGGGCGCCTTGGCATGGGCATGACGGCGCTTCTGCCCGCCAGGTGTTCACGCCCGAGACACCCGCGAAGTCGCGGACTGAGACCAACCTCTCAGGGAAACTCCGCAAATCCCGATGCAGTCGGCGCAGGGTCCGACGCCGGGCCCGAACACTGCCCATGAATCGCCCATTCGCACGTCCTGCTCGTCTCCCCCTGCTCATGCTCTCGATGCTGCCCATGGCGGCTTGCGGCGGCGGAGGAGGCGGAGGCGGCGGCGGCGGCGCGGGTGCGACCAGCTGGCGCAGCAGCGCCGCGGGCATCGAGGGCGGCAACGTCACGACGGTTGTCACCGACGGCGGCACGACGTTCTACGCAGGCACGACCAGCATGGGCGTGTTCCGCAGCGTCGACGCGGGGGCCAATTGGGTCGGGCTGTCGAGCGGCCTGCCGGATGCGGTGGTGCGGCCGTTGGGCGGCCTGGCGAGGGTCACGTCGCTGGCAATCGATGCCAACACGACGACGACCCTCTACGCCGGCCTGTCGCGCGGCGGCGTCTACAAGAGCACCGACGCGGGCACGACGTGGACCGACCAAAGCTCTGGTCTCGACCCCGACGTGACGGCCGTGCTGGTCGATCCGGCCGACTCCGAGCGCGTCTACGCGGCGACCAACAACGGCGTCTACCGCTCGACCAACGGCGGCACCAGCTGGTCGCGGCGCACGACCGGACTCGACGAACGCAATGTGCTGTCGCTGGCGCTTGCACCTTCCAACAGCACGCGCATCTACGCGGGCACCGACAACGGCGTGTTTGTTTCGGACAACGGCGCCGACGACTGGGCTGCGGCGGGCACGGGCCCGGGCGAACTGCTGGCGCTGGCGGTCGACCCGTTTGATCCGCTGCGCGTGTTGGCCGGCACGCCGGCGGGCGGGCTGTTCGTTACGACCAACGGCGGCACGACGTGGACGTCGAGCGCCAGCGGCATCGCCAACGCGGTGCGCGTCGAGGGCCTCGCCATCGACCGCAACGCGACGACGACGGCCTACGCCGCGACGACCGGCGGCGTCTACGCGACCACGGACGGCGGCGCGACCTGGACGTTGGCCACCAACGGACTGATTTTTGGCGATGCGCGCGACGTGTTTGTCGACCCCAGCGATTCGTCGCGGCTGGTGGCTGCCACCGACGGCGGCGGCGTCTTTGTGTCGACCGACGCGAGCACCAGCTGGGCGCCGCGCAACCAGGGGTTTGCCGGCGGCGCAGTGCGCGAACTCGCCGCCGCGCCGAGCGACGATGCGGTGCTCTACGCCGCGACCGCGAGCGGCGTGTTTGTGTCGGGCGACGGCGGCGCGACGTGGGCCTCGCGCAGTTTTGGGCTGGCCGACTGGGACGTCACGGCCGTTGCGGTCGCCCCCAACAGCACGAGCGTCGCCTACGCGGCCACCGCCGGCAGCGGCGTCTTTGCGACCGTCGACCAGGGCGTGACCTGGGCCAGCGCCAACACCGGGCTGACCGACTTGGACGTGCAGACCGTCGAAGTCTCGCCGCAGGCACCGATGACCGTCTACGCCGGCACGTCCGGCGGCGGCGTCTTTGTCAGCTTTGATGGCGGCGCCAGCTGGGCGGCCAGCAACACCGGGCTCGGCAATCTCGACGTGCGCGGCATGGCCTGCGATCCGGTCACCAGCGGGCGCGTGTTTGCGGCGACGCAGAGCGGCATGTTCCGTTCGGATGACGGCGGCGCGAGCTGGACCGGTGCCAATACCGGCCTCAACGATCCGGTGCTCAACGACGTCACGATCGATCCGAGCGAGCCGGCCGTGCTGTTTGCCTCGACGGTCAACGACAGCGTCTACCGTTCGACCAACTCTGGCGACAGCTGGCGCCGCCGCAACAGCGGCATGAACGCCGATACGATCCGGACCGTCGCCGTAGTTCCGGGCACGACCCGCATCTACGCGGTCAGCCCTGGGGACGTCGACGACGGCCGCTTCCCGGGCGTCTACTACAGCGAAAACCGCGGCGACAGCTGGAGCGAACTCGACGACGGCCTCGCCCCCGAGATCGCGCTGGCGCTCGTCGTGCGCAGTGCGGGGGCCGTGTTTGTCGGCACCGAAGGCGGCGGCACGCTGACCCTGCGCTGAGCGCGGCAGGCGCGAAGTGCCTGCAACTGCACCGGCATGCCGCGCGAAGCGTGCCGCATGCCGACCGCAGCCGTCTGGTTTCGCAGCGACCTCCGCGTCCATGATCATCTGGCTCTCGAGGCCGCCGCCAAGTCCGGACTCGGCCACCTCGCCTGCATCTACGTGGTCGATCCGCGCGCGTTCGCCGATTCGCGCGAGCTCGGGCAGCCGCGCTGCGGCGCGCACCGGGCGAGCTTCCTCGGCCAGTCGGTCGAAGCCCTGCGTGAGCGCCTGCGTGCTATGGGCAGCGATCTGCTGGTGGTCGTGGGCGAGCCCGAAGAGGTGCTGCCGCAGCTGGCCAACGAGCATGAGATCGCGGAGCTGCACTTTCATCGCCGCGTCGGCAGCGAGGAGCAGGCGATCGAGGCCCATCTCGAAGCGGCGCTGCAGCAAGCCGGCGTGAAGACGCTGGCGCACTGGGACTGGACGCTGGTCGATCCAGAGACGCTGCCGTTTGCTGCGGCCGATACGCCGGCGACGTTTTCGAGCTTTCGCCGCAAAGCGGAGCGTGTCGTTGCGAGCAGCGGTTTTCCCGCGCCGGTGGCCGCGCCGGAAAGGCTGCCGCCGCCGCCGTCTGGGCTGCTGCAGTCTGCTTCGGCTGCGGATCTGATGCCGTGGAGTGGAACGGACGCCGCCGGGGGGCTGGCCGGCGGCGAGCAAGCCGGACTCGACCGCGTGCAGCGATGGGTGTGGCAGCGCGACGCCCTGCGAAGCTACAAGGAAACGCGCAACGGCATGGTCGGCGACGACTACGCCTCGCGGTTCTCGCCGTGGCTCGCGCACGGCTGCCTGTCGCCGCGTTTTGTGCAAAGCGAGGTGGAGCGCTACGAGCGCGAGCGCGTGCGCAACGCGTCGACCGGCTGGCTGACCGTGGAGCTGCTGTGGCGCGACTACTTTCAGTTTGTATCGCTGCAAAACGGCTCGTCGGTGTTTGCGTCCTCGGGGCTGCGCGGCGTGCCGGTGCCGTGGCGGCCTGACGACAAGTTTGCCCGCGCGCAGTTCGATGCCTGGTGCGAGGGCCGCACCGGCTATCCCATCGTCGATGCCAACATGCGCGAGCTGGCGGCGACCGGCTTCCTGTCGAATCGCGGCCGCCAGATCGTCGCGAGCTTTCTCACCAAAAACCTCGGCCTCGACTGGCGCTGGGGCGCCGAGTGGTTTGAGCGGCAGCTGGTCGACTACGACGTCGGCAGCAACTGGGGCAACTGGAACTACGCGGCCGGCGTCGGCAACGACGCGCGCGGATTTCGCTATTTTGACTTGGCCAACCAGGCGCGAAAATACGACGCCGACGGCGAGCACGCGCGTTTGTGGTGCCCCGAGATCTCGAAGCTGCCGGACGACCTGGTGCATGCGCCGCACGAACTGTCACGCGAGCAGCAGGCTCGCTACGGGTGCACGCTGGGCGCGGACTACCCCGCTCCGATCATCGATCTTGCGGCCAGTGTTCGCACAAACCGCGAGCGCTGGGAAGCGGCGATGGCGCGCGCTCGCTAGTCAAAGAGACGCAGAGGCGAAGTTTCGGCCCAAAACTCTGTGATAGTTGGTGACGTTGGTGGCGGCGTGACGCCGGAACGATTGAGAGAGTTTTCGACCCTTCCCATCGACGTTTTATGTCCATTCGCCTCAAACCCCTTCTGTTCGCTGTTTTTGCGCTGGGCTCAGTGTCCCTGCTTGTCGACGGAGTTTCCGCACAGCACTACGTGCGCAGCTGGGGAGATCACGTCTTCGACACCTCGCTGAACGATGCGACCGACTTCGTGTCCGTGAAGGCATTTACTCGTGGGACGGTGGCCTTGCGAAGCGATGGATCCGTGGTTGGATGGGGCGGAATTGGTTCTATCGTTTCGCCGCCGGCACTGCCGTTGCCTGCGGTTGCTGTCGAGCCCGGCGTGGCACTCTTGAATGACGGCACGGTCTTTACTTGGGGGGCTTCTCCAGGAATCGTGCCGCCGCTTCCGGCGGGGCTCACATACACCGCGATTGCTACCAGCGCAGCGCTGCGATCTGACGGACAGATTGTTACCTGGGGAAATTTCGTAGCAGGGAATACTCCGCCCGCCCTGCCGCCTGGCCTGACCTACGTCGACGTGGCTTCGGGGCAGGGTTTCTATGTGGCTCTGCGGTCTGATGGCCAAATCGTTGCTTGGGGCCAAAACAACCTAGGCCAGACCAACGTTACGTCACCGCCTGCCGGTGTTGTGTATGTCGCCCTTGACGTCGGCAACTCCTCGACGCTTGCGCTGCGTTCGGATGGAGAAATTGACGCGTTTGGATTCAACGGATCGGGGCAGACCAACGTGCCTGCGTTACCCAGCGGTTTGCTCTACGTGAAGGCAAGCATGGGGCGGCACTTTGCGGTTGCGTTGCGTAGTGATGGGGCCGTTGTGACCTGGGGGGATGCCAGCTACGGGCAGAGCAATGTGCCGGCCCTACCGGCTGGAGTTTCGGTGAGCGAGTTTGCGGCGGGCTCTCGCCACGGTTGCATGCTGCGCAGCGATGGCCGGATTGTGTGTTGGGGAGGAGAGGGCTTTTTCGAGCAGAACCTGGCTGGCTTGCCAGCCGGAGTGAATCCCGTGATGGTGGACGCTACCGAAAACGGTGTCATGGTGCTGGGCGAGAACGGCATGGCGAATGCCTTTGGCTTCAACTACTCTGGCTTCTTGCTGCCGCCAGGGCCCTACCTGACCCTCTCGACTGGCGGCCGTGGTGTTGTTGGTCTGGACGCACTTGGAGTCATCCAGAGCGTCAATGGTCCTGTGTTCCCAGCGCTGCCGCCATCAGTACGGTTTGTCGACGCCAAGGTCTATCTCGGTCTGGTTGCAGGACTACGATCGGATGGCCTCGTGGAGTCGACCCTCCTACCTTTGCCTGCTCCTCCGGCTGGCGAAAGGTATACGAAGATTGATCAGTATCTCGGAACGGTAGGGCTGCTCTCGAGCGGTCAAGTCGTTTACTCGGGCAATTCGCTGGTCCAGCCGCCGACGCCTTCGCCAGGAATGATATTTACTCATGTGACGATCGGCACGTCGCATGGTGCCTGCATTCGGTCGGATGGTGAAGTGGAGACGTTCGGGTTTTCGAACTTGTCGGCGATGACCCCTGCGGCGCCGGCGCCGCCGTTGCCACCCGGTGTGAGCTACGTGGAAGTTTCGTCCGCAAAGAATCACAGCGTGGCGCGCCGCTCGGATGGCACGATTGTCGGATGGCTCGCGGACGCGAACGGAACGCCCTCCATCTTGGGCAATCCGATCGGCATGGCATCTGCTACGGGAATACCTGGCGCGACCTACAACCAAATTGAGACGGGCGACCTGATAACCGTCGCCACGACTGGCCCAACCAGCACGTTCATAGCGTTCGCCTCGGGCTGCGCGGGTTCTCTGCCCAGCACGACCCTCGTTCCTGAGGACACGCCAAAACTCGGCAAAGAACTCAGAATTCGCCTGTCCAACCTGCCTCAAGGTATCGCATTCGTGTGGGCAGGTTTCAGCAACACGGTCGCGCCGTTCGGGCCGCTTCCCGTGGGGGCGTCGTCGTTGGGATTGCCTGGCTGTCAGATCCAAATCGATCCGCAGTTCACGGTTCTCGTGGACAACGGCGGGGGTATTGGCCCAGCGCTCCAAACCCTGGCGATTCCGAGCAACCTCGCGTTGCTTGGCGCAACCTTCTACGAGCAAGCGCTGGTTCCCGACGTGGGGGCGAATGTGGGCGGCTTTGTGCTTTCCGACGCCGTCGAGTGCGTGGTTGGTCGCTAGCGTGAACGTTTCACATGCGGCTGCTTCTCGAGCTGGCGATTTGCCTGCAGATGTCGCTGCAGGTAGCGCAGCATCTTGTTCTGAAAGTGCACCCGGTCCTTGCCGCGCAGCCCGTGCTGCTGCTGCGGGTAGGGGAAGTAGTCGAGGTCGACGCCGGCTTCGATGCAGCGGTCGACAAACTGCAGCGTGTGCGACCACATGACGGTGCGGTCGTCGGTGCCGTGCACGAGCAGCAGCGGCCGCTTGAGCTGGCCCGCGAGCGGCAGGCATGAGGATGCCGCGTAGCCGGCCGGGTTTTCCTGCGGGCTGTCCATGTAGCGTTCGGCGTAGCCCGTTTCATACATGGCCCAGTCGGTGACGGGCGCTCCGCTGATGCCGCAGGCAAATGCTTCGGGGTGCAGCAGCATCAGACGCAGCGTCATGTAGCCGCCAAACGACCAGCCGTGCACGCCGATGCGCTCGGCGTCGACGAAGCTCTGCTGCTTGAGCCAGTCGACGGCGCGCATCTGGTCGCGCACTTCGATCGTGCCGAGGTGGCGCCAGGTCTTTTGCTCAAACTCGATGCCGCGGTGCGGCGTGCCGCGGTTGTCGAGCCGCGAGACGATGAAGCCTTCGGCGGCAAACGCCTGCAGCCAGGTCGCGGCGCCGCCAAACCAGCGGTCGACGACGAGCTGCGCATGGGGGCCGCCATAGACGTAGTGCAGTACCGGGTAGCGCTTGTTCGGATCAAAGTTGGGCGGCAGGGCGAGGTGGCCGAAGAGCGTGTCGCCGTCGTCGCTCTGCAGCTCGTAGAAGCGCTGCTCGGGCAGGACGAAGTCGTCGAATGGATTGCCAACCGTTAGCGGAACGGCGGACGCGGTTTCCCGGGATGCGGTTTCCCGAAGCGGAAGCAGCTGCGCGCGGGTCGGCGTCTCCAGGTTGGACCAGACGTCATACGCAAACATGCCGTCGGGCGAGGGGCTGCAGGCGTGCGTGCCGCGCTCCACCGTCAGCTGGCGAACCTGCACGGCGTCGCCCGCGAGCATCGCTTCGAAGAGGTGGCGCTGGCGCGGATCTTCGCCGCTGGCGACAAACAGCAGCCGGGACTGATCGGGGGCCAGCCACGCGATCTCCTGCACGTCGAACGCGCCTTCGGTCACCGCGCGTGTCCGCGTACCGTCGGCTTGGTGCAGGTAGAGGTGCCGATAGCCGCTGTCGCGCGACCACCACAAAAAGCTGCCGGACGCGAGCTGCGTGGGCGCATGTTCGGGCTCGACCCACTCGGCGTCGTGGCTGCGCAGCAGCGTCGCCATTCGCTTGCCCGTTCGCGCATCGAAACGCACAAGCTCACAGTGGTCCTGGCCGCGGGCAACGAGCGCGACGTGCACCGTGCTGTTCGCGCCAAAGCCGACGTTGGTCCAGTAGAGATCGCGCGCGGGATCGCCGGCGAGCTCGACAACGGAGTAGCCGTTTTGGGTGTCGCAGACGTGCACGGACACGATGCTGTCGGCGCCGCCGGCCATCGGATAGCGGCCGGCGCGCGGCCGCACCGGGATCCTGTCGACGTCTTGAAACGGGTAGGGTGCGATCGGCCGCAGGTCCTCGCGGTAGAAGGCCAGGTAGCGGCCGTCGTCGCTCCAGAACATGCCCTTGGTGATGCCGATCTCGGCGCGGTGGGCGGCGCCGCCGTAGACGATGTCGGCGCCGCCGTCCGCGGTCAGTCGATGCCGCTGGCCATCCTGACCGATCAGCCAAAGCTGTTGGTCTTGACGAACGGCAACGTGGCCGTCGCCGGGAGCGACCGCCACGTTCGGTTCGCGGAAGGGCGAGGTGTCGAGTCCTACTGTTGGCCATTGCAACACCGGCTGCGCAGCTGGCGCAGAGATCTGCCAATGCCAAATCGTCTGGTCGTGTTCGACGCGCAGCGTTTGTGGGTCGAGCCACGTGGTCGGCGGAAACGTCTGGGGCTGTTCCTGGCCGGGGCCTGATTCTTGGGGAGCGGAGTCCGCGCTGGGGTTTGTCGGCGGCTTGGCGGGGGCCGCAAGGGCCGCCTGCAGCGCCGCGGCCGTTGCCAGGGGCTGTCCGTCGACCTTGCCGTTACGGCGGATGGCGTGCAGCGATTCGTTGCCTTTGGCGTCGCGCTGGATCACGGTCGCATCGTGCCCGCCCGGCAGCCACAGGATCCGCGGCGGCCGAGGGCGCAGCTGCGCACCTGCTTTCTGCACGGCCGCGAGGGTCAGTTGGGGGGCGCTCTGTGCCGATGTTGGGGAGGACAGCCAGCAGAGGGCGAGGAGCCACAGGCTTCGATCGATACGGACCATAGGTTCGCATCATCGCGGCGCCTCCTTACCGACGCCATGGTTGCACCGCATACCCAACTCCCGCAACATCGCGAGCCCTTCCACCGCCGAGCCAGCAGCCGAGCCGTTGAGCCGCTTCGTACCCGTGTCTACTTCGTCCGTATCCAAGAACCAGCAGCCGGTTACCGGCCGCAAGAACCGCGTCGGTCTGATCGGCACCGGTTTCATCGCCGACGTGCACCTGCAGGTCCTCAAGAGCGTGCGCCACACCAAAGTGGTCGCGGTCTGTGACGTGCAGAAGGAGCGGGCCGAAAAGCTCGGCCGCAAGTACGGCGTCAAGGAGATCTACGGCTCCGTCGCCGAGATGCTGGAGAAGTCCGAACTCGACGCTGTGCACATCAGCGTGCCGCCGGCGTTCCACCGCGACGTCGCGCGCCAGTGCCTCGAGGCGGGACTGCACGTTCTGGTTGAGAAGCCGCTGGTGCTCGATGCGGGCGAAGTCGAAGAGCTGCGCACGCTGGCCGCCAACAAGGGCGTGGTGCTCGCGGTCAACCACAACCAGACGTTTTCGCCGGCGGTCCGCAAGCTGCAGGACCACATCGCCGCGGGACGTCTCGGTCGGCTCGAGCACCTGACCCTCCAGCACAGCGTGCCGCTGCGCCAGCTCGAGACCGGCGACGTCACGCACTTCATGTTCCAGACCGAGGCCAACATCGTGCTAGAGCAGGGGGTGCACCTGTTCTCGATGGTGTATGCCATGCTCGGCCGAAGCCGCAGCGTGCAGGTGGTCGCAGGTGCGCGCCGCAAGCTGCCAAACGGCGTCGAGTTTGTCGAAGAGTGGCTGGTCCAGCTTGAGTGCGAACGCGGCAACGCGACCGTGCGCATGGCGTTTGGTAAGGCCTGGCTCGAGACGACGGTGCAGGCGATCGGCTCCGACGGCGGCGCCTTGCTCGACCTGGCGCGCGGCAGCTGCTGGCTGCGCCGCAAGACGCGCTGGCTGGAGTTTCTCGACCACGGCATGAACCTCGGCGGCGGCAGTCGCCACATGCTCGGGCGTTCGTTTGGCAGCATGCTCGGCTACGGCCTCGGGCTGTTCAAGATCACGTTCCCGGACGATCCGTTCTTGCGCGGCATGCGTGGATCGCTGACGGCGTTCCACCAGGCCGTGCGCGGTGAAGAGCTGCCCGTTGGCCTGTCGCCCGATGCGGCGCACGCGGTTCTCGAGATGTGTGAGCGCACCGCGGAGGCTGCCGGCGTCGCGACCGAGGCTCCGCCCAAGCCGTCGCCGCTGCCGGATCCTGGCAAGGCGCGCGCGGGCGAAGTCGTCGTGCTCGGCGGCACCGGCCTGATCGGCCGACGCTGCGTCAAACAGCTGCTGCAGCAGAAGCGACCGGTCACGCTGCTCGTGCGCAAGCCGGACCTGTTGCCTGAAGAACTGCGCGGCGGCACCGTGCGCGTGTTTGTCGGCGATGCCGCGGACCGCGAAGTTCTCAAGGCAGCGTTTGCGGGGGCCGAGCGCATCCTGCACCTGGCGACCGCGGCCGGCACCGATCCGAGCAAGATCGAAAAGGTCATGTCGGATTCGGTCCGTGTCGCCGGCGAAGAAGCCAAGGCCGCCGGCGTCAAGCGCTTCGTGTTTGCCAGCAGCACCGCGGCGCTGTGGCTCGGCGAAAAGACGGCCATCGACGGCGGCTCGGGCACCGACGCCCAGCCGATCAAGCGGGCGGGCTATTCGCGCGGCAAGATCGCGTCCGAATGCGTGCTGCGCGAACTCGCCAAGGACGGCGCGGACGGCAGCAAGGGACTGCCGCTGACGATCATCCGTCCGGCGATCGTGGTGGCCCATGACGGCATTGCCGAACACTCGGGTGTGGGCCTGTGGGTGCGCGACAACCAGTGCATTGGCTGGGGTGTTGGCAAGCACCCGCTGCCGTTTGTGCTGGCAACCGACTGCGCGCAGGCCTTTGTGGCGGCGCTCGATGCCGAAAACGCCGAAGGCAAGACCTACAACCTGGCCGGCGATGTGCGGCTGTCGGCGCGCGAATACGTCGAAGCGATGTCGGCGCGCACCGGCCGCGACTACCACTACCACCCGATGCCGCTGTGGTGGATGTGGACGCAAGAACTCGGCAAGTACGGCGTCAAGGTCGCGGCGCGCAAGCAGCGTGAGTGGCCGGCGTACCGCGACTTTGCATCGCGTTCGTTTACGACCGCACTCGACTGCAGCGACGCCAAGCGCGACCTCGACTTCCAGCCCGAAAGCGACCGCGGCCGTTTCCTGAGTCGTCTGTTCGACGAACGACGCGGGTGAGCGCGGCCGTCGGCAGCCAGCGCCTGCGCTTCGCGCACGTCTTTGCGACGTTTGGCCGCGGCGGGCCGCAGGTGCGTGCGGTCCAGTTGATGCAGCATCTCGGCGACACCGTCGAGCACGTCGTCATGGCCATGGATGGCTGCACCGATGCAGCCGGCATGCTCGACGACAACACGCGAGAGCGCGTGTCGTTTGCGTCGCCGCCGCCGCTCGCGCGCGGAGGCTTTGGCGCCATGCGCAAAGCGCAGCGCGCGTGGCTGCGCACCGTGCAGCCCAACCTGGTGCTGACCTACAACTGGGGCTCGATCGAGACGGTTGCCGCCGCGCGCAGTGCGCGTCTGCCGCTGGTGCACCACGAGGATGGCTTTGGGCCCGAAGAGGCCAGCAAGCGCCTCTTGCGGCGCTCGCTGTTCCGTCGCTGGCTGCTGCGCAAGGTGCCGGTTGTTGTGCCGTCTACGGTGCTGTCGGCGATCGCCAAGGACGAGTGGGGCGTGCGCGACGCGAGCCTGCACCACCTCGTCAACGGTGTCGATCTCGAACGCTTCGCGCCGCGCGCCCGTGCCGGCGATGACGCCTTTGACGCGGCAGCGCTCGCGCAGGATGCGTTCGTGCTGGGCTCGGTGGGCGGGCTACGGCCGGAGAAGGACCACCACAATCTGCTGCACGCGCTGACGCGGCTGCCGGCCAACGTCGTGGCGGTGATTGTCGGCAGCGGTGCGCTAGAAGGGGATCTGCACGCTCTGGTCACGCAGTTCGAACTCGACGACCGCGTGGTGTTCGCGGGTCACACCAACGACACGGCGGCGAGCTACGCGCGCTTCGATGCCTTTGTGCTGTCGTCGCGCACCGAGCAGATGCCGATTGCGATGCTCGAAGCGATGGCCTGCGGGCTGCCGGTGGTGGCGACGGACGTCGGCGACGTGCGGCGGGTCCTGCCGAGCGAACCCGACCCGATGGTCGTGCCGCGCGAAGATGCGGATGCGTTGGCGGCGGGTGTCCTGCGCGTGCTCGAGGATCCGGAGCTGCGCCGACAGCTTGGGCAGGCCAACCGCCAAACGGTCGAGGAGCGCTACGAAGCGACGGCGTGCCTGGAGCGCTTCGCCCAGCTCTACCGCGACTGTGCGCGGTAACCCAGCGGACCGCAACAGACTTCCCTTGTCTCGCTGCGACGGTCGGCGTTTGATCGGGGGGTGACTGCGCCCCGCGTCGAAGCCCTAAAAGAGAAGCCGCACGGCCCCGTGCGCACCTGGGCGAAGCGGCTGCTCGGACCGTTTTACGTTACCGGCACGTTTTGGTATCGCGGCCACTATTGGATCACCGGTCGTCCCCAATGGGTTCTGGCAACGGCGGTCTTTCTGAGCACGTGGTTCTTCTGGGCCACGCTTTGGAAGATCCGGGCCGCCGTGGCTGCCAACCTCGAGCCGGTCTTGGGGCCGTGCGGATGGTGGGCGCGGCAGCGACGCATCTGGCGAACCTTCTACGAATTTGCGTGGTGTCAAAGTGAGCGCTACGAGCAGTTCCGGCCCGACAAGAAGTTCGAGTTCGATTTTCGCGGCGATCGCACCTACGAGCTCATGCGCCAGACCAAGCGCGGCTTCGTGTTCTTCACGGCGCACTTTGGCAACTGGGAGATGGGGCCATGCGTGGATGAGCTGCCGGGTGGCCGCAAGTTCCACGTCGTGCGTGAGCCGGAGATGAGCCAGAGCGCGCAGGAGTTCGTCCAGGAGCTGTTCGACAAGCATCCGCAGCGAGATCAGTTTGTCGTGCACTACGCGGGTGCGGATATGGCGCTAGGGGCTCGTCTGCTGATGGCGTTGCGCAAAGGCGATGTCATTGGCATGCCCGGTGACCGACCGCGTGCGGGCATGGAGACGATGCCGGCGACGATGTTTGGCCGTTCGATCGATTTGCCGCCCGGGCCGGTCGCGTTGGCGCGCGCTGCCGACGCTTTGATGGTGCCGGTGTTTGTGTTTCGCGAGGGCCGCCGTCGCTACCGGGTCGAGCTGTGGGAGCCGATTGAGGTCGGCAAGACCGACGACAAGCAGGCGGACTTGCGCGCCGGCGTGGCGAGCATGGCGGGTGCCTGTGAACGCGCGATCCGCGAGCGGCCGCACCATTGGTTCTGCTGGGCGAAACTGTGGCGCTAGACGCGTAGCTCCGTCGCGCACAGCGCGCTGCGGAAGCGCTGCAGCGTGCGATCCGGCCGGGGGCGGTTCTGTGGCGCAGTGCCGTGGCTCTCCGAGAGTGTGCGTCGTTCTTCGTCGTTTCCGCGTGCGTTTTCGGCGGCGGACTCGCTCACACCGGTGGGCGGACTCGGTTGCTGTGTGGAACGGCAGCTCCGTTGCCACACCGAGCGCCGAGGAAGTCGTCGAAGGCCTTGTGGGCGTCGACGAGCGCGATGCGGCTGTCGGCTTCCTCGGCACCAAGTCCGTGGTTGCCTGGGCCCGCCTGTCGTCTGGGAGCAACTACGATTTCCGGATGCTTGAAAGGCGACCTGGTCGGCGACCTCTACGAGGCGTTTGGCGGCGGCGCGTTCACCAACCTGGGCGGTGCCTGCGGCGCGGGCGCAACCAACGGCTTCCATGGCCCCGTTGCGATTGGCAACCTGGATCTGCGGCTGACGGTGTCGGGCTCGGCCTGCGAAGGCCTAAAAGTCTTCGCGGTGCAGGTCCCACATGCGCTGCTGCCAGCGGTCCCAGCTGCGCGTCCACTCGCCGACGGGCTCGATTTGCATGTAGCGATCGACGTAGTCGAAGTAGGCCGGATGCGCCCAGCTTTCGCGCAGTCCCATGATGCGTGCCGCCAGCGTCTGGCCGACCCAGGCGTTGGCCGTGCAGCAGCGGCGGTAGGGGTCGCCTTCCCACATGGCGTTGTCTTTGAACAAGAACGTCGTGTGGCTGCCGCCCCATTCGGGCAGGCCGACGTAGGTCTCGTCGTAGCCGCCGTAGCCCCAGTTGTAGACGCCAGGTGACGTCTCCTCGACGTAGAACGTCTGGCAGTCTTCGCCAAAGCTCTCGCGGTTGTTGGGGTCGTTGACGCCGAAGTAGCCCGACGGGTGGGTGGTGCCGATCGACAGCATCTGCGCGTCGTTGAGCAGGCGGCCGGCGAACAGGATCGGAAACTTGCGGCCGGAGCATTGGCCGCCGACGCCCTGCCACGACGCGCCGTTTTGCACGTTGCCCCAGAAGTCGATGCCGATTTGCACCATGCCAAGAACGAGTTCGCGCTTGTCGACGAACTCGTAGTCCATGTTCGCCAGCAGTGCGCCGGAGCCATACAGCGCGGTGAAGTCGCGGCTGTAGTCCGGCATGTGGTCGACGGGGTGCATGTAGCGCGCCGACCAGCCGCTGCGGTGGTCGAGCCAGACGCGTTGGAAGCGCGCGGCCACCTCGGCAATCTCGGGCGTAGCCATCGGGCCAGAATCGACGGGTGGTATGGCGAGGTTCGCGAGGGCGCCCCAGTTGAGGCCGCTCTCGTTGTAGTAGGCGGTCTTGTCGCTGCCCGCATAGGCCGGGCGGAACGATCCCATCGGCGGCGCCTGGTCCAGCACGGTCAGCACCGAGCACGACTTCATGTTGGCTTGTGAGGCGTTTTCCGGGACGTCGGAGCTGGTCCAGCTGACGCTTGAGATCAGGCTTGTGCCGGGCTGAAGCAGGAGCGGCGAGCTCGCCGAGATCCCTTCGGCGACGTTCAGCAGCGGCTTGTAGGTCGCGATGTCCGCTTCGCCAAAGAGCAGCGTGTCGTAGCCCTGCAGGCCGTCTGGAATCTGGTTGAGGCCCGGGTTGATCATCGAGCCGTGCACGATCCGGTCGCCTAGCTCGGTCGTCTCCGGCGAGATGCGGACGATTTCGGCCGGACCGACGACCCACCAGTCCCCGGTGACGAAACGACCCGCCAGAACGTTGGACGCGAACTCCCAGGTCACGTCGTGGCGCGTGATGGCCGTCACGTTGGTGCCAGGCGTCGCGCCAAGATTGGACTCCTCGGTGCCTGCGCCGCACGAGCTGAGCAGCAGGGCGGACGTCATGGCGGCGATTCGCGCTGTGCTTCGAGGCCGATCGGCCGGTGCGCCCGCCTCACGACAAACAGGAGGAGGGCCGAGACATTCGTTCGCAGGATGGTTTGCCATGGGCTCCCTGAGCTATCGGCCAAACTCATCTGCGGGACGATGCGGCGTCCCGATGCGGGATTCCGAATCCGGCCTCCTAGCTGGTCCGGTAGGCCGGGCCTTTAGACAGGGTCTTCGAGACAGGTCCTTCGAGGCAGGGTCTTCGAGGCAGGGCCCCGAACCGCCCACATGCAGAATCCGTTCGGCGAGATTCATGCGGCGGGCGGCGAGCTTGGTGGTGCCAGGGCGGCGGCACCGCTATCGTGCTTGCCGCCATGTCGCTCAACGACCTCGAAATTGCACGTTCCATCCCGCTCCGGCCGCTGACGGAGGTCGCCCGCGTCATGGGTCTGACCGCCGACGATCTCGAGCCTTACGGCCACAGCAAGGCCAAGGTCAAGCTCGACCGGCTTAAGGAGCCCGCCAAGAAGCAAGGCAAGTACATCGTCGTGACGGCGATCACGCCGACGCCGCTGGGCGAAGGCAAGACGGTGCACACCGTCGGCATCAGCCAGGCGCTCAACCGCATCGGCAAGGCCACGTGCTGCGTGATCCGCCAGCCGTCGATGGGCCCGGTGTTTGGTATCAAGGGCGGCGCTGCGGGCGGTGGCTACAGCCAGGTCGTGCCGCCAGAAGAAATGAACCTGCACCTGACGGGCGATTTCCACGCGGTGACTTCGGCCCACAACCTGTGCGCGGCGTTCTTGGACGCGCACCTGTTTCACGGCAACGAAAAGAACATCGACCGCGAGCAGATCACCTGGCGCCGCGTCATGGACATGAACGACCGCGCCCTGCGCGAGATCGAGGTGGCGCGCGGCGGGCCACGCCAAGAGGGCAAGCCGGGCAACGGCGAGCCGCGCGTGACGGGCTTCGACATCACGTCGGCGTCGGAGATCATGGCGGTGCTTGGCTTGGCCAAGGACATCCATGACCTGCGCAAGCGGCTCGGCGAGATGGTGGTTGGCTACGACACCGACGACAAGCCGGTGACGGCAGAGGACATCAAGGCGGCCGGTGCGATGACGGCGATCCTCAAGGATGCGCTCAAGCCGACGCTGATGCAGACGCTCGAGGGCACGCCGGCGCTGGTGCACACCGGCCCGTTCGCCAACATTGCGCACGGCAACAGCTCGATCGTCGCCGACTACATCGCGCTGCGCTCATCCGACTACGTCGTGACCGAGGCCGGCTTCGGCGCCGATATGGGCGCGGAGAAGTTCTTCGACATCAAGTGTCGCGCATCGGGCCTCAAGCCGGACGCTGCTCTGCTGGTCGCAACCGTGCGCGCGCTCAAGACGCACAGCGGCCGCTTTGAGATCAAGCCCGGCAAGCCGCTGCCGGACGGCCTCCAGCAGGAAGACCTCGAGGCGCTCGAAGAAGGCATCGGCAACCTCGAGAAGCAGATCGAAAACGTGCGCCAGTTCGGCGTGCCGGTCGTCGTCGCGATCAACAAGTTCCCAACCGACAGCGAAGCGGAGATCGCCTTTGTGCGGGAGCGCGCGCTCGCGGCGGGCGCTGCCGATGCGCACGTGTCGACGCTGTTTGCTGACGGCGGCAAGGGCGGCGAAGATCTGGCGCATGCTCTGGTCAAGGCCTGCGACGAGCCGAGCACGTTCCAGCTGCTCTACAAGGACGATGCGACGCTGAAGGAAAAGATCGAGACGATCGCCACCAAGGTCTACGGGGCCGATGGCGTCGACTACGAGCCAGAGGCCGACAAGCAGCTGGCGAAGTTCGAAGAGGCCGGCTTTGGCAAGCTGCCGATCTGCATGGCGAAGACGCAGTATTCGCTGAGCCACGATCCCAAGCTCAAGGGCCGTCCCTCCGGTTTCCGCTTCCAGGTGCGCGACGCACGCGTTGCGGTTGGCGCTGGCTTCGTCTACCCACTGGCTGGCTCGATCATGACGATGCCTGGCCTCGGCAAGTCGCCGGCCGGCCACCAGATGGACATCGACGAAAATGGCGACGTCGTCGGCATGCTGTAGAGCCATACCTGCTGGTCTAGTGTAGTGCATCCGATATCGGGGGCATTCTGCGTGCACGAAGACGCCCGACGCGGCGTTGCTGCTCCTCGGCAGGAAGGCTTCTGGGCAGCAAATAGGGAACATGCATTCGTCACAGCGCCTTGCGACGAACGCCCTCGCATCCCGGATAAAGCCCCTCTATCAGATGCGCTACACTAGCGGGTGCCCTGGCCTCGTCTACTTGCGCAGGGTGACCGTGCGCTGGCCGGCTTCGATCTGTGCTTGTGACAGATCGACCGACGCATGTTCGACGACCACGCCATTTTCGCTGGTGACGAGCCCGATCCGCAGAGGGACCAGGGGCACGCGGATGTCAAAGCTGCGTTGGCCTTCGGCCAAGTGCAGCCCCAGTGCGAGGTCTCGCTCGGCGATTGCAAGCTCCTGACCGAATGCGGCCATCGAGTTGGGCGCCAACGCGTCGATGCGGATGCCGAAGCCGTAGAGCGCTTCGTCGCTGACGACTTCGATTCGCAGTGGCTGCGACGTTACTTGCAGCTTGATTGGATCGCGATTGCGGTGCTTTGGCTCGACGAACGTGTCGACCAGCACGACGCCTGTTGAAACGTCGACGACTCGTAGAGAGCAGACCGGCAGCATGCGCGGCAGCGAGAAGCTGCCGTCATCATCCACCATTACGGCGGCGTAGGGCTGGAACATGAAGTCTGTGTCGTCGAGCACGACGGCTAAGTTTTGCAGTGGATGTCCGTTGGTGCCGCGCACGCGGCCGTGCAGCGTGTCCAGCGCCTTGGGAAGGCGAAGCTTGAGGTTGGCGGAGCCGATGGTGGCGAGGCCCAAGGGCACGATCCGACGACCGCTCGTCGCTTGTGCGCATGGCAGGATCAGCTGCATGCTGTCGCCGGCGACGGCGGCGGGTAGCGAGAAGGATCCGTCGCTCGCCACCGCATAGAGCGTGTCCCGCCAGTGATGCGATACGGCTTGCAGGTCCTCGAGAGGATGCGAGTCACCTGGGTGCGTGCGCAGCTGCCATCCGGCGCCAAACTTTGTGCCTGGCAGCTTGCCCAGCAAGCGACCCTTCAGGAGGTGACCGTGTTGCTTTGAGCCGTTCGCAAACCGGATGGTGATGCTGCCGTCGACGCCGCTGCCGTCGAGCTGCAGCTCCTGGACCTTGCTGTCGCCGTGATCTTTGGCGCTGGCGTAGAGACGAACGTTGCCGGGTGCCATCGACACAAACTCGAAGCGGCCACTGGCGTCGGTCGTCGTGGCGTAGCTGGGGCCGAGTGGTAGCCCAAAGAAGCTGCTGCCGTTTTCCGGGGCGGAAGCGACGCGCGCGTCGGCAACGGGCTCGTTGGCAGAGTCGCGCACGACGCCGGTGATTCTTTTGCCGGTGGTGAGTGCGACCCGCAGGTGTTCGCCGGCCTCGATCGAAACAATGCCGCGCACCATCTTCGGCGCATATCCCTTCGCGAGCACGAGCAAGAAGCCAGATGCCTGGCCGTCGACGGGCGCGGGCGCCGTGGCTTCGCCGGTTGCATTGCTGATTGCGCGGCGGTTGCCGCGAAGGACACGTAGCGGTGTCATCGCCTGCAGCTGGGGCCGGGCCCATCTGAGGTATACGTGGGCGCCTTGGATGGGGCTGCCATCGTCGTCAGAACGGACGTCGACGGTGATGGATTCGGTTGCTGGGACCGACAGGGCAACGTCATCCACCGGCCCGTCGAGCCGCGTGGATCGCCCAATCGCCGCGCTGTCGGGGTGGTAGAGATCGCGGGCACAGACCGTGAAGGGGCCCGGTAGGTCGATGCCGAGCACGAATCGGCCCTCGGCATCGGTTCGCACGCGTCGTTGTCTTTGGTGGCCATGGTCTTGGTGGCCATAGTCAAGCCAGGCCAGGCCAGCGCCGAGGGGTTCTTGGCTCGCCGGATGAACGAGCTGACCACGCACCATTCCGCTTGGCTCCATTTCGAACAAACAGAACTCCTGCGCGCTTTTCGTGTGCCGTCGCTGTTGCGAGTAGCCCGCGCAGCGCGCCTGCAGCACGATGCCGCGTTCGGTGGTGCCGGCCAGGATGAACGAGCCGGTTGCATCGCACGCTGCGCGTGATTCCTGCGCTTGCTCCCAGGCGCCGTGCAGGCCGACGAGTTCTTGTAGCGCGCTGTAGGCGCTGACGCCTGCCTGTGCGAGTGCCTTGGCTCGTTGGCTTCGCACCTTGCCGCGCACGGTTGCGCCGTCCTGCAGCAACAGCACGCCGAGGTCCTCGGGTGTGCCAAGCAGCTCTCGAAACGTGTGACCCATGTTCAAAGGTGGGTGCAGCACGACGGTTGCCTTGCCGGTAGCTGCGATGACGATCGCTTCAGCGTCTGCGAGTTGCTGGCCAGGAGTCAGCGGCAGTTCGAACCGGCCGTCGCCGGCGCTGGTCGCGTGTGGGGCGGCGCGCACGCTTGCGGTCGTCCATGCGGGCCCGACGAACGCGATCGCAGCGTCGCGGATCGGGCGTCCAGAAGCGTCGACGAGCTGGCCGCGCATCGAAGTTGGACGTTGCCCCAAATAGGGATGCTGTGCCGAGAGCGTGCTGACCAAGATGGCGGCAAGGGCCAGCGCGGCGGACACCATTCGGTTCTGGTGCTTGTGCATTCGGTTGGTGAGCATGTGCGAAGCGTATCGATATTGCGGCAGCCCTGCGGGGAGCGTTGTTCGCTCCGTGCTTAGCTCCTCGCGTGCTTCTCCGTGCGCCACGTGCGAAGCTCTGCGATATGCGTCGTAGCCATCGTGGTTCGCTTTCGTGTGCGCGGGCACTCTTGGCACTTCTGGCGGTGTTCGTCGCGGGCTGCGCGGCGGCGGCGCATGCGCCGCCGCCGCCGCGGACGACAGCGGTCGAGCCGGCCAGCGTCGCGCTGTTCGTGCTCGGTGTCGCCCAGGATGGTGGCCTGCCGCACCTCGGTTGTGACAAGGACTGCTGCACGTCGGCGCGGGCCACTGGCCGCGTCGAATACCCTGCGTGCCTAGGATTGGTCGACCGCCGTGGTGCGGAGGCCAAGCTGCTGCTGGTCGAAGCCACTCCGCGCATCGAGGAGCAAACGGCTCTCCTGCATCAGCTCGCCGACGTTCGCGGCCGCGGCCGGCAGCCGGTCGACGCTGTTTTGGTTACGCACGCGCATATCGGTCACTACCTCGGCCTGGCGCTGTTTGGCCGCGAGGTTGTTGGCGCCAAGAACCTGCCGGTCTGGTGCTCGCCTCGCTTCGCCGATTACCTGGCGGAGCATGGACCGTGGCAGCAGCTCGTCGCGCTGGAGCAAATCGAGCCGCGCGCGTTTGAAGTCGGTGCGACGTTCGAGCCGTGGCCGGGCATCCGTGTGCAGGCGCTGGCAGTGCCGCACCGCGACGAATACTCGGACACGATGGCCTACCGCATCGAGGGTCCGAACCGGCGTGTGCTGTTTGTGCCCGACGTCGATGCGTGGGAGAAGCAGCCGGGCCTGCTGGAGCGTTTGCTGGACGGCGTCGATGTCGCCTATCTCGACGCGACGTTCTACGACGGCAGCGAGCTGCCCGGGCGCTCGCTGGATGAGATCCCGCACCCGCTGATGACGCGCACTATGGACCGGCTTCAGGAGTTCGCCAAGGCCCGCCCGGGGGCGTTGCGCTTCCTGCATCTCAACCACACCAATCCGGCGCTGCACGATGCGAAGCTGCGCGCCGAAATCCGAGAGCGTGGCTTTGCCGTCGCCGAGATGGGGGAGCGCGTGGCGCTTTGATGTCCTTGTCGGCGGATGCGCTACGCTGGTTCTGACAGCAGACGTTCAAGAAAAGAGAGGCGAATGGCAACGCACAAGAATCGAGGTTGGAGCGCGTTCTCAGCGTTGCTGCTGGCACTGCTGCTCATGCGGGGCGCGGCCGCACAGACGTTTGTCGTTGACCCAGCAGGCGGGGCCGGTGTCTACCAGAGCATCGCTACGGCGACGGCCGTGGCTCCGGATGGATCGATACTGCTGGTTCGCGCGGGCGTCTACACGCCGTTCACGATTGACGGCAAGAGCCTGACGATCCTCTGTGATCACAATGTTGTCGTAAGCGACCTCGGTGATGTCGCCACGGTGACGTCGCTCGGAGTGGGCCAGCAGGTCACGATCCGCGTGATGGAGCTCAACAGCATTGGGGGCCGCAACGTGTCGTTGGTCGACTGTGAAGGCACGGTCTTGCTCGATGGCTGCGTCTTGCAGTCCGAGACGCGGCTGCGATGCACGGCTTGTGACGATGTTCGGCTGCGCGAGAGCCGTCTTTTCGCTGGCGTCGTGGTGACGAGCGGCGCCGTGCAAATGAGCGGCTGTGAACTGACGGGGTTTTCGCCGCTGTCGGCGACGGACAGTCAGGTGCAAATCGCGGATAGCAGTGTCAATGGGTCGTTTGTGGCCGCCTCACTGGCCAACAGCGCGTTGCGCATCCTCTCGGGCACGACCGTGGGCACAACCTTGGGGCCGGTGGTTGGCGGTGTTGGAACGGTCCGCATCGACCCGTCGGTCTCCGTCATGAGCTTCGGCCAGACGTTCGCCGCAGGGATCGCCGTCTCCATGCCGGAAATGCCCAAGCTTGCTGCCGATGCCGGTATGGGCTTTGGCGGACTGGCCTCGGGAACGCTGACCGGCCCGGCGAACAGCTTTGGTGCCCTTTGGCTTGGCCCGGCGGCTCGGGCTACGACGGCTGTCGGACTGCCGGAGCCCGTGCTGCTGCCGCTGGACGGCGCGCTGCTGCAGAGTGTGGGCCCGCTCCATACGCCCCTTGGCGCTACCTACACGGTGCCGCTGACGTTTGCGGTGCGCGGCCTGCGGGTTGCGTGGCAAGGGGCGTGCTTCGACGCCGTTCGCGGTCTGCAGATCAGCAATGCCGTGACCTACGTGCACTTCTGAGTTCACTACGTCTGGGCGCACCGCTTTGGGGTGCACGGCCGCGGAGGAAGCGACCGCGGAGTGCACGTCCGCGGTGAACACGTCCGCGAAGAGCATCGCCGCGTCGTGGGGCTCGGAGGCGCGACTTCTAGGCGTATCGACTGCCGGCGCTCAGAGCGCGGACTTGACGCGCGCCGCGACGTTCTCCGGCGTGAAGCCGAAGTGCTCGGCGAGGTGCTTGCCGGGCGCCGATGCTCCGAAGCCGCTGTGGCCGATGCAGCGGTCGAGGCGGCCGGTTAGCTGGCACCACCATTCCGGGCGGCCCATCTCGACGGCAAAGCGCGGCGCATCGCCGAGCACGCCGTGGATGTAGCTGTCGTCCTGCTCGTGGAAGAGCTCCAGGCACGGAATCGAGACGACGCGGGTCGGCGTGCCGTCGGCTGCGAGGAGCTTGGCGGCTTCGACCGCCAGCGAGACTTCGGCGCCGGTTGCGCAGATGGTCGCCTTGGCGTCGGCGGCATCGACCAGCAGGTAGCCGCCGCGCATCGCTTCGTCGGCCTGCCAGCTGCTCGCGTGCGGCAGGCTGGGCAGGCCCTGGCGCGTCAGCGACAGCGTCACCGGGCCGTCCTTGCGCGTCAGCGCGTGCGTCCACGCAGCCGCGGTCTCGATGCCGTCCGCCGGCCGAAACACGTGCAGGTTCGGGATCGCGCGCAGCGTGGCCAGGTGCTCAACCGGCTGGTGGGTCGGGCCGTCTTCGCCGACCATCAGGCTGTCGTGCGTGAACACAAACGTCGACGCGATCTTCATCAGCGCCGCCAGACGCATCGGCGTGCGCATGTAGTCGGCAAAGACCAAGAACGTGCTGCCGGCCGGTCGGAAGCCGCCGTAGAGCGCAATGCCGTTGAGGACCGCGCCCATGCCGTGCTCGCGGATGCCGTAGTGCAGCGTGCGGCCCGAGCGGTCGCTTCGCGTGAACGAGCCATCGGCCTTGATGGCGGTCTTGCACGAAGGATCGAGGTCGGCGCTGCCGCTGACCATGCCGGGCATCAGCTCGGCGGCCTTTTGGATCACCTTGCCCGAGATGGCGCGGGTTGCGGCCGGATCATCGCCGGCGGCTGCGACGAGCTGCTGCAACAGGTCGGCCGGGGCCTCGTCCTTTTGCATTCGAGCCCAAGTCGCGGCCTCCGCGGGGTGCGCGTTTTGCCACGCAACGAACTCCTGGTGCCACTGCTTGCGGTGCGCCTCGTTTTGCGCCTTGGCCATGCGGAAGACTTCGCGGGCGCGCTCGTCGACAAAGAAGCCGTCGCTCGGCAGCCCAAGCGCCTGCTTGGTCAACGCGACTTCTTCGGCGCCGAGTGGCGCGCCGTGCACGCCGTGCGTATTGGCCTTGTTGGGGCTGCCCTTGCCGATCGTGGTCTTGCAGCAGATCAGCGTCGGCTGGTTGCCGCCGGCGGTGGCGGCTGTCAGCGCTTTGCGCACGTCGTCGGTGTCGTGCCCGTCGCATCGCAGCACCCGCCAGCCCTGCGCTTCAAAGCGCTGCTGGATGTTTTCGCCGGTGGCGAGCTCGGTCTTGCCTTCGATCGTGATGTCGTTGTCGTCAAACAGGCACACCAGGTTGTCGAGCGCCAGGTGGCCCGCCAGGCCTGCGGCTTCGTAGCTGATGCCCTCCATCAAGTCGCCGTCGCCGACGGTGACAAAGACGCGCGCGTGCAGCAGGTCCGTGCCCATGCGGGATGCGGCCATCTTGCTGGCCACGGCCATGCCGACGGCGTTGGCAAAGCCCTGGCCGAGCGGCCCGGTTGTGGTCTCGACGCCGACGGTGTCGCCGAGCTCGGGGTGGCCTGGCGTCTTGCTGTGCAGCTGACGAAACTGCTTGAGGTCGTCGAGCGACACCGGGTAGTCCGCGAGGTGCAGCAGCGAGTAGAGCAGCATCGAGCCGTGGCCGCCCGACAGCACAAAGCGGTCGCGACCGGCCCATTCCGGCTCTTCCGGCGACCAGCGCAAAAACTCGGTCCACAGCACGGCGGCGGCGTCGGCCATGCCCATGGGCATGCCGGGGTGGCCTGAATTGGCCTGCTGGACCGCGTCGATCGCGAGCCCCCGGATGGTGTTGGCGACGGTGGTGAGGTCCTGCTGGGTCGCGGTCATGTGGCCGGCATGCTACCGGCGTTGTGGCTGCGGTTTCACTGCGCAGTTTGCCGTTGTCGTGCGAGCGCCGGCTGCGGGCCCTTGTGCAAATGTGGAAAGCGATCCCCGACGCGACGCAAGTGGCGGCCTGACCTGGATCTTCGTCGCATCGTGGAAGTGATGGCGCGTCCGCGCCACGATCGCGGTATGAGTCGATCCCATCGCGTCGAGTTTGCCAACGGCCGCGGCCAGACCCTGGCCGGTCGCCTGGAGCTGCCGCCGGCCGAGCCGCGCGCGTTCGCGCTGTTCGCGCACTGCTTTACGTGCGGCAAGGACGTGGCGGCCGCCACCCGGATCAGCCGCGCGCTGGCGGCCAAGGGCTTCGGCGTGCTGCGCTTCGACTTCACGGGCCTGGGCAATAGCGGCGGCGACTTCGCCAACGAAAACTTCTCGTCGAACGTCGATGACCTGGTGGCGGCCGCCGAGTGGCTTGGCCGCGCGCACCAAACGCCGCGGCTGCTCGTGGGGCACAGCCTAGGCGGCGCGGCGGTTCTGGTGGGGGCTGCCCGGCTGCCGGATATCGAAGCGGTGGTGACGATCGGTGCGCCGGCGCACCCCGAGCACGTCACCCATTTGCTCGAAGGCGAACTCGAGCAGATCCGGCGCGACGGCCAGGCCAGGGTTTCGCTGGCCGGCCGGCCGTTCACGATCCAGAGCCAGTTTCTAGAAGATCTCGAGCAGCAGGACGTGCGCGGGCGGCTCAAGGACCTCGGCAAAGCGACGCTGATTCTTCACAGCCCGGAGGACGAGCTGGTGTCGATCGAGCAGGCGCGGCGCATCTACGCGCAGCTGCCGCACCCCAAGAGCTTTGTCTCGCTCGACGACGCGGACCACCTGCTGACGCGACGCAAGGACTCGCAGTATGTCGCCGACGTGATCTCCTCGTGGGCGCAGCGCTACTTGCCGGACTTCGACCATCCCGATACCGAGCCCGGCGTGGTGCGGATCACGGGGCGCGGCGATTCCTTCACGCAGCTGTGCACGGCGGGGCGGCACGACTGGCTTGCGGACGAGCCGCGCAAGGTCGGCGGCGAAGACCTCGGACCGACTCCGTATGACCTGCTGCTGGCGGCGCTGGGCACCTGCACGTCGATGACGCTCGGCATGTATGCGCGCCACAAAAAGCTGGCGCTCGACCGCGTCACCGTCGAACTCCGGCACGACCGCGTGCACGCCGAAGACTGCGAGGGCTTCGAGGCGCCAGATGGGGCGAGCGACGGCAAGGTCGACCGCATCACGCGCGTGCTGCACATCGAGGGCGAACTCGACGCGGCCCAGCGCCAGCGCCTGGTCGAGATTGCCGATCGGTGTCCGGTGCACAAGACGCTGCACGGCGAGATCCGGGTTGAGACTCGTCTCGGCTAGGGCTGTCGACGGCGGCACTGGGCGCAGTTTCGGTCGCGCCGATCCGGCACCTCGCTGTCGCCGTGTTGACGACGTCGGACAAGTTGCGAGAATCTGTTCCTGCCGGCGCCGGCCCTGCCGCCCTTACCGAGAGCTAGGGGCGAAACGCTCGTTTCGTAGCCAGCGTGGCCCCGTATTTGGCTTCCTGCTTCCCGCGGCTGCTATGGCAGCTGCAAGGACACGCGATGAACAGACAACGTTACTCCCTCTTCGGGTTCGCCAAGGCCGGCCTTCTCTGCGCCGGCCTGCTTACAGCGAACACTCATCTGGCTGCGCAGGCGACGCTGATCGTCAACGTCAACGGGGGCCCGGGCGTCTTCACGACGCTTGCCGGCGCCGTGGCTGCGGCGAGCGATGGCGACACGATCCTGGTGCAGCCGAGCCTCGGCCCGGTCGCGGAGGGCTTCACCACCGACAAGGGGCTGACCATCATCGGTGAAGACCTGTTCGTCGGCAGCAGCTCCGGTTCGAACAGCCCGTTTCGCGTCGAGAACCTGCCCGCGACGAGCACGTTCCGCATGGTGGGCTTTGGCCGGGTGTCGAACGGCACCATCTACTTTGAGGTCGACAACTGTGCGGGTCAGGTGCACCTCGAAAGCATGCGGGCGCGCGAGCATGAAAACGGCCCGACGTTTCACTCGGCGCTCAAGATCACAAACTCCGACAACGTCACGTTGCGCGAGTTCAACACCTACGGCACGCCGGCCGTCGAGATCCAGTCGAGCACGGTGTCACTGGTGCGCTGCCAGCTTGGGCGGACTCATATCGGGCTGGGCGGTGGTGCCTGCATGGTGGCGACCAACTCGGTCGTGGACGTCGTCGAACCGCGATTCGACACCAACTGGGGGGCGCCGACGGCGATCGAGCTCAACCAATCGGATCTGCGCTTGGTTGGCTCATCGGCTTCGTTTGTGCGCAATCCAACCGGCCCGGCGATCACGGCCAACGGCGGCACGATCGTGATCGCGCCCGCAGTCGTGCTGACGGCGCTGTCGGCCGCGCAGACCATCGTCGGAACGGCATCGGTCACGCAGCAGACGCTGCCGGGAACCTCGACGGGCGATTGCGTGGCCGGCCAGACGCTCGACATCGAGACGTCCGCGCCGGCAGGCGCCCGGGTCTGGCACGCGATTGGTGCGCCCGGATTCTTGACGCCCAGTCCGCTCGGAACGCTCGGCATCGACCCCACGGCTCCCTACGCGTTCTTGCCGCTGGTGACGGTTCCCCCAAGCGGCGCTGTGACCAGCAGCTTGAGCGTGCCCGCGGCGCTTCCTGTCGGCAGCACCTACACCGCGCAGGCCGTTGTGTTCAGCGGGGCCCTTGAGCTGAGCCTGCCGTGCACGTTTGTGGTGCGTTGATGCCGTGCAGGCGAGGCCTGCGGGCCGCTTGACGGATGGTGGGATCTCCGTATTTTTCAAGAAGTGCTGCGCTCGTTGTGCGTCGCTACGCCGAATGCCATGCGCACGGTGATGTGAAGCCAAAGCCGCCGCCACGAGAAGAAGGAGAACACGACATGACCATGCAACAAGCTGCGGCGACAGCGACGGCGACAATTCTATTGGCCATCGGCCTCGCCGGCTCGCTCACCTCGCAATCGACAACCTGGGTTGTGGATGCCAACAACGGACCGGGCACGCATTTTACGGATTTGCCTCCTGCCGTTGCGGCAGCGGCTCCGGGCGACATCGTTGTGGTGCGCTACGTCGATCCGCTCATCACGGCTTACACCGCTCCGACCATCGACAAGGCCTTGACCGTCGTTTCGGAAGGCGGGCGAGCGGGCTTGGTTGGTCCGCTTGTTGTGCAAAATCTACCTGCCGGCGAGGACGTGGTGCTGCGGGGGCTGCGCCTGGCTCCTTTCGCGACCGCTACGGGCACCACGGGATCGTCGCGTTTCGTGATCTGGTTCAACGATGGTTCGGTGCACCTACAAGACTGCGTTCGCGATGCTGTGGCGACGATGTTTTCGCCCGGAAGCCAGATCAGCAACAGTTCGCTGGTGACGTTTACCCAATGCTCGTTGCCAACGATTCGCACGGATGCACTGCGCATTGACAGCTGTGGCGAGGTCGTCCTCCAGGACTCCGCGTTTATGGCGAGCAACAACGCCTCGCTGGACCCCGCGATTTCGGTGCAGGACACCCGGCTCGTGCTGCAAGACTCCACGACGGCGGGTCGATTCAATTCCTTCACGGGCGGTGGCCCCGCGATCTCTTCGTGCAGCGCCACGATCGAGGTGGCGGGGGCGAGTGCGTCGATTGCCGCTGTTGGCGTCGATCCGATTGCCGATTGTCTAGGCTCTAGCACCACGGTTACGGTGGCGCCCGGCGCTACGGTCAACAGCAGCCTTGCCGTCCCCGGGCCGGTCTTTGGCCTCGGTGGCTTGGTGTCGGCGTCCGGCCAACTCGACCTCGACGTCTATGGCCATAGCTTTGGCGTCGGGGTGCTGTCCTTCGGTTTGCCCACGGCAACCCCGGTGCCGCTCTGGGATGCGACCTACTACCTCGACATCAGCAGCGTGGTTGTCTTTGACGCGCTGTTGCTGGATGTCGACGGCCGCGCGTCGTGGCAGGCGCAGCTGCCGGCGGGCCTTGCGTCGGGCACGACCCTTTGGCTGCAAGCTGCGTCCATCGCGCCGGGGACACCGTTTCAGCTGACGACGCCGGCCGTTGTCACGACGCCTTAGTCCTCAAACAAGCGGTAGCGAGCCTCGGAAACCGCCGACGCTCACGCGTATACGAGTCAACCAAGCCCGCTGTGTCTGAGAAGTCGATCGATGCGAGTTCTGCCTGAATTGGCCGGTTCCGACTCGATAGCTTGCGATGCGATCACAGGATCGTGTCGGGCGTGACGATCGTGGTTGCGCTGCTGGGCAGCCTGCTACCGAGCGCCTTCCCTTCGGCGGCGTGCCGGCGGCGTGGAACATGCATTCGTCGCAGCGCCTTGCGACGCACGCCCTCGCATCCCGGATCATGCCGACGCTGCCAGATGCACGACACGAGCGGCGTAGGGGCACACCACTAGGCAGGCTCCCTCTGCACACCGAGGGGCCGACCGGCGGTCGCGACGTGCTTTAGCTGAGGTCGTGACGCAGTCGAAAACTGCGCTGGAGGTATGCCAGTGGCGAGAACAGAGAGAAGCGGCGTTGCCGATGTGTCCAGGCGTCTGATGGCGCTGGTCCCCCTCTGCGCGGTTGGCATTTCCTCCTGCACGGGCGGCGTCGCCGGCGGCGGGGGAAGCGGCGGCGGCGGCGGAACTGGCGGCGGCGCAAGCCAGGATCCGGGCAGTCTGCAGTATTCCAACAATCCGGTCACCTACGTCATGGGCGAGGCGATCGCGGCGAACGTGCCCACGCTCGGATCCGGCGTCGCAACCTCGTACACGATCGCACCGGCTCTCCCGTCGGGTTTGAGCCTCGACGCGAGCAGCGGCGTGATCACCGGCACGCCTACTGCGATGGCAGCGCTGGCAAGCTACTTCGTCACCGCGAGCAACGTCGGCGCCGACGGCGAGACTGCCAGCACCGAGCGCGAACTCGTGATCCTGATCACCGATGCGCTACCGGCGGTAAACTATCCGTCGGCGACGATCGATGCGGTCGGCGGCAGCGCGCTTGCGGCGGTGGTGCCAACCTCGACGGGTGGCGGCATCGACGACTGGTCCATCGCGCCGGCGTTGCCCGCAGGGCTGACGCTGGACACAGGCACGGGCCAAATCGCAGGCACTCCGACGGCCGTGCAGGCGGCGACCGCGCATTCGATCACGGCGAGCAACGAAAGCGGCAGTGATGTTGTCTCCTTGACGATCACGGTTGCGGCACCTGCTCTGACCATCGATTCTCAGCCTGCGCGTGAGCTTGTGGCCGCTGGGGCGACGGCGACGTTCGCGGCCTCGGGACAAGGTACGGGCGTGCTGAGCTACCAGTGGCTGCGCGATGGCGCCGAGGTCAGCGGAGCGCAGGCCGTGACCCTGACGACTCTGGCCGTGGTCGCGGCGGTGGACGACGGCGCGCTCTATCAGCTTGAGGTGAGCGATACGTTTGGCAGCGTGGTGGTCAGCGATACGGCCGAACTTGCGGTTGTCGGCGGACAGTCGGTCGCGACGACGCCCCTGCCGCAGGCGCGCGCGCGGCACGCGGCCGTGGCCTTGGGCGATGGTTCGGTCTTGCTTGCGGGTGGCTACACAGATCTAGCCATGTCGACGTCGACGAGTGGTGCGTTGCGCTTCGATTCGGATGCGGCGAGCTACTCCGCTTTGGTCAACATGTCGCAGACGCGTAGCGACCCGGTTGCGCCGGTGCGCCTTGGCGATGGCCGGGCTCTGATCAGCGGCAATGGATCTCCGTCTGCGACCATCGATCTCTACCGACGCGACACCAACACGTTTTCGGCGCCTGCGAGCAGCATGGCGGGGGGCCGCCGCTGGCATACGGCGACGCGGCTCCGCGATGGCCGCGTGTTGTTTGTCGGCGGCGACAACGGCGGCGATCTCAGCAGCGCGGAGATCTTCGATTCCGCAACCGACACGTTCGCCAGCACGGGATCGCTGACGACGGCGCGTTCTCGTCACCGAGCGACGCTGCTGAAAGACGGCAGCGTGCTGGTCAGCGGTGGCGACGATGGCTCAGCGCCTGCTTCAAGCTGCGAGCGATACGAGGTCGACGCCGGCACGTTCGCGGCGACGGGCGCGATGGCGACGGCCCGGCGCCAGCACTTCGCGGTGGCCTTGGCGGATGGTCGAGTCCTGGTCGGGGGCGGCACCGATGGCATCAGCGTGCTTTCGTCGGTGGAGGTCTACGACCCGGACAGCGGCACGTTTGCGGCTACTGGATCGCTGGCGAGCGCGCGCAATCGCCCGGAGGCCAAGCGGCTGGCCAACGGCCGCGTGCTGGTTCTGGGCGGCGAGAGCGCATCCGGGCAGGCACTTGCCTCGTGCGAGGTCTACGATCCGGTCAGCGGCACGTGGCTGGCTGGCGGCAGCTTGCAGACCGCGCGGGAGGAGCTGGCGGCAACGGCTTTGCCGGACGGCCGCCTGCTGGTTGCGGGCGGCGAGGGCAACAGCGATGCGACGCTGACGGCAAGCGAGATCTACGACCCAGAGCTACCGTCGGCGGGGCTGTTTGCCGCCACGGGGTCGCCGTCGACTGCGCGCAGCAAGCAGGCTGCGACTCTGTTGCACGACGGTCGCGTGCTCGTCGCCGGCGGCGGAGTCGGCTTGCTGACCGGCACGGATTCGGCGGAGATCTACGATCCGGCGACGGGCTCTTGGCAAAGCACCGGCAGCTTGGCAACTGCGCGCGTCGCCGGCGGTGCTGTGACTCTCGACGATGGCTCGGTGCTGGTGGCGGGCGGCAGCGTCAGCTTCTTGCCCGTGGCCACGGCCGAAATCTACGCGCCGGCTACCGGCGTTTGGACGGCTACAGGCTCGATGACGAGCGATCGCTTGGACGGCACGCTGACGCTGCTCGCGGATGGCCGCGTGCTGGCCGCTGGCGGCCAGGCGAGCGCGGGGCTGCAGTCGTCGGCTGAGCGCTACGCGCGCAGCAGCGGGACCTGGTCTAGCACCGGCAGCATGGTCGCAGCACGGCGTCAGCATGCCGCCGTTCGCCTGCACAGCGGCCTCGTGCTGATGGTTGGTGGTTTCGATGGAGCCGACAGCGAGCTGTCGTCGTGTGAACTCTACGACCCCATCGCGGGAACGTTTGCGGCAACGGGATCGCTGGCGACCGCGCGATCTGGGCCCGTCTGTACGCTGCTAGCCAACGGCAAGGTTCTGGCCCTTGGCGGCGGCAACCTGTTTGCCGCCAACGCGACCGTCGAACTCTACGATCCGGATGCCGGCACGTGGTCGGCGGCCGGAACGATGACGACCGGGCGCATGTCGCCGGGAATGGTCTTGCTGCCGGATGGCCAGGTGCTGATTGCGGGCGGCACCGGCGGTGTGTTCGCGGGCTTGGCCAGCGCCGAACTCTACGACCCGGATGCCGGCAGCTTCACGGCGACTGGCTCGATGGCGGCATCGCGGCAGGGAGCTACGCTGATGCTGTTGCCCGGGACCGGGCGCGTGCTGGTCGCCGGCGGCGGCGCCACGGCAGAGCTCTATCGCTAGTGTCGTGCATCTGGTAGCCGGTGCCTTCTTCGGGATGCGAGGGCGTTCGTCGTATGGCGCTGCGACGAAGGCATGTTCCATACGTCCTGCCGAGCAGCAGCAACGCCGAGACGGGCGTCTTCGCGCCCGCAGAAGGACCCCGATATCGACCCGACCCGCGTCGGCCAGACCTGCGTCGGTCCGGCCCGCGTCGACCAAACCCGCGTTGATCCGACCGCGGGCCTAGTGGCCTTCCTTGACGATGTTGACGTTCCAAGCCGGAACGCTGATCTCGATCTTGCCGCCGGTTGGCGCGCGCACGAGCTTGGCCTGGCAGGCTAGGCGGGAGTCGAGGCCGACGTCGCGCGCGGTGTCCAGCTGGTCGAGCTCTTCGTCGCTAGCTTCCGGGAAGCAATCGAAGCCGTCGGTGACCTTGATGTGGCACGTCGAACAGGCGCAAACGCCTCCGCACGCGTGGTCGAGTTCGACGCCCTGCGCGAGGGCGGCGTCAAGTAGGGATTGGCCGACCTGGAGCGTCAGCTCCTTGGTGGTGCCATTCTCGTGCACGATCAGACGGGTCTCGCTCATGATTCTTGTTCCTTCAAGGCCTTGGTCACAGCGGAGCTGATGACGTCGTCGGCGATGGTGGCCGTCACCTTGGTCAGGTCTTCGCTGGCGCTCTTCAGCACGTCCGCTTCGGCGTCGGCGTCCAGGGCCTTTTGCAGCGCCTTGACGGCCTTGTGCACGGCGAAGGTCTGGTCGGGCGGCAGGTCCGCCATCGACAGCGCCTGCTTGGTGCCGCGCACCATCGCTTCGGCTTTGGCGCGTGCCTCGATGGCCTCGCGCGCCACGTAGTCTTCCTGCGCGTTCTCGATCGAGTCGAGCATCATGCGGCGGACCTCCTCGCGGGTCAGGCCAAACGTCGGCACGATCTGGATCGAGGCTTCGACGCCGGTGCGCTGTTCACGCGCCGTGACGCGCAGCACGCCGTCGGCGTCGACCAAGAACGTCACCTGGATGCGCGGCAGGCCGGCCGGCAGCGGCGGGATGCCGCGCAGCTTGAAGTGGCCGAGGCGGCGGCAGTCCTTGGACAGCTCGCGCTCACCCTGGTAGATCGTCAGGTCGACCGCGGTCTGGTCGTCGACGCCGGTCGAGAACTCTTCGGAGACGCTGGTCGGGATCGTGCTGTTGCGCAGGATCAGCTTTTGCACCGTGCCGCCGAGCGTTTCGATGCCGAGCGACAGCGGGATCACGTCCAGCAGCAGCAGCGACTTGTCGTTGCCGGCGAGGATGTCTGCCTGAATCGCGGCGCCGAGGGCGACCGCGAGGTCCGGGTCGACGTCGGTGTGCGGCGGCTTGCCGATCAGCTGCTCAAGGCGCGCGCGCACCAGCGGCACGCGCGTGCTGCCGCCAACGAGCACGATGTCGTCGACTTCCTTCAGCTTGAGGCCGGCGTCCTTGACCGCGCTCTTGACGCAGTCGAGCGTGCGCTGCACGAGCGGCGCGATGGCGGCCTCAAACTCGGCGCGCGTCACCGTAAGCGTGATGCTGCCCCAGTCCTGCTTGCCGCCCTTGCTCAGGTCGAGCTCGAGCTTCGCTTCGGTTTCGGTGCTGAGCCGCATCTTCAGGCCTTCGGCCGCACTGCGCACCGCCTGCTTGACGAACGGGTCGTCGCTGCCGCGGCGCTCGGGGAGCGCGTCCAGGATGCGTTCGACCAGCAGGTTGTCGAAGTCGTCGCCGCCGAGATGGGTGTCACCGGCCGTCGACAGCACGCGGAACGTGCCGTCGAGGATGCGCAGGATCGAGACGTCGAACGTGCCGCCGCCCAGGTCGTAGACCAGCGCGGTGCCGTCGTTGCTTCCGTCGAGGCCGTACGCCAGTGCCGCCGCCGTCGGCTCGTTGAGGATGCGCAGGCATTCGAGGCCGGCGAGCTGGGCTGAGTCCTTGGTGGCCTGGCGTTGGGCGTCGTCAAACCACGCCGGCACCGTCACGACCGCTTCGCGCACGTCTTGGCCAAGCGCCGCGACGGCCGTGGCTTTGATGCGCTTGAGCACGAGCGCGCTGATCGATTCGGGCGAGTGCTCATGCTCGCCGATCGCGATGCGCGGCAGGTTGCGCTCGCCGGCCACGATCGGGTAGGGCAGCTGCTCGATCTCGTTGCCGCATTCGTCCGCCGAGCGGCCGATCAGCCGCTTGACGGAAAACACTGTGCGGTCCGGGTGCGCCAGGCGCTGCGCCTTGGCTTCGTGGCCGACCAGCGTGCGACCGTCCGGATGGAAGCAGACCATCGAGGGGGTCAGCGGGTCGGTGTCCTGATCGCGCAGCACGTGCGGCGCTTTGCCGGCGCGCACAGCAGCGAGGCTGTTGGTGGTGCCGAGGTCGATGCCGATGACCAAGCGGGCTGGTGGCTTATCGCCGGCGGGCGCGCCTGCGCGAGACGAACCGGGAGTCGGTTCCGTAGGTTGGGCGTCGCTCACGACTTGGCTTCGAGGTCGGTCAGGGCCTTGATGTGGTAGTGGGATTGGTGCACGCGCCGGGCGGCCGCCGCGAAGTCGCCGCGCTCGACGTCCTTGCGCAGCGCGTCGAAGTCGGCCTCGATGGCGGCTTCGAGTCGTTCGGTCAGCTCCGCCGCCGCGTTGCTGTCGGCAAACGCGACTTCCTCGGCCAGCTCCAGCGCTTCGGCCAAGAACATCGGATCGAGCTTCTTGTTGGCGTCGAGCACGCCGGGCTGCTCGGCCTCGAGCAGCGCCCGCGCCCGCCGCCACGGATCGCGCAGAACGTTCCACGCGTCGTTGATCTCGGCCGAACGCTGCAGCACGGCCACGCAGTCCTCGGCCTTTTCGGCGCGGTTGTGGTCTGGGTGGCAATCCCGCGAGAGCGCCAGGTAGCGGCTCTCGAGCTTGTTGCTGTCGAGGTCGAGCATGCGCGGCACGCCAAACAGCGCAAACGCATCCGGAGCGGATATATGGATCACAGGCTCAGGCGGAGAACGATGTTCCGCAGCCGCACGTGCCGGAGGCCTGCGGGTTCTTGAACACAAAGCCGCGGTCGAGCAAGCCGTCGTTGAAGTCCAGCTCCGTGCCGGCCATGAAGAACTCGCTCTTCTTGTCGACGACCATCTTGACGCCGTGCTGTTCGAACGTGAGGTCAAACTCCGTTGGCCCCGCCTGGTCAAAGTCGAGCACGTAGGTGAAGCCTGAGCAGCCGCCGCCCTTGGCGCCAATGCGCACCCAGGTGGAGTCGAGCGGGAACTTCTGCTCGGTGATCACACGCTGGATTTCCTTGGCCGCCCGTTCGGACATCTGTACGCCGCGTGGCGGTGCCGCAGCCGGTTTGGCGTCAACCGTCGGATTGTCAACCGTCGGATTGTCAACCGTCGCGTCCTTGCTCTCGCTCACGACTTGGCTTCCTCGGCCGGGGCGGCCTTGCCGTTCTTTTGCTTCCAGTCGTCGATGGCTGCCTTGATGGCATCTTCGGCGAGCACCGAGCAGTGGATCTTGACCGGCGGCAGCGACAGCTCCTCGACGATCTGCGTGTTCTTGATTTCGGCGGCGGCGTCGACCGTCGTGCCCTTGAGCCACTCGGTGGCGAGCGACGACGAAGCGATGGCGGAGCCGCAGCCGTAGGTCTTGAACTTGGCGTCGACGATCTTGCCGTCGTCGCCGACCTGGATCTGCAGCTTCATGACGTCGCCGCACTCAGGGGCGCCGACGACGCCGGTGCCGACGTTGTCGTCGTTCTTGTTGAGGGAACCGACGTTGCGCGGGTTCTGGTAGTGATCGAGTACCTTTTCGCTGTAGGCCATGGTGGTTCGTTTTGGGTTTGGAGTGTTCGGTTGGAGTTGGGTCGCGGGCTTGCTGCTATTCGGATCGACAGGGCCCTTCGGATCGACGCTCTTCGGATGGACAGGGAACGGGCTCTAGTGCATCGTCCACTTGACTTGGCTCAGGTCGACGCCCTCTTGGACCATTTCCCAAAGCGGGCTCATCTCACGCAGGCGCAGCGCTTCGGCTGTGACCCGGTCGGCAGCAAAGTCTACTTCTTCTTCGGTCGTGAATCGTCCCATCGAAAAGCGGATCGAGCTGTGGGCGAGTTCGTCGCCGAGGCCAAGGCTCTTGAGAACATAGCTCGGCTCGAGGCTCGCGGACGTGCAGGCCGAACCCGACGAGACCGCGATTTCCTTGATGCCCATGATCAGCGATTCGCCCTCGACATATGGGAACGAGATGTTGGTCAGGTGCGGCAGGCGGTTGTCCGGGTCCCCGTTGATGACGGCGTCGGGCATGGCCTTGAGCACGCGCTTTTCGAGGCGGTCGCGCAGGGCGAGCAGCTTTTGGACTTCGGCGTCCATCTCTTCGCGGCAGATGCGGGCGGCTTCGCCCATGCCGACGATGCCGGTCACGTTGAGCGTGCCCGAGCGCATGCCGCGCTCGTGGCCGCCGCCGTCCATTTGCGAGGTCAGGCGCACGCGCGGGTTCTTGCGGCGAACGTAGAGCGCGCCGACTCCCTTGGGGCCGTACATCTTGTGGGCGCTGATCGACATCAGGTCGACGTCCTGCGCGAGCACATCGAGCGGCATCTTGCCCGGCGCCTGGGTGGCGTCGGTGTGGAAGAGCGTGCCCTTCTTCTTGCAGATGCGGCCGATCTCGGCGATCGGGTGGGCGGTGCCGACTTCGTTGTTGGCCGCCATCAGCGAGACCAGGATGGTCTCATCGGTGATCGCGTCCTCGAGCTCCTTGAGGTCGATGTGGCCCTTGTCGTCGACGGCCAGCCACGTGACCTTGTACCCCTGCGTCTCGAGGTACTTCATCGGGTCGAGCACGGCCTTGTGCTCGGTCACCGCGGTGATCAAGTGCTTGCCCTTCTGGGCGTACATCTGCGCCGTGCCCTTGATGGCAAGGTTGTTGCCCTCGGTCGAACCGCTCGTCCACAGGATCTCCTTCGGGTGGGCGCCGATGAGCTTGGCGACCTGCGAACGCGCTTCTTCGACGGCTGCTTCGGCCGTCCAGCCAAAGGAGTGGCTGCGGCTGGCCGAGTTCCCGAACGTATCGGTGAAGAACGGCAGCATGCGCTCGACGACCCGCGGATCACACGGAGTCGTTGCGCTGTAGTCGAGGTAGATAGGAGCCTTCATCGTCGGCGTGGCGTTCGTCATCGTAGCTAGCGGAAGTCAGTCACGGGCGAAGAGCAGCCGGACGCAGGGGATGCTGCGGCGAGCGTCATCGAGCCGGACTTCATAGAGCAGAGCTCGTCGAGATGGATCTCGGCGAACAGTTTGGAAATGCGTTCGTGCACCAGCCGCATCGGCTGCTTGCTGGGGCAGAACGAGATCAGGGCGCACCCAGTTGTTGCGCCGGCGGAGGTTGCTGCGCCGGCGGAGGTCGCTGCGCCAGCGGCACCCGGGGCTTCTGGGGAGCCGGCTTCTTGGGGACCGGCTTCTGGGGAACCGGCTTCTGGAGCGTCATGGCCAATGCAGTCGACCAGCACAAACTTGCCTTCAACGACTTCCAGGATGCGACCGAGCGAGACCTCGCTGGGCGCGACCGTCAGGCGGTAGCCGCCGCGCAGGCCGCGGACCGAGTCGAGCAGGCCGTCGCGGGAAAACTCCTTGAGCAGGTTGGCGACGACGCTCTTGTTGAGGCCGGCTTGGCGCGCAATCTCGTGGGCGCTGACCACCGAATCCTCCGCGCTGCCGCCGGGGTAGGCCCCCTGGCGCGCGATGGTGCCGAGCAAAAAGACGGCGTAGTCAGCTTTCTTCGAGATGCGGAGCATGGAGATTTGCGGCTTCGGAAAGTAGACCTGGATTGGGGCTCTTTCAAACCTTCGGCAGAAAAAGCCCCAGATTTAGGCACATTTGACCCAAGAAGCCGCCGAAGCACCATCCCCGCCGCCGATGACCGATACGGAACTGCACGCAACTCTCCTTGCCAACGGGCCCTACGTGCGCGACGACGCGCCCTTCCGGCTGCTTACGATCGCTGGGCCCGACGCCGGGAGCTTTCTCCACAAGCTCTGCACGCAGGATGTGCAGGGCATGCCCGAGGGGCAGGTTCGGCCGGCTGCCTTCCTCGACGCCAAAGGCAAGCTGCAGGTGACGGCATGGGTCGCGCGCCAGGCCGAGACCTATTGGCTGGAGGTGCAGGCGCACCAGGCCGAGCGGCTGCGTGAGCTTCTCGATCGCTACCACTTCACCGAGAAGCTGGAGCTGAAGCTGTTGGAGGCACAGCCGTGCCGCGAGCGCGTGGCGGCGGCGGACGGCGAAGCTTCGGCCGTTGGCACCGGCACGGCGGAGTTTGGCGCGGCTGGTGCGGTCACCTACCGGGTCTGTCGCCGCGGCGTGCAGTTCGAGCGTGGCTACGGGGCGGCCGCCGCGTCGCTGGCGGCAGCCGGAGAGGCGATGGACGAAGCGACCGCGGCGGCGCTGCGCATGTGCGCGGGCATCGTGCACGTCGGGCTCGAGACCGAGGCCAACACGCTGGGGCTCGAAGCGGACCTCGACGACCACTGCTCGACGACGAAGGGCTGCTATACCGGCCAGGAAATCGTCGCGCGGATCCACACCTACGGCCACGTCAACCGCAAGCTCTGCCTGCTGCAGCTCGCCGGCGAAGGGCGCATCGAGGAGCCGGTTGGACTGCTAGAACCCGAAGACGAAATCGCGGTCGGGCGGGTGCTGCACGCGGTGCCGCTGGCGGGCGTCGGCGGCGAAGCGCCGGTTCGACTGGGGCTCGGCTACCTGCCCAAGGACTTCCAGGAGGTCGGCACCAAGCTGCTGCTCGAGGGCGGCGAAGGCGGCGAAAATGCGGCGGTGGTCGTCGTCGGTTTCGCGTAGCCAGAGCGTCAGCTTGCGGTCGCGAGCGATCGCGATCTACCGCGACGACTTCTTGGCGGCGCCGGCGTTTGCCGGCGTGCCTGCCTCAGGCGTTTTCGCGCCCACGATCTCGATCTTCGCAGCCTTGAGCAGCGACTCGCTCCAGGCCCTGGCGCGCTGGCGGCGCAAGCGCTTGCAGAGCTCGTCTTCGCTTGGCATCGGCTCACGATCCAGCACGGTGACCAGGTAGCAGCCGAGTTCGGTTTCGATCGGCACCGAGACCTCGGCGAGGCCCAGCGCAAAGGCCGCGTGCAGCACGGGCTTGGGCAGGCCGTCGCCGCCGCGCCGGTGCCAGCCAACATCGCCACCGCGCTTTTTGCTGGGACCGTGCTCGCTTTCGACGCTGGCGGTCGCGGCGAAGCCGTCGCGCACGATGCGTTCGCGGACCTTCTCGCTGTGCTTGCGGGCCTGCTCGGTGGTGCGGTCGACGATGGCGTTGGGAGATTCGACGCCGCGCGTCAGGATCATGCCGATGCGGCGTCGCGGCCCAACTTCGTCGAGCACGGTCGTGCGATTGGCCGCGATTTCGTCCCGCAGCGCATCGTCGCCAAACTCGTTGTCGGCCAGCTTGGCCAGCAGGATCTTGGCGCGGAAGGTTCGGAGCTGGCGCAATGCCTGCACCGACAGGCCGAGGGCTTCGAGCTGCTTTTCGTACGGCACGCCGCCCAGACGCTGCTTGGACTGTTTGCGCTGTGCTTCGATCTCGCGGTCGATGTCCGCCGCGGAGACGGTGATGCCACGCTCGGCGGCGAGGGCTTCGATCGAGTTCAGGTAGATGACCTGGCGGATGAACTTGTCGCGCTCAAAGTCCTCGCTGGTTCGCAGCAGCAAGAAGCCGAGGTCGATCAGCGGCACGCGCGCTTTGTCGACGCGAGCGGCTGTGCCAACGGGCAGCTTGTCCGGGTCGGTCTCGACGTCTGCATTCTCGCGCGCCTCGCTGAGCCACAGGCTGAGCATGTCGCCGGAGACGCGGGCGTTTTTGTCGAGGCCGAGTTCGTGCCGCACGAGTCGCTCATGGGCGAGGTGCACCGACAGGTCCTGCAGCCACTGCGCTTCGCCGGTGTTGCGAACCGCGGCAAACTTCTCAGGGCGCTCGCCCGCAGCGCGCAGCTGGTCCTTGAGCTTGTCCCAAAACGCCGTGACGTCGGCGCGCGTCGGCATCAGCCCGAGTTTTTTGGCGGCGGTCCGAGTCAGCAGGGAATCGACCATCATGCCACAGGCGTCGCGGCCGCGGTCGCGGCGGCGCAGGTGGAACGCCATTTCGAGCGCGACATCGGTGCGGGTAATGGCCGCTGGTTTGCCTAGCAGCTGGTAGTTGGCTAGGACCGTGTCGGGAGCGTTGGCGCCGGTCGGTGCTTGGGCGGGGGTGAGGCTGGCTGTGAGCCACAAGCCTAGGAACAGAGTTTGCACGGTGCGCGTGATCACGGACCGAGCATAGCAGGAGGGGGAGCTTGATGGATCGAGTTGGATCGCCAGCTGTCAAGCCAAGCCGGCTACCCGAATCTGCCCTCGATGTAGTCCGCCGTCTCTTTGTGCTGCGGCGACACAAACATGTCCTCGGTTGCCGTGTGCTCCACCACGCGACCGAGCAGCATGAAGACGCACTCATCGCTGGCGCGGCGCGCCTGCGCCATGTTGTGCGTCACGATCAGGATCGAGTAGCGGCCGCGCAGTTCCCAGATCAGCTCTTCGACGGCCGCGGTTGCTTCGGGGTCGAGTGCCGAGCAGGGCTCGTCCATCAGCAGGACCTTGGGCTTGGTTGGCAGCAGACGGGCGATGCAGAGCTTTTGCTGCTCCTCGAGCGACAGCGAGGTCGCCTTGGTCGTCAGCTTGTCCTTGATGCGATCCCACAGCAGCACCTGCTCGAGGGCTTGCTGCACGATGGCGTCTTCGTCGCTGCGCGAGACGCGTTCGGTGCGGTGCAGGCGGTGGCCAAAAAGGACATTGTCGCGCACCGACAGCGGCAGCGGGTTGGGGCGCTGGAAGACCATGCCGACGTGGCGTCGCACCTGAATCTGCGAGGCCTCGGGGCCGTAGATGTCTTCGCCGTGCACCTGGATCGTGCCGGTGGTGCGCACGTAGCCGAGGCGTTCGTTGATGCGGTTGATGCTGCGCAGCAGCGTCGATTTGCCGCAGCCTGACGGGCCGATCATCGACGTGACGATCCCCGGCTTGATGTCGAGGTCGACTTCGTGCAGCGCCTGGAAGTCGCCATACCACAGGTTCATCGAGCGCACCTGGATGGCGCTGTGCTCGCGGCCGCTTGCGGCGGCGGCGGCGGCGGCGGCCTGCGCCGACGCAGCGGACGGGACGCCGGACATGGCCGGCTCGGGTTCGGTGCTAGCCAAAACGGCCCTCCAGGTAGTCGACCGTGCGCTGATCGCGAGCGGCGCCGTTGAACAACTTTTCGGTGCGTTCGACTTCGACGCACTCGCCCTTCAAGAAGAATGCGGTGCGGTCGGCCAAGCGCCGCGCCTGCTGCACCAGGTTGGTGACAAGCACGATGGTCATCTCCTGGCGAAGCTCCTTGAGCACTTCCTCGATGCGCATCGTGGTCACCGGGTCGACGGCGATCGAGAACTCGTCGAGCAGCAGCAGCTCTGGTTCTTGCGACAGCGCGCGCGCAATCGTCAGGCGCTGCTGCTGGCCGCCGCTGAGCAGCGAGCCGAGGTTCTTCAGCCGGTCTTTGACTTCGTCCCAGAGAGCGGCCCGCGTCAGGCAGCGTTCGACGATTTCGTCGAGCTGCGCCCGGTTGCGGATGCCGCGCAGGCGCGGCGACAGCGCCACGTTGTCGTAGATCGAGAGCGGCAGTCCGACCGGCAGCGGGAAGACCACGCCGATCATGCGGCGCAGGGCGTAGAGATTGCGGATCGATGAGACGTCGCGCCCGGCAAACAGGACCGTGCCCGAGACCGACATCTTGTGCTCGAACTCATCCATGCGGTTGAGCGCGCGCAAAAACGATGTCTTGCCCGAGTTGGCGGGGCCGATGATGCCGAAGATCTCGTTGCGGCGAACCTCGAAGTTGACGCCCGAGAGCGCCACCTTGTCGCCGTAGCGGATCTCGAGGTCGCGCACCTCCAGCACCGCATCGGCCTGGGTTTCCGGCAGCAGAGTCGGGGGGGGAGTGGCTACCACTTTTTCTTACCTCGCAGCTTCATCCGGAAGTAGATCGCAACGGCGTTCATCGACAGCACGACCAGGATCAGCGTTAGCGCGACCGTGAACGGAATGTGCTCGGGCACGTTCGCGACCTGCGTCGAGACGTTGAACAGGTGCAGCGACAGCGCCATGGACTTGTCGAAGATGCCGTTCGGGAACGCCTGCCGCATGAACACCGCGCCGGTAAACATGATCGGCGCGGTCTCGCCAACGGCGCGGCAGACCACCAGGATCAGCCCGGTCAGGATGCCGCTGCCAGAATTGGGCAGCACGATGCGCCAGATCGTTTGCCAGCGCGTTGCTCCCATGTTCCAGCACGCGTCGCGGAACGAGTTTGGCACCGCCTGCAGCGACTCGCGCGTCGACACGATCACGACCGGCAGCGTCATCACGGCCAGCGTGCAGCCGGCCGCCAGGATCGACTTGCCGAACTGCGCAAAGTAGACAAACGCACCGACGCCAAACAGCGCGTGCACGATCGACGGCACGCCGGCCAGGTTGACGATCGCGATGTTGATCGTGCGCGTAAGCCAGCTGTCGCGCGCATACTCGCTGAGGTAGATCGCGGCGGCGACGCCGAGCGGCAGCGCAAACACCAGCGCCGTCGCGGTCAGCCATAGCGTGCCGACCAGCGCCGTGGCAATGCCACCCGAGGTGCCGCCGTCGCGCGGCATCGTCGTCAGAAACTCCCAGGTCAACCCGGGAGCGCCCTGCCAGACCAGCACGCCGAGGATGGCTCCGGTCGGGATCAACAGCAGCATCGCGACCGCGAGAAAGCCGATCTTGAGCAGCTTCTGCTGCGTCAGCGCGCGCTTCTCGTTTGGCGAGCTCGCAAACATGCTCATGTCGGTCATGCCTCTACCCTCCGGCCGCGCACGATGCGGTCCGCAATCAAGTTGATGCAGAACGTGATCAGGAACAGCAGCAGGCCTAGGACGAACAGGACCTGGTAGTGGTCGCCGCCGACGGCGGCTTCACCCAGCTCGGCGGCAATCGTGGCCGTCAGCGTTGCGGCCGAATCAAAGATGCTGCTGGGCGCCAGCAGCATGTGGCCGCTCGCCATCAGCACGGCAATGGTCTCGCCAAAGGCACGCCCGACGCCGAGCAATACGGCGGCCGACAGGCCCGGGCGCGCGTGCGGCAGCACGACCTTGCGGATGACCTGCCACTTGGTGGCGCCCATCGACTCCGCGGCTTCGCGGTAGCTGTCGGGCACGGCCTTGAGCGCATCTTCGGCGATGGTCGCGATGATCGGAGCGGCCATCAGGCCCAGGATGACGCCGGCGTTGAGCACGTTGAGGCCGACCTGCACCTCAAAGATGTCCTCGATCAGCGGCTTGAGCACGTGCAGCCCGATCACCCCCCAGACGACCGAGGGGATCGCGGCCAGCAGCTCGATGCCGATCTTCAGCCACTCGCGCTGTTTGCCTTGCGCAAACTCTCCGACGTAGATCGCGGCGGCAAAGGACAGCGGCACGGCGATCAGCATCGCCAGAACCGTGATCCATGCGGTGCCCGCCAGCAGCGGCAGGGCGCCGTAGATCGCGGGCTCGACCGTTGGGTCCCAACGCCCGCCGAACAGCAGCTGGGTGAACGACAGCCGGTTCCACAAGAACTCGAAGCCCTCGGTGCCAATGAAGATGAAGATCGCAGCGATGAACAGGATCGCGGACATGCCGCCGATCTGCACACCAAGCCGCGCGATGAAATCGAGGAACCAGGATCGGTCCCTGGTATCGAGAGCCTTGGCCCAGTCCGCGTTTCTCGTCGTGGCGAGGCGCGGTGCCGGCCCTGGCTTGGTTGGCTTGGTCTGCATCCTGTTGGTCTGCATCCTGGGGGCGTTCACGATCAGCTGGCCTGTTCGCCTCGAAGTTGCTCCATCAGCTCGCGCACGCGCGGCGTGATCGAACGGTGGCAGTCTTCCGGCGACGCGGTGGTGTCGATGTCCCAGTGCAGGGTCGTCGTGTGGAAGGGGATCTTCTTGAGCTGCTCGCGGATGGCCGGCGTCAGTCCAATGATCAAGTCAAAGGTATCGAGCTGCTGCTTGCGGCTCGCGACGTCGGTTGGCCAGGACTTGCTGAGGTCGAGGCCCGTCGACTCG